>DAOMOP010000001.1:0-26952 GCA_035444405.1 Rhodocyclaceae bacterium
TTCGCGCAGCGCTTCCTGGATGTTGTCCTCGGTCAGGCGCGCCTGGCCGCGCAGCGTCTTGACGACTTTCGAGAGGCGTTGGGTGAGATTGTCGAGCATATCGGGTGAGAGCGTCGCGATTGGAGTTGGAGTAAACTGTGCAGGATCTATGCACGGCATTCTACTTCATCTCCTCGCCGCCCTGCTTTACGGCACGCTCGGCCTGTGGTTCTGGCGTACCCAGATGCGCGGCGCCCAGGCGCGGCGACACGGCATGTCGTCGACCGAGCGCATGGTGCTGCTCGGCGCGCTGGCGATGCACGGCCTCGCGATCCATGGCTCGATGTTCTCCGGCGAGAGCATGCGTTTCGGCTTCGGCGTGGCAGTCTCGCTGATGGTGTGGCTGGCGGTGTGCTTCTACTGGATCGAGACGTTCTACGCGCGGCTCGACGGGCTGCACGCGCTGGTGCTGCCGGCCGGCATCGTCGGCAGCCTGTTGCCGATGATCTTTCCCGGCCAGCATGTGCTCGCCAACGCGGCGTCGCCGGCCTTTCGCGCCCACTTCATCGTCGCAATGCTCGCCTACAGCCTGTTCACGCTCGCGGCATTGCACGCGATGCTGATGGCAGTCGCCGAGCGCCAGCTGCACAGCGGGCGGATCAGCCGCACGATCGCCGGCCTGCCCCCGCTGCTGACGATGGAGACGATGCTGTTCCGACTGGTCGCGATCGCGTTCGTGCTGCTCACGCTCACCCTGGGTTCGGGCATCGTGTTCTCCGAGACGCTGTTCGGGCAGGCCTTCCGCTTCGATCACAAGACCGTCTTCGCGATCACCTCCTGGCTGCTGTTCGGCGTGCTGCTGTTCGGCCGCCACGTCTGGGGCTGGCGCGGCCGCGTGGCGCTGCGCTGGACGCTGGCCGGCTTCGTCGCGCTGATGCTGGCATACATGGGCAGCCGCTTCGTCATCGAGATCGTGCTCGGCCGTGCCGGCTGATCCGTCACCCGGCGACACTCCGTCCGAGGCCGGGCGCACCGATCCGGACGCACCCTCATTCGCAACCTGACCCCGTCACGTGGAAGACATCTCACTCGCTACGCAGTTTGCAGCGCTCGGCGTGCTGCTCACGCTCTCCGCCATGTCGTCGATGACCGAGACGGTCATGATGGCCTCCAACCGCTATCGCCTGCGCTCGCTCGCGCGCGCCGGGCACCACGGTGCCCAGCTCGCGCTCGACCTGCTCGACAAGACCGACCGCCTGCTGGGCGTCATCCTGCTGTTCAACAACCTCGTCAACGTCGCTGCGGCCACGCTCGCCAGCGTGATCACGATCCACCTCGTCGGGGAGGAGGGCTGGGCTCTCGCGGCCGGAACGGTGCTGCTGACCTTTCTGATCCTGGTGTTCTCGGAGATCACGCCCAAGGTCATCGGCGCGCATCATGCCGACCGGCTGGCGCTGTTCGTGAGCTATCCGCTCAGCTATCTGCTGCGTCTGTCGTACCCGGCGGTGTGGTTCGTGAATCTCTTCGTTTCCGGCATCCTGTGGCTGCTGCGCCTGCAACCGCAGGCGGGCAAGGCAGCCAGCCTGTCGGTCGAGGAGTTGCGGGCGATGGTGCTCGAGTCGGGACAGTACATCCCACAGAAGAACCGCGACATCCTGATCAATCTCTTCGATCTCGAACACATCACCGTCGAGGATGTGATGACGCCACGCGGCGCGATCGAAAGCATCGATCTGCGCCTGCCCGAAGAGCAGATTCGCCAGCAGATCGCGACCAGCTATCACACGCGCCTGCCGGTGCTCGAGGGCGACAACGAGCGCGTGATCGGCGTCCTGCATCTGCGCCGGCTGCTCGGTCACGTGCTCGAACCGGGCTTTCGCGTCGAGTCGATCCGCGAGATGGTGGCCAAGCCCTACTTCATCCCGGCCGACACGCCGGTGTACTCGCAGCTGCAGTTCTTCCAGGAAAACCAGCAGCGGCTGGCACTCGTCGTCGATGAATACGGCGAGCTGCTCGGGCTGCTCACGCTCGAGGACATCGTCGAGGAGCTGATCGGCAAGTTCACCACCAGCATGCCCGACAGCAGCGAGAAGCTGACCTGGGGCGAGGACGGCACCGTGCTCGTGGACGGAACACGCAACCTGCGCGAGCTCAATCGCCGCCTCGGGCTGGATCTGCCGGTGGAAGGGCCCAAGACGCTCAACGGACTGATCCTCGAATACCTGCAGGACATCCCCGAGGCGGACCTTTCGATTCGCATCAACGGCGTACCGATCGAGGTGATCCAGTCCGAGGACAAGATGGTGCGCATGGCGCGCCTCTATCGCCCCAGCAGCGCCCAGGACCGGCACGACGGCAACGACTAGCGTCGAGTCGGCCGCGCACGGCCGGAACCGACTGCCACGGCCCTTTACAAGCCCCGACGGCACGGGCAAGATCAGGCGCAGCTAATTTCGGTCGGCCATGGCAGCGAATCCCCAGATACCTCTGAGCGGGCTGGCCCGCGCACTGATCCAGAACGGACGGCTGTCCGAAGCCGACGCGATCGTGTGCACCAGCGCTGCCGGCAACGCGGCCAACGGCTTCATCCACGAGCTCGTGCAGCGCAAGCTGCTCGACCACCGGGGCCTCGCCCATTTCGCGGCCGAGACCTTCGGCTACCCGCTGTTCGACGTCGGCGCCCTCGACCAGAGCACCGTCCCGCGCGATGCGATCGACCGCAAGCTGATGGCCAAGCACCAGGTCGTGCCGCTGGTCAAGCGCCAGAACCGTCTCATCGTCGCCACGGCCGATCCGTCCAACATGCGCGTGCTCGACGAGATCCGCTTCCAGAGCGGCATGCAGGTCGAAGTGGTGGTCGCCGAAGCCGACAAGCTCGCACGCCTGGTCGAACGCCTGTCCGAGTCGGCCGAGCAGACCCTCAAGGAGCTCACCGGCGAAGATTTCGACATGGACCTCCTCGAGCAGGAGGCCCCGACCGACAAGGAAGGCGACGACGCGGCGCAGGAGGTCGACGACGCACCGGTCGTGCGCTTCATCCAGAAGGTGCTGATCGATGCGATCAACGAGGGCGCATCGGACATCCACTTCGAACCGTACGAGAAGTACTACCGCATCCGCGTGCGCACCGACGGCATCCTGCGCGAGGTGGCCCAGCCGCCGCTGGTGCTGAAAGACAAGATCGCCGCGCGCATCAAGGTGATCTCGCGCCTGGACATCTCGGAAAAGCGCGTACCCCAGGACGGACGCATGAAGCTGGTGCTGTCCAAGAACAAGGCGATCGATTTTCGGGTGTCGTCGCTGCCGACCCTGCATGGCGAGAAGATCGTCATGCGTATCCTCGACCCGTCGTCGGCGATGCTCGGCATCGATGCGCTCGGCTATGAGCCCGAGCAGAAGAAGTCCCTGCTCGCCGCGGTCGAACGCCCCTACGGCATGATCCTCGTCACCGGCCCCACCGGTTCGGGCAAGACGGTGTCGCTCTACACCTGCCTCAACATCCTGAACACCGCCGGCGTCAATATCTCGACCGCGGAAGACCCCGCCGAAATCAATCTCGCCGGCATCAACCAGGTCAACGTCAACGACAAGGCCGGGCTCACCTTCGCTGCCGCGCTGCGCTCATTCCTCCGTCAGGACCCGGACGTCATCATGGTGGGCGAGATCCGCGACCTCGAGACCGCCGAGATCTCGATCAAGGCGGCCCAGACCGGCCACCTCGTGCTGTCGACGCTGCACACCAACGATGCGCCGACCACGCTCGAGCGGCTCAAGAATATGGGCGTCGCGCCGTTTAATATCGCATCGTCGGTGATCCTGATCTCCGCCCAGCGGCTCGCACGGCGCCTGTGCAGCTGCAAGCAGCCGGTCGACCTTCCGGTCGAAGCGCTGCTGCAGGCGGGTTTCTCGGCGGAGGATCTCGACGGCAGCTGGCGCCCTTACGGTCCGGTCGGTTGCGAGCGCTGCAACGGAACCGGCTACAAGGGGCGAGTGGGCATCTATCAGGTCATGCCGATCAGCGACGAGATCGCACAGATCATCATGACCAACGGCAACTCGATGGACATCGCCGAGCAGGCGCAGCGCGAAGGGGTCAAGGACCTGCGCCAGTCCGGGCTGTTGAAAGTGAAGCAGGGCATCACCTCGCTCGAGGAAGTGCTGGCAACGACCAACGAATAACGCGCGCATCAGGGATCATTCATGGCAACCACGGCCCCGGCCAGACGCAACGCAGCCGCAAATCCGAGGGAACATCTGTTCCACTGGGAAGGCAAGGACAAGACCGGCAAGATCGTGCGCGGCGAGATCCGCGCCACCGGCGAGACCGTCGTGCAGGCCACGCTCCGCCGCCAGGGCGTGATGGCGACGAAGGTCAAGAAGAAGAAGATGTCCCGCGGTCGCAAGATCACCGAGAAGGACATCGCCCTCTTCACCCGCCAGCTCGCCACGATGATGCGCTCGGGCGTGCCACTCTTGCAGGCCTTCGACATCGGCATCAAGGGTGCGACCAACCCGAGCCTCGCGCGCCTGCTCAACGAGATCCGCACCGACGTCGAAACCGGCTCGAGCCTGTCGCAGGCCTTCGCCAAGCACCCGGTGCATTTCGACAAGCTGTTCTGCAACCTGGTCGCTGCCGGCGAACAGGCCGGCATCCTCGACAACCTGCTCGACCGCCTGGCCACCTACAAGGAAAAAATCCTCGCGATCAAGAGCAAGATCAAGTCCGCGCTGTTCTACCCGATCGCGGTCGTCGTCGTCGCCGCGCTGGTGATCTCGGTGATGATGCTGTTCGTGATCCCCGAGTTCAAGAACGTATTCACGAGCTTCGGTGCCGACCTGCCGGCCCCGACGCTGCTCGTCATCGCGATGTCGGACTTCTTCGTCCAATACTGGTACCTGATCTTCGGCATCATCGTCGGCACGGTGCTCGCGATCGGCTACCTGTACAAGCGCTCGCCGAACATGCAGAACGCCGTCGACCGCATGGTGCTGCAGATTCCGGTGGTCGGCGACATCATCCGCAAGGCCACGGTCGCGCGCTGGGCGCGAACGCTGTCGACGATGTTCGCCGCCGGTGTGCCGCTCGTCGAGGCACTCGACTCGGTCGGCGGCGCCTCGGGCAACCACGTCTACCTGACCGCGACGAAGCAGATCCAGACCGAGGTCAGCACCGGCACCAGCCTCACGGTGTCGATGCAGAACGCCAACGTGTTCCCGACCATGGTCGTGCAGATGGTGTCGATCGGCGAGGAGGCGGGCCAGCTCGACTCGATGCTCGGCAAGGTCGCCGACTTCTACGAGCAGGAAGTCGACGATGCGGTGGCGGGTCTGTCGACCCTGCTCGAGCCGATCATCATGGTCTTCCTCGGCGTCGTGATCGGCGGCCTCGTGGTCGCGATGTATTTGCCCATCTTCAAGCTCGGCTCGGTGGTCTGAGAGCCGCGCCGCCGCCCGGCCGCGCGCCGGGCGGCCCACCTGCGACGAACCCATGATCGAACTGCTGCACGACCCTGTCGTCTTCGCCCTGCTCGCGGCCGTGGTCGGCCTTTTCATCGGCAGCTTTCTGAACGTCGTGATCCATCGGCTGCCGAAGATGATGGAACGCGAATGGGCCGCCCAGGCCGCCGAACTGCGTGGCGAGGATCCGCCCGCGCTCGAGCGCTTCAACCTCGCCACGCCGCGTTCGCGCTGCCCGCACTGCGGCCACGTCATCACCGCGCTCGAGAACATCCCGCTGGTCAGCTACGTCGTGCTGCGCGGCCGCTGCCGCCACTGCGACGCACCGATCAGCCGCCGCTATCCGGTGGTCGAGATGTTGAGCGCGGTCCTGTCCGGCTACGCCGCCTGGCACTTCGGCTTTGGCCTCGCCGCGCTCGGCGCGCTGATCTTCGTGTGGACGATGATCACCCTCGCCTTCATCGATCTCGACACCCAGCTGCTGCCCGACACGCTGACGCTGCCGCTGCTGTGGATCGGGCTGGCGTTCAATCTCGGTGCGACCTATACCGAGCTGCCCACCGCCGTGGTCGGCGCAATGGCCGGCTATCTGTCGCTGTGGTCGGTGTATTGGCTGTTCAAGCTCGCCACCGGCAAGGAGGGCATGGGCTACGGCGACTTCAAGCTGCTCGGCGCGATCGGCGCGTGGCTGGGCTGGCACATCCTGCCGCTCACCATCCTGCTGTCCTCGCTGGTCGGCGCGGTGGTCGGCATCAGCCTGATCGCACTCGCCCGCCACGGGCGCAACGTGCCGATTCCGTTCGGTCCGTATCTGGCCGCGGCGGGCATCGTCGCGCTGTTCTGGGGCCAGCCGCTGACCGACTACTATCTCGATCGGTTCTGAACCTCCCGCGGCGTCGGCCTCGACGATTCCGCCACCCTTGAACTCGGTCGCCCGCGCCCCCATTTCGCGTCTTGTCGAACCGATCTGCTAGAATTTCACGCTTGCCTGTGCGGAGGTTGCCATGCCCATTTACGAATATCGTTGCGACAGCTGCGGAACCCGGAAAGAACACATTCAGAAGATGAATGCCGAGCCGCTCACGACCTGCCCCGCCTGTGGCGCCGACACCTACGTCAAGCTGGTCTCGGCGGCCGGCTTCCAGCTCAAGGGCAGCGGCTGGTACGCGACCGACTTCAAGGGCGGCAGCGCGCAGCCGACCCCCAAGCCCGCCGAGAACACGGCGAGCGAAGGCGCGAGCGCCGGCGGCTGCGCCGGCAGCTGTGCCTGCCACCCCGGCTGAATATCCGCTCCCCGCAACCCTGAGCCCCGCCCGGCGGGCCGGCGCCCGACACGACGTCGCCCACACCGTCAAGGGGCGGCCCAACCGACCCGGAATCGAACTGATGCGAACCCACTACTGCGGCCAGGTTACCGCCGCCGATCTCGACCAGACCGTCACGCTGTGCGGCTGGGTGCACCGTCGCCGTGACCACGGCGGCGTGATTTTCGTCGACCTGCGCGACCGCGAAGGGCTCGTGCAAGTCGTCTGCGACCCCGATCGTCCCAGCATGTTCGAGACTGCCGAGTCGATTCGCAACGAGTTCGTGCTGCGCGTGACCGGCAGCGTGCGCCGCCGTCCGGCCGGCACCGAAAACCCCAACCTCACCTCCGGCGAGATCGAGGTGCTGTGCCACGACATCGAGGTGCTCAACGCTTCGGCGACGCCGCCCTTCCTGCTCGACGACGAGACGCTCTCCGAGACCGTGCGCCTGACGCACCGGGTCATCGACCTGCGCCGCCCGCACATGCAGAAGAACCTGATGCTGCGCTACAAGGTCGCGATGGCGTTTCGCCGCTTTCTCGACGCGCACGGCTTCATCGACATCGAGACGCCGATGCTGACCAAGAGCACGCCCGAGGGCGCGCGCGACTACCTGGTGCCCTCGCGCGTGCATCCGGGCCAGTTCTTCGCGCTGCCGCAGTCGCCGCAGCTCTTCAAGCAGCTGCTGATGGTGGCCGGCTTCGACCGCTACTACCAGATCACGAAGTGCTTCCGCGACGAGGACCTGCGCGCCGACCGCCAGCCCGAATTCACGCAGATCGACCTCGAGACCTCGTTCATGGACGAGCACCAGATCACCGGGCTGATCGAGGAGATGGTGCGCTTCGTGTTCCGCGAGTCGCTCGCGGTCGAGCTGCCGCACCCGTTCCCGCGCCTGACCTACGCCGAGGCGATGCGCCGTTACGGCTCCGACAAGCCGGACCTGCGCGTCACGCTCGAGCTCAGCGACATCACCGACGCGGTCGAGGACGTCGCCTTCAAGGTGTTCAGCGGCCCGGCCACCAGCGGCGGCCGCGTCGCGGCGATGCGCGTGCCCGGCGGCGCCGCGCTCACGCGCGGCGAGATCGACGAATACACCAGGTTCGTCGGCATCTACGGCGCGCGCGGGCTCGCCTACATCAAGGTCAACGACGCCAGCCAGCCCAACGAGGCCGGCCTGCAGTCGCCGATCGTCAAGAACCTGCACGAGCGCGCGCTCACCACGATTCTCGAGCGCACCGGTGCGCAAAGCGGCGACCTGATCTTCTTCGGGGCCGACAAGGTCAAGATCGTCAACGACGCGCTCGGCGCACTGCGCGTCAAGCTCGGCCACGAGAAGGGTTTTCTGACCGGCGAGGCGTGGACGCCGGTGTGGGTGGTCGACTTCCCGATGTTCGAGTACGACGACGAGGACAAGCGCTGGATCGCCTGCCACCACCCGTTCACGTCGCCGAAGGACGAGCATGCCGACCTGCTGGAGACCGATCCCGGCGCGTGCCTCGCCAAGGCCTATGACCTCGCGCTGAACGGCTGGGAGATCGGCGGCGGCTCGGTGCGTATCCATCGTGCCGATTTGCAGCGCAAGGTGTTCCGTGCGCTGAACATCGGCGACGAGGAAGCGCAGCAGAAGTTCGGCTTCCTGCTCGATGCGCTCAAGTACGGCGCCCCGCCGCACGGCGGGCTCGCGTTCGGCCTGGACCGCATCGTCACGCTGATGACC
Organism: Rhodocyclaceae bacterium; assembly: GCA_035444405.1. Taxonomy (GTDB): domain Bacteria; phylum Pseudomonadota; class Gammaproteobacteria; order Burkholderiales; family Rhodocyclaceae; genus DAOMOP01. The sequence continues at coordinate 8,461 of DAOMOP010000001.1, forward strand.
GGTGCCGAATCGATCCGCGACGTGATCGCGTTCCCGAAGACGCAGCGCGCGCAGTGCCTGCTCACCGACGCGCCGAGCGACGTCGACGAAAAGCAACTGCGAGAGCTGCACATCCGCCTGCGCCAGAAAGTCGAAACCCGCGTCGAGGTCGGCACCAGCTGACGAGCCGACGGGCGTTTTCTGGTAGCCTGCATGCTCGACCGCCACGCGCTGCATCGAGCGGGTCGTCGTCGCCATGCTTGAAGACCTTTCCGTCCTCGTCGTCGAAGCCAACCAGGGCATGCGCGCGCAGTTGCGCAGCATGCTCGAGGGCTTTCAGCTCACGCGGGTGCAGTTCGCGCCGTCGGCCGGCGCGGCACTGCGCAAGCTGCGCGATCAGCGCTTCGACCTGATCCTGTGCGAATACAACCTCGGCGACGGGCAGGACGGCCAGCATCTGCTCGAGGACCTGCGCAACCAGCAGATCATTCCGCTCGACACGCTGTTCGTGATGATCTCGAGCGAGCGCAGCTACGAGCGCATCGTCGGCGCCGCCGAGCTCGCGCCCAACGACTACATCCTCAAGCCGCTCACCGCCAGCGCGTTGCTGGTCCGTCTGCAGCGCGCCGTCGCCAAGCGCGACGCGTTCCTGCCGATCCACCGCGCCATCGCCGGCGGCGACCCGCAGGAGGCGATCGAGCTGTGCGTGCAAGCCGAGCAGGCGCACCCGGCCTACCGTACCGACTTCATGCGCCTGCGCGCGGAACTGCATGGCGGTCTCGGCCAGGCCCGGCAGGCCGAGGCGGTCTATCGCGACATTCTCGCAACCCGGCCGATTCCGTGGGCACAGCTGGGGCTCGCGCGGACGCTGTTCGCGAGCGGCCGGCTCGACGACGCCGAGACCATCCTCGAAGCCCTGGTGGCCGAGAGCACCTATTATCTCGACGCCTATGACTGGCTGGCACGCGTGCGCGAGGCACTCGGCTTTCCACGCCAGGCCTGCGAGGTGCTGGCAAGCGCGGTCGAGCTCTCGCCGCACCGCGTCGGCCGCTTGCGCCGCTTCGGCGAGCTCGCCGTCAGCGCCGGCGACTACGAGGCTGCCGAGCGCGCGCTCGAGGAGGTCGTGCGCAAGGGCAAGCATTCGGACTTTCGCGACCCCGAGGACCACCTGCGCCTGGTCCGCTCGCAGCTCCTTCAGCAGCGCTTCGCCGAGGCCGAGGCGACGATCCGCGACCTCGACCGCACGATGGGCGGCACGCGCGGCGCCGCCGCGTGCAGTGCGCTGTCGAAGGCGCTGCTGCATCAGGGCCGGGGTGAGCACGCGGCCGCCCGCGAGGCGATGCGGCTCGCCGTGGCAGCCAGTCGCGACGAGGCGGAGCTGTCGACGACGCTCAAATGCGAGCTCGTCCGGGGCTGCCTCGACCACCAGCTCGAAGCCGAAGGCAGCGAGGTCGTCGCCGACATCCTGCGCAACGCCGGCGACGAGCAGACCATCGAGATGACCCGTGCCGTGCTGCGCGAACGCGGCCGCGAGGACTTGTCCGAGCGCATCGAGGAGCGGCTGCATGCCGAGGTGCGGCAGTACATCGCCGCTGGTGCACGAAAGGCCCAGGGCGGCGACTACGACGGCGCGGTCAGCGAGATGATGAGCGCGGTGCGCCGCATGCCGGGCAATCCGCACGTGCTGTTCAACGCGGCGCTGGCGCTGCTGCGCCACATCGAGCACAACGGCTGGAACGATCGCTTTGCGGCACAGGCGCGCACGCTGATCCAGCGCACGCGCAGACTGGACCCGGCGAACCCGCGCCTGGAGGCGATCGGCGATTTCCTGCGCGGGCTGGTTCGCAAGCACGGCATCCGCCCCGCCACGGCGACCGCCCCGCGCGGCGGCAGCCGCGCCGACCCCGATCACGGCTGAGCCCCACGATGAGAAGCACGCTGCGCCGCAGCGGCATGCGCCTGGGCCTGATCGTCGCGGTCGCCTTCGCCGCCCTCGTGCAGGGCTGGCTGCCCGACGGGTTTCGCCCCGGCTCCGAGGTCACGCAGCAGCGCACCACGGCCGACCTGCCGCCCGAGGCGATCGAAACCCTCGAACTGATCCTGCGCGGGGGCCCGTTTCCGTACCGCAAGGACGGCAGCACATTCCACAATCGCGAGCGGCTGCTGCCCGACAAGCCGCGCGGCTACTACCGCGAGTACACGGTGCCGACACCGGGCGCACGCGACCGCGGAGCGCGCCGCTTCGTCACCGGCGGGAAGCCGCCCGAGGTGTTCTACTACACCGAAGATCACTACCGCAGCTTCCGGCGCATCGACCCGCCGCTGCCGACCGGCACACGCACGTCGTCGGCGCGTGAGGCCGCCCAGGTGGAGTGATCGATGGGGACGAGGCGCGCCGACGACTCCTCGAGCACGGGACGCGCCGATTCGACGTCGATGCCGGACGCACCGGGCCTGCATCGGCTCGCGGCCGATCTGCGCGGCGCGATCGCCGCGACGGCGAGCGCGCACGGCTTCGCGCTGCTGACGATCGATCTGCAGGCGTGCTCGGGCAAGACGGATTTTCTGCAGCGCATCGCCGCGGCGCTGCAGTTCCCGGCCTGGTTCGGACATAACTGGGACGCGCTGGCCGACTGTCTGGGCGATCTGAGCTGGCTGCCGGCACGCGGTCACGTGCTCGTGCTCGAGCACGCCGACGACTTGCGACGTGCAGCACCGCTCGATTTCGCAACCGCGCAGGACATCCTGGACGAGGCGTGCCGCGAGCGCACCGACGACGGCACGCCGATGTGGGTCTATCTCGTGGCGAACGACGATCCGTGCCGGCGAGCGCCCCCATGAGCGCCACGCCCCCGTTCAAGCAGCCGGTGTCGGTGCTGGTCGTGATCCACACGCCGGCACGCGACATCCTGCTGCTGGAGCGGCGCACGCCGCCCGGCTTCTGGCAATCGGTCACGGGCAGCCTGGAAGCTGGCGAAACCGCGCGCGCCGCAGCCATTCGCGAAGTCGCCGAGGAGACCGGCCTCACCGCGAGCGCGACGACGCTGCGCGACTGGCGGCAGACCAACCGCTTCGAGATCCGCGCCGAATGGCGCCACCGCTACGCCCCCGGGGTCACGCACAACGTCGAGCACGTGTTCAGCCTGTGCGTTCCCGAGATCTGCCCGATCCGGCTCGCCGACGACGAGCACGCGGGCTACCTGTGGCTGCCGCAGCCTGACGCGGCCGCAAAGGTGTTCTCATGGACGAACCGGGAGGCCATCCTGCGCCTGTAGCCGCGCCGCGAGCGCCTACACGACCGCCCGCAGCGAGTCGGCGCGGCCGACGGCAAAGTAAAGCAGCCCGGCCTCCCTGACCACCCGCGGGTCGAACAGGTTGCGCCCGTCGACCAGCACCGGGTGCGCCAGCCGTGACTTCAGCCACGCGAAATCGACGGTCCGAAACTGCTTCCATTCGGTGCAGATCACCAGCGCGTCGGCCCCGTCCACCGCGTCCGCCTGGTGGGCGACGAGCTCGAACCCGGCCCGACCGCCGTAGATGCGTTCGGCCTCCCGCATCGCTTCCGGATCGAATGCGCGCACGCGCGCGCCGGCCGCCCACAGCGACTCCATCAGCACGCGGCTGGGCGCCTCGCGCATGTCGTCGGTATCGGGCTTGAACGCGAGCCCCCACAGCGCGATCGTGCGGCCCGACAGATCGCCGTCGAAGGCCTGCGCGAGCTTGTCGAACAGGACCTGCTTCTGGCGCCGGTTGACCGCCTCGACCGCCTCGAGCAGTTCCGCCCGATAGCCGACCTGCACCGCCGTGCGCGCAAGCGCCCTGACGTCCTTGGGAAAGCACGAGCCGCCATAGCCGCAGCCGGGATAGATGAAGTGGTAGCCGATGCGCGGATCCGAGCCGATGCCCACGCGCACCTGTTCGATGTCCGCACCGAGTCGTTCGGCCAGGTTGGCGATCTCGTTCATGAAGCTGATCTTGGTGGCGAGCATCGCATTGGCCGCATACTTGGTCAGCTCGGCGGCGCGCACGTCCATGAACATCAGCTTGTCGCGATTGCGGCTGTACGGCGCATAGCACTCGCGCATGCGCACACGCACCGCCTCGGAGTCGGTGCCGACGACGATGCGCGCGCTCTTGGTGAAGTCCTCGATCGCGGCGCCTTCCTTCAGAAACTCCGGATTCGAGCACACGTCGAAGGACAGCGCGACACCACGTTCGCTCAGGGCCGCGCCGATCGCTGCGCGCACCTTGCCGGCGGTGCCGACCGGTACCGTCGACTTGTCGACGACGACCTTGTAGGCGTCCATGTGGGTGCCGATCGTCCGTGCAACGGCCAGCACGTACTGCAGATCGGCCGAGCCATCCTCGTCGGGCGGCGTGCCGACCGCGATGAACTGCATCTCGCTGTACGCCACCGCCTCGGCCGCGTCGGTGGTGAAGTTCAGCCGCCCCTCGGCCACATTGCGGCGCACCATCGGCGCGAGGCCCGGCTCGTAGATCGGGATCACGCCGTCGCGCAGTCTTGCGATCTTGACCGCGTCGACGTCCGCGCACATGACGTGGTGACCGACATCCGCAAGGCACGCGCCCGTCACGAGCCCGACGTAGCCGGTGCCGAAAATCGAGATCCTCATGGCATACCCCTCCGCTGCGACCGCACGATCGATGCCAGTATCCTACCATCGGGGGCGCACTCGGCGTGCGCAACCGTGACGGTCCCACGATGGCGGCCCTGAACGGGCGGCCAGCTCTTGCCGAGCATCGCGATCACCGCCACAATCGCTGCATTGTCCTTTCGGGGGGCGAAGCCGTGCACCGCATCGTTCGCGCAGCATCGTGCCGGTCTGCGCAGCCGCGACGCATTCGCGTTTGTGCCGTCCGCGGCGAGGCCGGCGTCGACTCCGGCCTGCCCCGATCATGCTGCAGATCCTGATCCTGATCGCGGTTCTGATCAGCTACGGCTCGATCTATCCGTTCGAGTTCGCCGCGCGCGAATTGAGCACGCAGCAGTTCGTCGCCTTCCTGACCGCCCTCTACGGCCCGACCTCGCTCGGCAACGTCATTGCGAACATCGTGCTGTTCGTGCCCTACGGCTTCATTGCGCCGCTGGCGCTGCGCGGTCGCTCCAGCGGCTGGTGGGAGCTGCCGCTGATCGCGGCGCTCGGCCTCGTGCTGGCCGTCGCCCTGCAGATCGTGCAACTGTGGATTCCGGGCCGCGTGCCGGCCATGGGCGATGCGCTGTTGAACCTGGCGGGCATCCTCGTCGGCCTCGGTCTGGGCGTGCCGTTCGAACGCCATTTCGACCGCGGCACGAATCCGGCCCTGACGATGATGACATTGGCACCGCTGCTGCTCGCACTCGCCTGGGTCGCCTACCGCTGGTTCCCGCTCGTTCCGACCATCGACCTGCAGAACGTCAAGAATGCGCTCAAACCGCTGCTGCAGCGGCACATCGATCCGGTACGGGTGGTGCACGACGTGGTGGCGTGGCTGGCCTTCTTTCGCCTGCTCGCGTTCACTCCGGCACGCGCACTGGCGCCGCCGTGGCTCGGAGCGGGAGCAGTCGCGATCGTCGCTTTGCAGCCGCTGTTCGTCGGCAATGCGGTCAGCGCCAACAACGTCGCCGGTCTCGCCCTGGCCCTGGCCTGCCTGCCGCTGCTGTCGAAGCACTTCGCCTCCGCGCTCGTCGTCGCCGCGATCTTCGTCGTCCTGGCGCTGACGGCGCTGCATCCGTTCACCCTCACGACACTCCCGAACACGTTCCACTGGATTCCGTTCACGGGTTACCTGGACGGCAGCATGGCAACCAATGCACTCAACCTGCTGCACAAATCCTTCCTGTACGGCACCGCCGTGTTCCTGCTGCGCGACTGCGGATCGCGGCCGCTGGCATCGGCATTGACCGTCGCGATGTGGCTCGCCCTGCTCGAGGCGGCGCAGATCTGGATCGTCGGCCGCACCGCGGAGATCACCGATCCGCTCTACGCGCTGATGCTCGCGTGGATCATCAGCCGCCTCGGCACCGCTTCGCCGGCGGTTGGCGCGCGCAGCCATCGACGCCTGCACGACTCATCGCCTAGAATCCGCTCAGCACAATCAGGAAGCCCCAGCACATGACCGACACCCCTCCGACCGCACACCTCGCGCCGGCACTGAAGGCCGAAGTCCTCGCCGAAGCCCTGCCCTACATCAAGCGCTTCTTCGACAAGACCATCGTGATCAAGTACGGTGGCAACGCGATGACCGACCCGAAGCTGAAGGACTGCTTCGCGCGCGACGTCGTGCTGCTCAAGCTCGTCGGCATGAACCCGGTGGTCGTGCACGGCGGCGGCCCGCAGATCGAGAACCTGCTCGCACGTGTCGGCAAGAAGGGCGAATTCATCCAGGGCATGCGCGTGACCGACGCCGAGACCATGGAGGTGGTCGAGATGGTGCTCGGCGGCCAGGTGAACAAGGAGATCGTCAACCTCATCAACCAGCACGGCGGCAAGGCGGTGGGCCTGACCGGCAAGGATGCGAGCTTCATCCGCGCGAAAAAGCTGATGATGCAGAAGAAGGACGCCCCGCCGGGCGACGTCGTCGACGTCGGCCAGGTCGGCCAGATCACCAGCATCGACCCGAGCCTGATCGCCTTCCTCGACCAGGGCGACTTCATCCCGGTGATCGCGCCGATCGGCGTCGGCGAAGAGGGCGAGACCTACAACATCAACGCCGACGTCGTCGCCGGCAAGCTCGCCGAGATCCTCAAGGCCGAGAAGCTGGTGCTGCTCACCAACACGCCGGGCGTGCTCGACCAGAAGGGCAACCTGCTCACCGGCCTCACCCCGCGCCAGATCGAGGACCTCGTCGAGGACGGCACGCTGTCGGGCGGCATGCTGCCCAAGATCGGCTCGGCGCTCGACGCCGCCCGCAGCGGCGTGAAATCCGTGCACATCATCGACGGGCGCGTCGAGCACTGCCTGCTGCTCGAGATCCTGACCGATCACGGGGTCGGGACGATGATCAAGAGCAAATAGGCCGGCCCCCCGGCAACGACCGCCCGTGCGCGCCGCTGCGGGTCGTCGGGCGGCCGCCCGTCACCGCTTGGCAGTGCACTGCCGCATCGCGTCGAAACCCTCTGCCCTCATCATGCGTCCATCGGTCACGAATGAGCCGGCAGATTCGGCGGGACGCCGTGCAGCCCCTTGCCCGTCACGGTCGGCTCCGCGAGCGCCCATTTCGAAGGCACATCGACGAACGCCGCGCCGATGCGGTCGGGACTCGGATTGAGCTCGAGGATGACGGGCCCCGCGGTCGACACCGCAACGTCGACACCGGCGAATCTGAGCCCCGGGAAAAGCTCCAGCACGCTCGCGGCTAGCCGGCGCGACTCCTGCCACATCGGCGCCGGCTGACCCGCAATCGGCGCGCCATGGTCCGGATGGCACGGAAACGTGCGCCGCTCGGGCAGGCCGTCGAGGGCCGCCGAGATCATTCCGGTGTCCATATTCACCGGGGCGACGATGCCGCCCGCGGACTGATTGTCGACGATCGCGCCGGCACGGCCCAAGCGAAGGTAGGCCAGACGTGCGTGGCCACGCCCGTCGCGCCCTTCGCGCACCCATATCCGGTAGGTATTGACGCTCGACGGGTTGAAGGCGGCCATCTGTGGGTGCTGCACCAGATAGTCCTCGATGATCGAACCGACCTTCCCGCCGACGACCCGGCGCATCTCGATGAATTCCTCGACATCGACGGTGCGGCCCGCACCGGACAAATGCAGGCGCAGGCGCCCGGCGTCGCGCACCACCTCGACGATGTCGAAGTTGCGCCCCGCCCAGCCCTGCACGCGCTTGACGCAGAAGCGCTCGAGCGCGCACGACTCGATCAGGTGCACGAGATCGTCGGCGGTGCGAAGCTCGCGCCCATCCGCAGCGCGCCCCTTCACCGTGTGCAGGAAGCCGAGAAACGTCGGCGTCGGAACGCCGACCAGCGTCATCAAGCCCTTCTCGACCAGCTTGTTCTGCGCGAGCTTGACGAAGCCCGGCGAGTTCAACGAACGCAGCCTGCGCCGGTACGCAAAGTGCCCGAGCTGCGCGAGCTTGTCGGCCCACTCGATCTCCCGGCGCCAGAACCCCGCGATGTGGTAGAGCCCGGGCCCGTTGCCGGTGAGCACCAACAAACCGAGCATTTCGGCCATCTGCCGCCACAGCGGCAGCTGGCCCTCGTTCGCCCTTTGCCGCGACAGGCTCACATAGTCGTGCAAGCGCGCCATGGTGCCACGATCCGAAATCTGTCCCATTCTGCATGCTCCTCAAGGCCGACCGGATAATGGCGACGCTCGCCCCCCTTGCCTGCGGCACCGGCGCAATCCAGCCGTTATTGAATGACGCTTCAAAACACACGCTGATAGCGCCGCATCGCATGCTCGAGCGCCCACGGAAAAAGATAGCGCGGAAACCCCAGCACCATCGGCGGATGGGGCGGATTCGGCGTTCGCAGCCCGATCAGTCCCGACAGGACGGGCAGGTGCTGCAGGCCGGCGCGGAAAAATGCCGGGGTTCTCATCAGGCCCCCGGCAAGCGCGTGGCTTCCCGTGGTAATCAGCTTGCTCCAGCGCGCGGCCATCGTCGGCGGGATTCGACCGCGACGTATGAACTCACTGCGATGACTGTGCAGGTAGTCGAGATAGTCGATCAAGGAAGTTTCCGAAAGTCCCAGTCTACCCAATGCGAACCATTGCGACGCGTAGCTCTTGACCCGCCCGAACGCGTCTCCCGGCACTCCCGAGGACTCGACGATGCGGCGGCAGATCGGGCGGCTGTAGTCGCCACTGCGTCGCCACGGTTTCATCGCTTCGGAGCGCGAGATGCGGCTGATGTCGCGAATGCTGCGGGCACCCCAGAACGGGATGGGGCAGTTCATGAATCCGGCTCCCAGCCGGTACTCGGTCAGCGCCAGGCCGGACAAATCGCCGCGCACCAGATCCGGCGAAAGATAGGGTGTATCCTGGTCCCACACCTTGTCGCCGTGATAGCCCGTGAGCAGGACCCGGTGCGACAGCTTGTCGGCGGCTCCGGCGTAATGCACCTCCTCGCCGAAGGCATCGCCGGCAATGAACGGCACCTCGACCAGCGAGCCCTTGCGCCAGGCACCGATGCTCACCGAAATGGGCGTGACGCCGAAGTAGTGGGCGATCTCGCTGCCACGGTCCCGGCCGGATTGGCGCTCGAAGCAGATGACTTCGTCGAGGCCGAGCGGCTGCGCGAGCGCGGTCACCGTCGTCGAATCGTAGCCGGTGGAGAGTGTCCCCAACAGGCTGTAGGAGCGCGCTCTCCGACCGTCCGACATGTTGTCGACGACCCCTTGCAGACTGCGCTTGAGGAAGTCGTGGTAGTCGTCGAACGCCTCGAAGCGCCGCTCCGCATGCGGCTTGGGCATCCGAACAAGCTGGCCACCAGCCCACTCGAGATTGTCGAAATAGACCAACTCCACGGTGGCGCCGACGAGCGGCAACTGCGGCCGATAGCGGCGTATTCCCCGCACGACACTGTAGAAATCCCGCAGGTAGTGCGGATAGGCCGGCAGGGCTGCCGACGCCAGGTGGCTTCCCAGGCAGGCGAGGGAGTTCGACACCAGCGTCACGCCGCCCTGTGTCGCCCATTGCAAGCGGTCCACAGTCGAACCCGACGAGACGAAAACGACGCGATCGTTGCGAATCCGGGCGCCCGTTCCGGCAACGATGTCGGTCTCGTCGAACGCCCCGTCGCCGAATGCACCATCCCAGATCGCTTCGCAGAACCAGGAGTCGGCGCATTCGACGGCCGGCCCGCACCAGACGTCGATGGCGTGCGCACCCGGTGGCAGCCTGGCCAGCCACGACTGCCCGGGCCAGTCCTCCTGACAGTGGAAGTGAAACTTGAAGGTCATTGCCGTCCCCTCCCTCGCCATTCGGCAACAAACGACAGACCGCAGCGGCGGTCGATCAGTCCGGCACGCTACCCCCGGAAGATGCGCGCGAAACGCTCGGCGAGCACATTGACCGCCCACACGTGAATGCGGTTCGCGAGCTGCTTCTCGGCCGGCCACAGCAGGCGGTTCGTGCTCGCCGCGCTGAGGCCCCGCCTGCGGCCCAGCGGCAGCGATCTCAGGTGGAAGTCGAGCGTGCGCGTGGCTGCGTCGGCAGTGCGTGAGAGCCAGCCATGGCCGAACCGATCCTCGAGATAGCCGAACAGCTCTTCGCGCAAGGCGGGGTTGCGCGGCAGCGCCGCGTAGTCCATGACGACGCGCTTGGCCTGGCCGAACAGCTCGCGCGGCACCCCGGCAGTCTCGGCGATGCGGCGCGGAATCGGCCGGTCGTAGCCGGTCTGCAGGCGCCACGGCGCCATCTCGCCGCCGTTCGATATCGCGACGATGTCGGCGATCTGGTTCGCGAACGCGAACGGCAGCGCCACATTGATGAAGCCGCTCCACAGGCGCGCCTCGGTGAGGTTCAGCCCGGACGTGTCGCCACGCAGGATGTCGGGGCTGAGATGGCGGCCGGAGGTCGCGCGATCCCAGACCTTGTCACCGTGGTATCCGGTGAATACCGCAGCCGTGCCGTCGAGGCGGCCGACGTGGCGGAGCAGCGACTGGAAAATCGCTTCCCGCCCGTCGAGGGTCGCCGCGAGCATCGCCAGCTCGTAGTCATGGTCGGCCTGCAGGCGATCCAGCGCGATGGTTTCCAGACCCAGCGCGGATGCGACCGCGGCACCGTTCTCGAGGGCCTCTTCGCCCGCCGCGACCGTCGTGAAGCACGTCCGTACGCCATGGGCCTTCACGAGGCTGGCGACCGCGGTGGAGTCGTAGCCGCTCGAAACCGTCGCGAACAAATGGCAGCGGGACGTTCTCGCCGGATCGCCGAGGTTGTCGACCAGCCCCGCGACGAGCTCGTCGAGAGCGTGCACGTAATCGGCGTATCCACTGAGCCGTTTCGGCGCATGATCGCGGTCGCTGTGCTCGACGGTGTCGCCGTCGATGCGAAGATTCTCGCCGAACACCTGCCCGAACTGCGGGCTTTCGCGGCCATCGAGCGACACCGCATGAATCGCGCGCCGGTAGCGCCGCCGCCCGGCCATCAGCGCATGACATTCGGGAGTGTAGTCGTGCCCCGGATCGAGACGGCAGCCGGTCGCGGCCAGGAGCACCGGCAGGCTGTTGCTGCAGCGCACCTCGCCCGTCGCGCGTGCATAGACGATCCGGTCGACGAGGCCACTCGACGCGGCGCAATGCACGACGTTCCCGTCGACCCGCACGCCACTGCCGAAGAAATGGCGAGCCGCCGGGAAAGCCCCGGCCTCGAAGCGGCCGTCCCAGGCGCCCTCGACCGCAAACTGCGGGCCGCATTCGACGCCTGCACCACGGGTGACCGCCACCGTATCGTCGTTCGCGCGCACGGTCGCGCACCAGGCGAGCCGTGGCAACGCCGGCGCAACGCTGACCTGCAGGCGAAGTGCCATGCTGCTCTTCTACAGGCCCAGCCAGCGCGCGATGATCGTGCGCTGCATCTCGGAGGTGCCCGAGTAGATCGTGCTGCCGACCGCATCGCGCAGCGCGCGCTCGACCTCGTACTCGACCATGTAGCCGTAGCCGCCGTGCACGTGCACGGCCTCGAGCGCGGTCTTCAGCAGCGACTCGCTGACGGCGAGCTTGGCGATCGCCGCATCGAGCGACGCGTTGCGCTGATGCTGCAGCCGCCACGCCGCGCGGTAGGTCAGCAGGCGCGCGGCCTCGAGCTGCACCTTCATGTCGGCGATCTTGTGCGCGACGGCCTGGAACTTGCCGATCGGCTGGCCGAACTGCTGGCGCGTGCGGGCGTAGGTGACCGACGTGTCGAGCAGCCGCTCCATCGTGCCGACGTGGCCCGCGACCAGCAGGCAGCGCTCCCAGTCCATTGCCGTCGCGAACACCGCCGCGCCGCCGCCGACCTGGCCGAGCACGGCCTCGCCGGGCACGTACATGTCGTCGAACACGAGCTCGCCGACCGGCGACGTGCGCAGGCCCAGCTTGTCGAACTTCTGGCCGGACGAGAAACCGGGCGTGCCGGCCTCGACGAAGAAGGCCGTCACGCCGCCGTGAAAGCCCTTGTCGGCATCGGTGACCGCGAACACGACCGCCACGTCGGCGACCGGTCCGTTGGAGATGAAGGTCTTCGCGCCGTTGATGCGCCAGCCGCCGTCGCCGCGCACCGCGCGCGTGCGCATCGCGAACGAATCCGAACCCGAGCCCGCCTCGGTGATCGCGTGCGCGCCGACCAGCGTGCCGTCACACAGGCCGGGCAGGTAGCGCCGTTTCTGGGCCTCGCTGCCGTGCTGCCACAGCGGCACGACGCAGGCGAGCAGGTGCGCGCTGAGCGAGAACACCAGCCCGCCGTCGCGGCAGCCGTAGCCGAGCGCCTCGAGCACCAGCGCGCACGACAGCGCGTCGAGCCCGGTGCCGCCATAGTCCTCCGGCACCGGCAGCCCCTGGATGCCGATCCCCGCACACTCGCGCCACAGCTCGCGCGAGAACACCTGCTCGCGGTCGCGTTCGACGACGTGCGCGTTGAGCCGCGCCTGGGCGAAGCGGATCGTGCTCTCGCGCAGCAGCTTCTGCTCGTCGGTGAGCGCGAAGTCCATCAGGCGAACTCCTTCAGGCGCTGGTAGTCGGTCTTGTCGGTCGAGGTGCGGGGCAGCGCATCGAGCCACGCGAACTGGTCCGGAATCATGTAGAGCGGCAGCTTCTCGGCGCAAAAGCGCTTCAGCTCGATCAGCGAGGCGCGCGTGCCGTCCTTGCTGCTCAGGAATGCGGTGATGCGCACGCCGGCGTCGGCGTCCGGCAGCGCGACGACCGCCGCCTCCTTGATCAGCGGATGCTGGTACAGGCCCGCCTCGATCTCGCCGAGCTCGACGCGATAGCCGCGCCGCTTGACCATGCGGTCGCGTCGGCCGCGGTAGATGTAGTTGCCGTCGGACTCTTCGACGACGACGTCGCCGGTGCGGTACCAGCGCGTGCCGTCCGCATCGACGAGGAAGCCGCGCGCGGTCTGCTCGGGCAGCATCCAGTAGCCCTGCATCACGCCGCGCCCGGTGATGCACAGCTCGCCCTCGTCGCCGGCGGCCACCGGGTTGCCGTGCTCGTCGACGGCCTTGCCGCGCAGGTGCTCGCAGATGCGCCCGATCGGATACGGCGCGGTGCGCGCCTCGGGCACCGGCGGGACGACCTCGTAGTAGTTGCACACGTTGGTCTCGGTCGGTCCGTACAGATTGAAGTAGCGCGGCGCCGGCAGCTGTGCGCACAGCGTGCGCAAGTGCTTGACCGGGAACACCTCGCCGGCGAACAGCACCAGCCGCAGCGACGAGCAGTCGTGTTCGGGCAGCTTGCCGAACTGCGCCATCAGGCTCAGGATCGACGGCGCCGAGTACCAGATCGTGATCTTCTCGTCCTGGATCAGGCGCGCCAGATGCAGCGGGTCCTTGCCGCGGTCCTCGGCGATCAGCACCAGCGCGGCGCCGTGGCGGATCGCGAGGTGGATGTCGAGGATGGAGAGATCGAAATGGAACGGCGCGTGCGAGGACAAGCGGTCGTCGGGCCGCGGCGCGAACACGTCCGAGCACCACTCGACGAAGCTCACCGCGTTCTCGTGCGACAGCATCACGCCCTTGGGCTTGCCGGTCGAGCCGGACGTGTACAGGATGTACGCGAGGTCATCGGGGCCCGGCATGGCATCGTCGATCGCCGCGGCCGGCTGCCGGGCATCGGCCGCATCGAGCGCACGCGCGAGCCCGTGCCCGCCGCCGGTCTCGTCCACGACGAGCTGCGCCGGCACCGCCCCGCCCAGCGCCGCGATCTCGGCGGCCAGCCGCTCGGCGAAGCGCGCCTCGACCACGGCCGCGGCCACCGCGCAATTGTGCAGGATGTAGGCGTTGCGCGCGGGCGGCGCATCGGGGTCGACCGGCACGTAGGCCGCACCCGTCTTGAGGATGCCGAAGATCGCCGCGACGGTGTCGATGGACTTGCGCAGATAGAGGCCGACCCGGTCGCGCGGGCGCACGCCGAGCGCGGCGAGACGGTCGCGCACACGGTCGGACAAGGCGTCGAGCGCGCGGTAGTCGAGCGTGCCGCTGCCCGGCTCGACGACGGCCGGGCGCGATGGATGGCGCGCCGCCGATTCGCGCAGCGCACAATGCAGGGGGCTTGGGGCCGGCATCGCGTCACCTCGCCTTCGAGGCCAGCAGCGCCGCGATGTCGTGCACCGTGTCGAGGTGCTCCTTGTCCGCCTCGTGCGCCTCGAGCACGATGCCGAAGCGCTCCTCGAAGTACAACACCATCTTCAGCGTCGCGATCGAGTCGAGAATGCCGCCGCTGATCAGCGGCAGATCGTCGGTGAGGTTGTCCGGGTTCTCGCCGGGCAGGAACTCGTTGAGGATGTAGTCCTTGACCGCCTGGCGATAGTCGATGCCTGTTTCCACGCTGCCTCCCCTGTTGCGATGATGGCCGTGCTCAGTGCCGGGCCGACCGGAAGATCTCGTCGCGCCGCGCCGCGAGCTCGCCGAACAGCCGCTCGGCGATCAGGCGGTGGCCGACCGCGTTCGGATGCTCGTCCCATTCGGCCAGGCGAATCGTCTCGATGGCCGTGCCGCGATAGACGTCGTCGAGATCGATCGTCACGAATCCGGCCGCCTGCGCGAGGGCAATCGTCTCGGCGGTCTCGTCCTGCCAGCGCCCCTCGCGCACCTGCGGCAGGAAAATCCACACCGCAGTCATGCCGCGTGAATGAGCCTGCGCGGCGATGTGCCGATAGACGAACGCCAGCAGCTCCCGGCCGTGGGGCGTGAGGCGTTGCCGCGCGGCCGCCTCGTCCATGCCGCTCGTGATGCCGGCCTGCTCCAGCAGCGCGCGCAGTTCGGGCCACGGTACCTCGATGCGCTTGCCGACCACCTCGGCGAGATAGGCCACCGCACGCGAGATCTCCCGTCCGGTGGCGACGTAATGGATCGCATCGGGCTGGAACCCGAACGCCTTGTCGAGCGCGACCAGTTGCTGCGGCGGCTGGTAGCCCGGCACCGCGAGATTGAGGAGTTCGAAGCGCTCGAACGCCCTGCCGCCCCACTCAGCGTTCAGCCGCTCCTCGACGAGCGCCTCGAAGGTCTCCCCGTCGCCGACGCCCCAGCCCATCACCGACGAGGCGCCCAGCACCGCGGCACGATAAGTGCCGGGGGCCGGAATCTCGTCGTAATCCTGGTCGCGCATGCCGTGGCGGTTGATCGTGATGGTGCCGAAGGTCGTCGTGCGCACGAACGACGGCAACAGCTCGGTCTGCACGAACCCGCCGGTGAAGGCCTTCAGGTTGGCGTGATCGACGTCGAGCCAGTTCTTCGGCTTGTTCATGTAGACCTCCCAGAGCTGGGAGTTGAAGCGGTCCACCGACAGCAGGCTCTCGTAATAGCCGCGCTCGAGGCGGGCGGTGTCGACGCGGCTCAACTGGCCGGAGCGCAGCGAATGCACGAAGGTGCCGACCTCGCGCCCGAACTGCGAGTGCACCCCCTCGATGCTGATCGCGATCAACAGCGTCAGCGACGCGAGCGTCGCGAGCCGGCCGCGCTGCCAGGCCCGCTCGCTCTGCGCCGAGGCGCGCACGTTGCGCACCGAGTCGCCGGGAATGCTGCCGACGGCGATCACCGCGAGGATGATGGCCGGCCACAGCAGCACCTCGAGCGTGTACTGCCCGCCGAGCGCCGACCACATCGCCGACCACGATTCGAGCGACTCGGCGGTCCAGAACGACCACAGCACGCAGATGAACCAGAAGGTCGCGTAGGTCTTCGCCACGCGCCGCGCGGTGTCGCGCCAGGTCACGACCGGCGTGCCGAGGCTGCGCGCGCGCCCGTGCTTCATTTCGTACAGCGAGTTCACCACCACCAGCAGCCCGAGGATGGTCCAGAACAGGATGTCCTGCACGACGAACAGCACCGTGCCGCGCAGCCAGAACCACTGGTACGCATGCAAAAACCACGTCATGATGAAAACATAGAGCGTGGCGACCACCAGCGCCTTCTCCGTCCCCAGCTTGCGCAGCTTGAACACCGCCGGGTAGTAGAAGACCTTCTGCATGAACTCCTTCCAGTAGATGTTGATGCGGCGCCAGAAGTCGGTGAAGCTCGACGCGAGCAGGAAGCGGTTGTGCGTCTCGGGCAGGCGGAAGCCGAACAGGCACAGCAAGCCGATGATGAGATGGAAGAGGCCCGAGACGCGCAGGTAGAGCAGGAAGTTCGAGACGAGATACTGCGTCAGCTGGGCTGGCTCGCCGACCTCGTGCGGCGCGAGCGTCAGGTAGTAGTAGACGACGCGGTACAGGATCAGGTGGATGACGCCGCGCACCATCCACTCGATGCCGGTCTGGTAGATGCGGTACGCATCGTCGTCGTAGTAGTTGCGCCGGAAGGTCTTGTAGTCGACGACCGGAAAGAGCGGAAAGCACGCGTTGGGCAGCATGAAGAAGTACGCGAGCGACTGCGTCGGCGTGCCGGCCGACTTTTCGTGGCGCAGGTCGTAGTAGTAGATGATGAGCCGGAACATGAACATCGCGCCGAGGATCGGCCAGATCGCGTCCGACCACGGGAACGGCAGATGGCCAGCCCGCTGCAGGCCGAGCACGCCGGCCGCGCCGAGCAGGAGCGCGGTGCGCCAGCCGAACGCGATCGGCACGTGGCAGATACCGATCAGCAGCAGGCCGATGGCGACCAGCCACGCGGCGTTCTCGAAGCCCATCACGACGCCGATGCCGGCGAAGCTCAGCAGCACGAAGAACGGCAGCCGCATGCGCAGTGGCAGCCACGCGTGCACCGCGAAGCCGGCGAACGCGAGCATCGCCAGGCGCAGGAACGCCGCCGATTCGATCTGGAACTGTCGCAGCAGGAGGAGCAGGAGCCCGAGCTGGGCAAGCACGAGGAGATAATCGACGAGGCCGATCCGGCCTTCCTGAACGTCATCGCCGACGCTCTGGCCGGACAAACGGGCTACGGCTGTCACACTCATCGCACCTCCCTGCCGAGTCGTGTGGGATCCGAACGGTATTGCCCCGACGCGCCGCCCAGGGCCGGCGCGATGTATTCATTCTAGGAGCGGGACCACGCAAAACTCAAGACGCGTTTCGCCGCTCCGATGCCAGCCAGATGAAGCCGGCGCGCGGCCGCACGCGCACCGCCACGGCGCGCCGCGCCCGCACCGGTCTAGGGCGCATGCAGGAAGCCGCCCTGCTCGAGCAGCGCGACGATCTGCTCGACCGCCTCCTCGGGCGCATGCAGCGCGGCATCGACGCGCAGCTCCGGTTCCTCGGGGCGCTCGTACGGCGAGTCGATGCCGGTGAAGTTCTTCAGCTCGCCGCGCCGCGCCTTGCGGTACAAACCCTTGACGTCGCGCTGCTCGGCGATCTCGAGCGGCGTGTCGACGAAGATCTCGATGAACTCGCCGGGCTCGAGCAGGCTGCGCGCCATGCGGCGCTCGGAGACGAACGGCGAGATGAACGCGGTCATCACGATCAGCCCGGCATCGACCATCAGCTTCGCCACCTCGGCGACGCGCCGGATGTTCTCGACACGGTCGGCGTCGGTGAAGCCGAGATCCTTGTTCAGGCCGTGGCGCACGTTGTCGCCGTCGAGCAGATAGGTGTGCTTGCCCATCGCACGCAATCGCTTCTCGACGAGGTTCGCGATCGTCGACTTGCCCGCCCCCGACAGGCCGGTGAACCACAGCACGCACGGCTTCTGGCCCTTGATCGCGGCCCGCGCGGCCTTGTCGACGTCGACCGGCTGCAGGTGGATGTTGTGCGCACGGCGCAGCGCGAAGTGCAGCATGCCGGCGCCGACGGTGTGGTTCGAGAGGCGGTCGATCAGGATGAAGCCGCCCATGTCGCGGTTCTCGGCATACGCGTCGAACGCGATCTGCCGGTCGACGCTGATGTTGCACACGCCGATCGCGTTGAGCTCGAGCTTCTTCGCGGCGATGTGCTCGAGGGTATTCACATTGACCTGGTACTTGATGTCGGTGACCGTCACCGTCACCGTCTTGGCGCCGATCTTGAGCAGATACGGACGGCCGGCCAGCATCGGCTCGTCGTGCATCCACACGATCGTGCATTCGAACTGATCGGCGGTGCCGGCCGGCGCCTCGGCGGCCGAGATCACGTCGCCGCGCGAGATGTCGATCTCGTCGGCAAGCGTCAGCGTCACCGACTGGCCGACCACCGCTCGCGGCAGATCGCCTTCGTGCGTGACGATGCGCGCCACGCGGCTTTCCCTGCCCGAAGGCTGCACGCGCACACGGTCGCCGACCTGCACGACGCCACCGGCGATGGTGCCGGCGAAGCCGCGGAAGTCGTGATTGGGCCGATTCACCCACTGCACCGGCAGGCGGAACGGCGCGCGCTGCAGACGCGTCTCGTCGATCTCGACCGTCTCGAGATAGCCCATCAGCGTCGTGCCGTGATACCACGGCATATGCTCGCTCGGCGCGACG
>DAOMOP010000001.1:26985-50447 GCA_035444405.1 Rhodocyclaceae bacterium
GATGAAGGTGATCTCGTCGACACCGAGCTGCCGGGCGAAGCGGCGGTAATCCTCGACGATGTCCAGATACACGTGCTCGGCATAGCCGACGAGATCCATCTTGTTGATCGCGACGACGAGCTCGCGGATGCCCAGCAGCGACACCAGATAGCTGTGGCGGCGCGTCTGCGTCAGCACGCCGCGGCGCGCATCGACCATCAGGATCGCCGCATCGGCGGTCGAGGCGCCGGTGACCATGTTGCGCGTGTACTGCTCGTGGCCGGGGGTGTCGGCGACGATGAACTTGCGCCGTTCGGTCGAGAAGAAGCGGTACGCGACGTCGATCGTGATGCCCTGCTCGCGCTCGGCCGCGAGCCCGTCGACGAGCAGCGCGAAATCGATCTCGTCGCCCTGCGTGCCCCACCGCTTCGAGTCGGCCTCGACCGCGGCGAGCTGGTCCTCGAACAGCAGCCTGGCCTCGTAGAGCAGGCGCCCGATCAGCGTGCTCTTGCCGTCGTCGACGCTGCCGCAGGTGATGAAGCGCAGCAGGCTCTTGCGTTCGTGACGGCCGAGATAGTGCTCGATGTCACTGGCGATGAGGTCGCGATCCTGGAAGTCGAGTTCGGCCATCAGAAGTAGCCCTCCTGCTTCTTCTTCTCCATCGACGCGGCTGCATCGTGGTCGATGACCCGCCCCTGGCGCTCGGAGGTGCGCGCGAGCAGCATCTCCTGGATGATCAAGGGCAGCGTGTCGGCTTGCGACTCGATCGCGCCGGTGAGCGGATAGCAGCCCAGCGTGCGAAAACGCACCCGGCGCATCGCCGGCACTTCACCGGCCTTGAGCGGCATGCGTTCGTCGTCGACCATGATCAGCGTGCCGTCGCGCTCGACCACCGGGCGCTCGGCGGCGAAGTACAACGGCACGATCGGAATGCGCTCGAGGTGGATGTACTGCCAGATGTCGAGCTCGGTCCAGTTCGACAGCGGAAACACGCGGATCGACTCGCCCTTGTGCTTCCTGGCGTTGTAGAGCTTCCACAGCTCGGGACGCTGGTTCTTCGGGTCCCAGCGGTGCTGCGCGGTGCGAAACGAGAAGATGCGCTCCTTCGCGCGGGATTTCTCCTCGTCGCGGCGTGCGCCGCCGAACGCGACGTCGAAGCGGTGCTTGTCGAGCGCCTGCTTGAGCGCCTCGGTCTTCATGATGTCGGTATGGATCGCCGAGCCGTGCGTGAACGGGTTGATGCCGCGTGCGACGCCGTCCATGTTCATGTGCACGAGCAGCCGCAGGCCGAGCTCCTGCGTCATGCGGTCGCGAAAGCGGTACATGTCGCGAAACTTCCAGCCGGTGTCGACGTGCAGCAGTGGAAACGGCGGCGTGCCGGGATAGAACGCCTTCATCGCCAGGTGCAGCATCACCGCGCTGTCCTTGCCGATCGAGTACAGCATGACCGGGTTGTCGGCCTCGGCCACCACCTCGCGCAGGATGTGAATGCTCTCGGCCTCGAGACGCTGCAGGTGGGTGAGGGCAGCGGCGCCGGTATCCGTGGCGCCCGGCTGCGTACCGGTCGTGCAATCGTCTCCAAGACCCAGATCCGGATGACTCATAGCGCCCTCCCCCGCGTGGTTGGCCTGACCGCCTGCCCGCTTGCGTCTCCGGACCGTGTCGGCACCTCATGCCCGGCGCACGCCTCGTGCCATGACATGATTCTCGGAACGCACGCACATAATAGTGCCAAAATGTCGACGCCGATTGTCCACCGGAGCATGGCCGTGACCGATTTTGCGAATCGTCGAGAGCTGCTCGAAACCCTGATCCCGATCGTCCGTGCCGCGGGCGAGGTAACGCTGAAGGTGTATCGCACGGATTTCAGCGTGCGCGACAAGGACGACGCCTCGCCAGTGACGCAGGCCGACGAGCAGGCCGAAGCGCTCATCGTGCCGGCCCTGCAGGCGCTCGCGGCGGACGTGCCGATCGTCGCCGAAGAGGCGGTCGCAGCCGGCCACGTCCCGCAGGTCGGGCGGCGCTTCTGGCTGGTCGACCCGCTCGACGGCACCAAGGAGTTCATTACCCGCAACGGGGAGTTCACCGTCAACATCGCGCTGATCGAGGACGGCGAACCGGTGCTCGGCGTCGTCCTCGCACCGGCGCTGGAGCGCCTCTATGCCGGCGCCGTCGACGGCGGCGCATTCGTCGAGGATCGCGACGGCCGGCACCCGATCGCCGTGCGGCCGATGCCGTCCGAGGGCCTCACCGTGATCGCGAGCCGCTCGCACAACGACGCCACGGCGCTCGACGCATTCCTGAAGGACTACCGGGTCGCCGCACTGCGCAGCGCCGGCTCGTCGCTGAAGCTGTGCCTGATCGCGGCCGGCGAGGCCGACATGTATCCGCGCCTCGGGCGTACGATGGAATGGGACATCGCGGCCGGCCACGCGGTGCTCGCAGCCGCGGGGGGACGGGTCGAGTGCCTCGACGGCGCACCGCTGCGCTACGGCAAGACCGACTTCGCCAACCCGCACTTCGTCGCACGCGGCCGCCCCGACTGAGCAACCCGCCCGGCCCCGGCTCGTGGCTGCCTACCTGGTCCTGGCCTCGCTCGCCGCGCTGCTGGCGCTGCTCGTGCAGGGCCGCATCGCGCCGGCCGTGCTGTTCAGTGCGCTCGCCGGACTGTACTACCTGGGCGGGCTCGTCGAGCAGCAGGTGCTGCTCGCGAGCTACACGAATCCGGCGCTCGCCACGCTGATCCTGCTGCTGCTCGTCTCGCTCGCGCTCGAGCGCTCGCCGCTGCTCGACCGCATCGCCGATCTGCTGCTCAAGGGCCGGCCGACGCTGGCGACACTGCGGCTTTCAGGGGTCACGGCGCTGTTCTCGGCCTTCCTGAACAATACCGCGGTCGTCGGCGCGATGCTGGGCGTCATCGCCAAGCAGCGCCACATCCCGCCCTCGCGCCTGCTGATTCCGCTCTCGTATGCCTCGATCCTGGGCGGCATCACCACACTGGTGGGCACCTCGACCAACCTCGTCGTCAATTCCTTCGTCGTGGCCGCCGGGCTGGCGCCGCTGGGCATGTTCACGTTCGCGCTGGTCGGCGTGCCGACGGCGCTGGCGTGCATCGTCGTGATGCTGCTCAGCGCCCGGCTGCTGCCCGCGCACGCGCCGGACGCGCGCGAGCCGCGGCAGGCGTATTTTCTCGAGGCGCAGCTCACGCCGGGCTCGCCGCTGGCCGGCAGGACCATCGAAGCGAACCGCCTGCGCAGCCTGGATGGCCTGTTCCTGCTCGAGATCGAGCGTGGCGATCGCCTGATCTCGCCGGTGGGGCCGAACGAAACGCTCGAGGAGGGCGACATCCTGGTCTTCACCGGTGAAGTCGCCAAGGTGCAGGCCCTGCAGCATTTTCCCGGGCTGCAGGTGTTCGGCAACCGCGCCGATGCGCTGCTCGGCTCGAATCTGGTCGAGGTGGTGATCTCGAACGAATCCGAGCTGGCCAACCGCACGCTGCGCGACGTCGATTTCCGCTCGATGTTCGATGCCGGCGTGGTCGGCATCCGGCGTGGTCGCAAGCGGCTGACCGGCCAGCTCGGGCGCATTCCGCTGCGGGTCGGCGACAGCCTGCTGCTCGCGGTCGGTGCCGATTTCGCGCAGCACCGCAACCTCGACCGCAACTTCCACGTACTCAACGGCACGCCGGTGCGCCCGCGGCTCACGCACGGCCAGAGCCGCTTCGCGCTGAGCGGCTTTGCGCTGGTCATTGCGCTTTCGGCGCTCGAGTGGGTGCCGCTGTTCAACGGCCTGCTGATGCTGCTGGCGCTTTTCGTCGCCGCACGCCTGCTCACGCTGGGCGAGATGCGGCGGCGCTTTCCGTTCGAGCTGCTGCTGATCATCGGCTCGGCACTCGCGATCGCGCGCGCGATGGAGGACAGCGGAGCCGCGCTGCTGATCGCCAACGGGGTGCGTGGCATCTTCGACGGCTACGGAGTGTGGGGTGCGCTGATCGGCGTCTATCTGCTGACGCTGATACTGACCGAGATGGTCACCAACAACGCCGCCGCCGCCCTCGCCTTCCCGATCGCGCTGTCGACGGCGAAGGCCCTCGGCGTCGACCCGATCCCGTTCGTGATGATGGTCGCCTATGGCGCGAGCGCGTGCTTTCTGATGCCGTTCGGCTATCAGACGCACCTGATGGTGTATTCGCCCGGTCGCTACCGGCTGATCGACTATGTCCGGGCGGGCCTGCCGGTCAGCTTCGTCTATTCGTTGATGGTGATCCTGCTGGTGCCGGCGATGTTTCCACCGGCGTCCGGCTGACGCGGGCCTTGCGCGCGCATGCCCGCTGCGGCGACGCTGCCCCTACCGGCGCGACACCAGGCGCGATACGAATTCGACGACCGTGCCGACCGTCGCGAACGAGCTGCCGTCGACCTCGTCGTCGGGCACCGTAACGTCGAATCGCGCCTCGATCTCCTGAATCACGGCGAGCACCGCCATCGAATCGAGCTCCGGCACGCTGCCCAGCAGCGGCGTGTCGGCGTCGAACTGCAGCGCACGCCCGTTCAGGCTCAACACCTCGTCGAGCAGCGACAACACTTCTTCCTGGATATCCAACGGAGCAACCTCTTCCCAGCGCAAGAATTGCGGCCCATCGGCCGCCAGACGCGCGCATTATACTTGCACGATGGCTGCACTCTATCGCATCCTTGCGCCCCGCGCACCGGCGGCACGGGGCAGGCGAACTGCCGCAGGCGGCCGCTGCACCGGCACACGGCGATCCTGGCCGTCGTGCGGCGACGGCGCGCACCGGCTGGCGACGCCGTGAAGCATCATCGTCACGGAACGCGCCGCCCGTAGCCTGGCCCTCGTTCACAACCGACACCAATGAGTGCGCGATGAGTTCCAACCACCTGCTTCATGACCTGGTTTTCGCCGCGGCGCAGCGCAGCGGCGACCGCGTGGCCTTGACGAGCGGCCCGCAGGAGCTGCCCTACGCCAGGCTCGACACGCTGTGCCGGAGCACGGCCGCAGGGCTGATCGGGTTCGGGCTCGCACGCGCGGAGCGGGTCGCGCTCTATCTGGACAAGCGCATCGAGTTCGTCGCCGCGGCCTTCGGTGCGAGCGCGGCCGGCGGCGTGTTCGTGCCGGTCAATCCGCTGCTCAAGCCCGCGCAGGTCGTCTACATCCTGCGCGACTGCAACGTGCGCGTGCTCGTCACCAGCGCCGAGCGGCTCGCCCTGCTGCAGCCGGTGCTCTCCGACTGCCACGACCTGCGCCAGATCGTCGTCGTCGGCGACAGCACCGAATTGCCGGCCGTCGAAGGCGTGAGCGTGCACCGCTGGGACGAGCTCGCCGCAACCAGCCCGCGCGCCGGGCACCGCGTCATCGACCATGACATGGCGGCGATCCTGTACACCTCGGGCAGCACCGGCCGGCCCAAGGGCGTCGTGCTGTCGCACCGCAACCTCGTCGTCGGCGCGGCGAGCGTCGCGCAGTATCTCGGGAACCATCCCGGCGACACGCTGCTCGCTGCGCTGCCGCTGTCCTTCGACGCCGGCTTCTCGCAGCTCACCACCGCTTTTCATGCCGGCGCCCGCGTCGTGCTGATCAACTACCTGCTGCCGCGCGACGTCATCAACGCCGTCACACGCGAGCGGGTCACCGGTCTCACCGCGGTGCCGCCGCTGTGGATACAGCTCGCGCGCCTCGACTGGCCGGCGACGGCCGGCGAGCACCTGCGCTACATCGCCAGCACCGGCGGGCGCATGCCGCTCGAGACGCTGAAGACCTTGCGCGCGCGCCTGCCGGGCACGGCGCCCTTCCTGATGTACGGACTCACCGAAGCATTTCGCGCCACCTACCTGCCGCCCGAGGAGCTCGACCGCCGCCCCGACTCGATCGGCCGGGCGATTCCCAACGCCGAAGTGCTGGTGCTGCGCGAGGACGGCAGCGAATGCGCCGCGAACGAACCCGGCGAACTGGTGCAGCGCGGCGCGCTGGTGGCGATGGGCTACTGGAACGACCCCGAGCGCACCGCCGAACGCTACAAGCCGCTGCCCGCCGCCGTCGCCGGACGCGAGGGCGGGCTGCCGATACCCGAGGTGGCGGTCTTTTCGGGCGACACGGTGCGCCGCGACGAGGACGGCTTCCTGTACTTCATCGGCCGCCGCGACGAGATGATCAAGACCTCCGGCTACCGGGTCAGCCCCACCGAAGTCGAGGAGATCCTCTACGCGAGCGGCCTGGTCGGCGAATGCGTGGCCTTCGGCGTGCCGCACGAGACCCTCGGCCAGGCGATCTGCGTCGTCGCGAGCCCGCTGCACGGCACGGCGGCGAGCGTCGACACGCTGCTCGCCGAGTGCCGCAAGCGCATGCCCGCCTACATGGTGCCGGGCCACCTCACGCTGCACGACGGACCGCTGCCACGCAACCCGAACGGCAAGATCGACCGCAAGGCGCTGTCCGATCGCTGGTTGACGGGGCTGCGCGATCCTGACCGGAGGGATAACACCGGCGAAATTGCGGCGTAGAATCGATTCCTGACCCTTTTCATCGTTTGGCATGCACGAGGCTCCACCAGTCTCCGCCGCGGGAGCGACGAGACGAGTGTACGCATGCCGAACAAGGACCTGCGATGCTGCAACGGGATACATTGCACGAAATTTCCAGGAGAATCCGAGACGAAATGCATCCGGACAGAATCATTCTGTTCGGCTCGCATGCATGGGGTCAGCCGAATGACGACAGTGACGTCGATCTGCTGGTGATCCTTCGCGATTCGGACGAGCCGCCTCACGAGCGGGCGGTACGTGCACACCGCGCACTCAGGGGCATTCCGGTTCCGTGCGACATCATCGTACGCACGCAGGCCGAACTCGCTCGCATCAATCCCGTACGGTCGTCCCTGATCCATCGCGCCCTGACCGAGGGAGTTCCCCTTTATGGATAAGGAGCTCCGGAACGAAGCAAGCGCCTGGATCGCCCGTGCTGAGGACGATTTCGCAGCCGCGCGGAAACTGATCAGTGGCGACGATCCGTTGCCGGCGACGGCCGCCTACCATTGCCAGCAGGCGGCAGAAAAGGCGCTCAAGGCAATTCTGGCCGCTTGTGATCAGACGATTCCCAAGACTCACGACCTGCGCTTGCTCACCGAGTTGGTCGCCGAACGGCACCGCGCGTTTGCACAATGTATGGAAGCTGCCGAATGGCTGAACCCGTTCGCGACGGAATTCCGCTATCCAACGGACGCCCCGGATCCCGGCCTCGCCGATGCAAGCAAGGCCTTGGCCTTCGCAGCGCAAATCCTTGCTGCCGTCCAATCGTGGCTGGGAGACAGTCAGAGCGATGATTGAAAAGCCTTCCCCGGTGCCCCCAACACACGCGCCGATGAATCAGTTCGCGCTCCATGGACCCGAGCTGCTAGTGGGCGGCCTGCCGCTCACGCGCCTGGCCGCACGCGCCGGGCGTACCCCGTTCTATGCCTACGACCGCGCCGTACTCGACGCGCGGATCGCCGAGCTGCGCGAGGCGCTGCCGGCGGCAATCCACCTGCACTACGCGATCAAGGCCAATCCGATGCCGGCGCTGGTGCAGTACATGACGCAGCGCGTCGACGGGCTCGACGTGGCCTCGGCGGGCGAGCTCAAGGTCGCGCTCGACGCCGGCTGTGCGCCGCAGGCGATCAGCTTCGCGGGGCCGGGCAAGCGCCGCGAGGAGCTCGTGCAGGCGGTCGCCGCCGGCGTGCTGGTCAACGTCGAATCGTTCCGCGAGGTGCGCGAACTCGCCGACATCGGCGCGCAGCTCGGGTGGCCGGCACGTGTCGCGGTGCGCGTCAATCCCGATTTCGAGCTCAAGAGCTCGGGCATGAAGATGGGCGGCGGGCCCAAGCCGTTCGGCGTCGATGCCGAGGCAGTGCCGGCGCTGCTCGCCGAGATCGGCGCGGCCGGACTCGCCTTCGAGGGCTTCCACCTTTTTGCCGGCTCGCAGAACCTGCGCGCCGAAGCGATCGTCGAGGCGCAGCGCAAGAGCTTCGAGCTCGCCGTGCAGCTTGCGGCCGCGGCCCCCGGCCCGGTGCGCTTTCTGAACCTGGGCGGCGGCTTCGGCATCCCGTACTTTCCGGGCGAGCAACGCCTCGATCTCGCGCCGATCGCCGACAACCTCGCCGCCATCGCCGCGACCGCGGCGCAGACGCTGCCCGAAGCGGAGATCGTCCTCGAGCTCGGCCGCTACCTCGTCGGTGAGGCGGGCATCTACGTGTGCCGCGTGATCGACCGCAAGGTCTCGCGCGGCCACACCTTTCTGGTCACCGATGGCGGCCTGCACCATCACCTCGCGGCATCGGGCAACTTCGGCCAGGTGCTGCGCAAGAACTATCCGCTTGCGATCGGCAATCGCATCGGCGCGCCCGACACCGAAACGGTATCGGTGGTCGGCCCGCTATGCACGCCGCTCGACGTGCTCGGCGAGCGGATGCAGCTCGCCGTGGCCGCGCCGGGCGATCTCGTCGTCGTGTTCCAGTCCGGCGCCTACGGCGCGAGCGCGAGTCCGCAGGCGTTTCTGGGGCATCCGGAGGTCGTCGAGATTCTCGTTTAGGCGCGACGGGCAGCAAGCGCACCCGGACGGCGATCCGGGTTCTGCCGCCAGGCGCAGTGCGGCCACCACGCCGAGCCCGATCCAGGAACCGTCGCGCCGCCGGATCGCCGGCCGCCAGAATACGGCCGTTGCACGGCGGCTACGGGCTGACTATCATGCATACATACGCAGCCATACACACAGGAACCACCATGTCGACACTGGTCAGCCGGGTGTTCACGAACGGAAACAGCCAGGCCGTACGCATCCCGCAGGAATTTCGCCTGGACACGCGCAAGGTGGAAATCACCCGCACACCCGACGGCGACCTGATCATTCACCCCATTCCGGTCGATCGGGGCACCGCCCTGCTCGAAGCGCTTGCCGTCTTCGACGAGGAGTTCGTAGACCTCCTCGAGGAGGATCGCAAAGAGCAGCTGCCGATGCAGGAGCGGGAGGATCTGTGAAATACATGTTGGACACCAACATCCTGATCTACCTGATGAAGCACAAGCCCGCCGCGGTCGCCGCGCGGGTCAATCGCCTCGATCCCGACGCGTCGCTGTGCATGTCGTTCTTCACCTGGGCGGAACTGCTCAAAGGCGCCGAACGCAGCACGCGCAAGTCCGAAGTGCTGAAGCGGCTCGAGGCGCTCATCCGCAACGTGCCGGTCAGTTACGAAGTCGGCCGCCGTTTCTGCGAGCACTACGCGATCCAGTTCACTCGGTTCAAGCGGGCAGGCACCCCGATTGGCGCCAATGACCTCTGGATCGCCTGCCACGCGCTCGCCGAAGACGCTGTGCTCGTGACCAACAATACGCGCGAGTTCGCCAGAATCGACGGTCTGCAGCTCGAAAACTGGGCCGCCTGAACGACGGCAGTCGCCGTTTCGCGACGACAGGACGAATGGCGCAGCCGGCCGATTCCACCTACAGTAACGTCACAGCCGCGGCCGAATCGCGGACCACGGTCACTATCACTTCGGACTCCGCCCGTCGGCGTGTGCCGCCCGTTCGCCGACCTCGATCGACTTGACCCCGTCCGCCGTCTCGATCTCGACCTCGACGCCGTTCAGCCCGGGCGCGAACCACCAGCGCGTCGTGCGGTGCGGGCCGGTGATCTCGGCACCGAATCGCCCGGCGGCATCGAGTCTGCGCACGTCGTGCCGAGGCGCCTCACCGAGCCGGCTCGGCAGCATCACGACCAGGAAGTGGTCTTCGCTGCGCGGCGCGCCCGGCGACAGCTCGATGCGCCAGGCGCCCGGCTCGGCGTCCGGGCGCCGTGCCAGCGCCGCGGCGACCTTGCCGTCCTCGTCGTAATTGACGCCGTCGACGACGAACTCGAAGCCGGGCCCGCCGACCAGATCGAGCACGGCGTCGCGCGGGAACAGCACGATCCCGTGCAGTCTTCCGCCCATGCGCCGACGCTCGCGCGATGGCCCCACGTGCACCGTGAAGTCGCGCTCGCCGAGCACCGGCGCCTCGATCGTGTGCAACAGCCAGCGCTTGCGGAATTCCGGTCGCGTCGCGACGAGCTGGTCCTGCACGACCACGACGTCGTCGACGCGGTCGTACGCGAATATGCGCCACGCGCGCTCGACGCGCCGCGTGCGGTGCGAGAACGCACCCGTGCCGGACAGTGCGTTGGTATAGGCCGCGGTCACGTCGGCGACCGCGACGGTGAGGCCGTCGCCGTCGAAGTACGCCTCGATCCGGCCGGTGTGATAGAGCTCGCGAAACGTTTCCCATTCGGCGCGGTTGATCGGCGCCGTCGCCACCGCCCATCCCGAGCCGACGCGCCGCTGCCCGCCGTCGTTCGCGAACGCACGCTCCTTGCCGTGACGATCGACCACGGACACGCGGTCCTGCGGATCGAACACCGTCACCGTGTTGTGCGCGATCGTCTGGTAGGTGTAGTTCATGTGGTGGTCCGAACCGTAGCCCGGTCCGTACAGCCCGCTGTCGATCGCGAGCGCGCCGCCCTTGAAGATCGTGAACGCGCCCTGGTCGAGATGCGAATGCGACCAGAAGTTGTCGCCGGCCTTGAAGGTCACGTAGGTCGCATCGTCGCCCCAGTCGCTGCGCGCGACGACCAGCCCGATGCCGTCGAACAGCCGGCTGAGCGGCAGGCGCTCGCGCGCCGTCGCATCTTCGAGGGCGGGATCGGCCAGCGGCCCCCACGGCCACGAGGTCGGCGTGTGCGCACGCATGCGCCGATAGGCCGCGGCGTGGCCGTACTCGAGCGCCAGCGCATTCTGGTCGGGCACCTGGCGCACGAAGACGGCGGCATCGCCCCAGCGAAAATGCGTGCCGTCCGGACGCGTGCGATAGACGAGGAAGTCGAGGAAGCCGCGCAGGTAGGTCTCGCTGCGAAACAAGTCCTCGCCGGTCGCTGCGCGCCACATCGCCGGCACCCGATACACCGCCTGCCCGATGCCGATGCCGACGTATTCACCGCCCTCATGCCAGCCGCCGCTCGTTCCCATCACCTGGCGCCACGCCGGCAGTACGTCGTTGTTGAGCAGATGATGCGCGACGCGCATCGCGCGCTCGCCGGCTTCATCCGGTCCGTACAGCACGATCGCCATCGCAAGCAGGCGCTGGAACGGGCTGTTGTACAGAAAGACGTTGTACGGCGACAGGCGCTGCTTGCGGATCACGTCGTAGGTGAACGCGAAGCCGTCGATCAGCCGCGCGCGCAGCTGCTCGCGCTGCGCGGCGCTCCACGCGTGATGCAGCCAGTCGTAGGCGAGCGCGACGTACTCGGTGTTGTTGCCGCGGTAGTGGAACTCGAGTGCCATCAGCCGGCTGAAGATGCGCTCGAGGTCCTGGCTGCCGGGCTCGATCAAGGCCATCAGAATGGCCGCCTGCAGATTGCCCTCGCCACGCTTCGCATGGCGCTTCTGCTGCGTGAGATAGGTCGGATTGGCCGTGCGCATCCGCGCAATGTCGGCCGCCGACGGCGCGGGCAGGCGTGGATGTGCGTGCCGGAACTGCGGCAGTTCGACGGCGGGCAGCGCTTCCGCCGCGGGGTGCATGGGCAGGTCAGGCGCGCTCGACTGCACGGACTGCCTGGCGGACGCACCGTCGGCCGGCACCGGCAATCCGACGTGCACGACATCGAGCGCAACCAGCGCACCCAGCACGCTCGACACCACCACCAGTGGCAGCCAGGGTTTGAGCTTTCGCAGCATCGCATGCTCCCGCGCGTCACCGACGTTCGTGCCCTGCCGGCAGACGATGGCGCGGGATGGTCCACGCCCAGCCCATTCGTATCCGTGTCGTCGGCCGGACCGTCGCCGCTCTGCTCATGTCATCGTCCCGGTCATGTTGTCGTCCCGGTCATTGTGCGTCCCTCCCGACTCTGGCACCATGCCGGCATCGGGCGACTTCGCTCGGCCCGCTTGCGTGGCAATCGACCGACCAGGGAGGCCGAACCCCTTGTCATCCAGCTTCGTCGGACAGATTGGAAGCGCTTCGACCCCTCGAGTCAACGCCGGCAGGCAGGCCGCGCAGGGGCGCAGCGTGCGCGATTTCGAGGGCGGCCGCATCGAAGCCGGCCCGTCGGTGCACACCGCCGAATCGAACGGCGAATGGTGCCTCGCGCTTGGCACGCCGCGCTTCACCGACCCCGCACTGGCCGCCGTCGCACGCGACGACGGGCCGGCGGCCGCGTGGCTGCAGGCGTTTCGCACGCACCGGGAGGCCGCCCCGGCCCAGGTGCGCGGGCGCTTTGCGGTCGTCGTGCTGGCACCGGCACGCAACGAGGCCTGGCTCGCGACCGATCGCTTCGGCACCTGGCCGGTGTGCTATTCGACCGACGCCGGGCGCCTGTCCTTCTCGGACCGCGCCGACACCGTACCCGGTGCCGGACAACGGCTGTCGTCGCAGGCGCTCTTCGAGTATCTCTACTACCACGTCATCCCTGCGCCGCGCACCATCTTCGACGGCGTCTGGCGGCTGCCCGCCGGCCACGTGCTCGCATGGTCCGACGGCGTCGCGCGCTGCGTGCCGTGGTGGACACCGGTCTTCGACGAGGCGGGCGCGGTGGACTTCGAGCACAGCAAGCAGCGCTTTCGCCGGCTCGTCGAGGAAGCCGTCGCACGCGAGGTGAGCGGCCCGGCCACCGGCGCATTCCTGTCCGGCGGCACCGACAGCTCGACCGTCGCCGGGATGCTGTGCAAGGTGCTCGGCGAACCGGCGCACACCTACTCGATCGGCTTCGATGCCGACGGCTACGACGAGATGGCCTACGCGCGCCTCGCCGCCCGCCACTTCGGGGCGAAACACCACGAGTACTACGTGCGCCCCGACGATCTGCTCGACGGCATGCCGCGCGTCGCCACCCACTACGACCAGCCGTTCGGCAACTGCTCGGCGGTGCCGGCGTGGATTTGCGCGCGCCGCGCCCGCGACGACGGCATCGACAAGCTGCTCGCCGGTGACGGCGGCGACGAATTGTTCGGCGGCAACAGCCGCTATGCCAAGCAGCGCATCTTCGGCTGGTACGAAGAAGTCCCCGGCGTGCTGCGGCGCGCCGTGGTCGAGCCGCTGCTCGCCATGCCGGGCATGAAGCGCGTGCCGCTGGTGAAGAAGGGGGCGAGCTACGTCGAGCAGGCGCGCACCGCGATGCCCGATCGCATGCAGATGTACAACCTGCTCGAACGGCTCGGTGGCACGGCGCTGTTCGAGCCGGAGTTCGCCGCGACGATCGACCCTGGCGCGGCGCTCGCGCAGCAGCGCGACATCTGGCACACCCCGCAGGCGGCCAGCCTGATCAACCGCATGCTGGCCTGGGACTGGAAATACATCCTCGCCGACAAGGATCTGCCGAAGGTCGTCGGCTCGACCCAGCTGGCCGGCATCGATGTCGGGTTCCCGCTGCTCGGCGACGAACTGGTCGAGTTCTCGCTGTCGATTCCACCGGAGTGGAAGCTCAAGGGCCTGACGCTGCGCTGGTTCTTCAAGGAAGCCTTGCGCGGCTTCCTGCCCGACGAGATCATCGCCAAGAAGAAACACGGCTTCGGCCTGCCGTTCGGCGTGTGGGCGTGCGGACACGACGGCCTGCGCGCCCGGGTGCGCGACACGTTCGGAAGCCTGAAGTCGCGCCGCATCGTCCGGCCGCAGCTGCTCGATGCGCTGCTCGACACGCATCTGCCGGCACACCCGGGTTACTACGGCGAATTCGTCTGGGCCCTGATGATGCTGGAGCTGTGGCTGCGCGACCATGACCGCGGCCAGCTCACGATCGCCTGAGCGTGGCAGCCCTCAGTGCCGCACCCGCTGTGCGGCAAGCTCGAAAGCCTCTTCCGGACCGGCGAGGATTGCACGGACGCGCTCGCCCGACGGATCGGCCACCGACAGCGTGAAGCGGTGCCAGCCCGCCTCCAGCGGCAGCGCGAGCCGCATTCCACCGGCACCCGCAGGAATGGCGGCCGCATGACGCAGCGCCGACCCGATGGTCAGTTCCACGTCGCCTTCGGCTTCGAGCGTCAGCTCATACAGGCCGGACATGCGCGCCTCGAACGCGCCCGAATACGCGATCTTCCGCATGCGCCCGCCGCGCAGCTCCTTCGGCAGCGTCGGCCCGACCGCAGGCACCACCGCCTGCTGCACCGCGCCGTCACGCGCCCGCTCGACCTGCAATTGCACGCCCTCGCCGGGCGGCGCCAACCCGGCTGCGATCAGGCGGGCGGGCGGTCCCACCGTAAGCCGCACGGGTGCCGCCCGCGCCGCGCCGCCATCGGCGTACTCGGCCACCACCTGCAGCGCGACGGATCCCATGCCGAGCGCAGATGACGGCACTTGCACCCGCCAGTGCCCGCCCCGCACGACGGCTTCGGCGAGCATGCGCGTGCCATGTCGAACCACCACGCGCCGCGCTCCCTCGGCCCGCCCCGAAAGCTCGACCGCATCCCCGTGGGGCACATGCCGCGTAGCGCCTTCGACCAGCACCTGCCGCCCGTGGTTGTCGATGCGGATCGGCCAGCCTGCGAAGTAGCGCGTCTCCAGCGGCCCCGCCTCGACTGCGACGAGACGCAGATCCTGCACGCCGTCGGGCAGTCGCGTGGTATCGAGGCGGATCGCGCCAGTCGCGGGGGCAGCGGCGACCCTCCGCCCGTTCACCCACAGCTCGATGCGCTCGACGCCACGCCCGGCAGGTGCGATCACGCTCGGCCTCACGTCGACGACGCCACGCCAGGAAACGCCCGCGTCCGGCTCCACCAGCGCGATCTCGCCGAACCGTGCGAACGGGCGCGCCAGCGGGTCTCCGACGATCAGCAACTGGTAGGGCGCGGACACGCTCTGGTAGTACGCCTCGACCAGCGACGCACCGTCGGCGTAAAACACATGCATCTGCGGCACCGGAAATTTCTCGACGAAGCTATACGGCTCGCGCACCGCGCCACTCGAGCCCGCCGCACCATGACGCAGGAACTCGCTCAGCTTGGTCTGCGCGGGATTCGCGAAATGTCCGGCAAAGCTGGTGAACGACTCGGCGATCGCGCCGGGCAGCAGCACGCTGCCCGACTGCTCCCAAAGGACGCGGCGAGTACCGGCGACCAGGCCGATGACGTCGGTCCGGCGTTGCGGCTCGCGGCCGTTCTCGCCGGGCATGTCGGCCGACAGCACCACCGCGCGCCGCCCGCGCGCCTCGAGCGCCGCGATCGTGCCGCGAAAAAGATGCCGCCGAACGCGGGTACGGATGTCGCGATTGCCCATCAGGTAAACAGTCCCGTGCGGATGGCTTGCATCGCTCGCCGCTGCGCGACGCAGGTACGCCGTGACCTCGGGCAGGCTGTTGCCGCGCACACCGGTGTAGGCGAGCATCGCCGACAAGAAGTAGCGGTGGTCGGCACTGGGCTCTGCCCCGGCCGCGCCGCGTTCCAGGTCCCAGTGGTAGCGGCTGCGAAAGCTGCGCGCCGGCTCGAAGTTGGGAATGGTGTCGGGGCCGGCCAGCGGGCGCGCGTCCTGCGCGACGCGCAGCGGCCCCGACGGACGGCGGAAATAGTGGTTCGCACGCAGCCCCAGGTAGCCGATCTGGCGCGCTTCGATCTGGCGGGCGAAGAACGTCATGCCCGTCAGCGAACCCGCGTTGCCGCGATGTGGATTGCGCTCGAGGCCGTGCTCGCGCTCGTCGCTGCGAAAATCGACTGCGTACGGGAAGCCGGCCGAATAGGCGATCAGGTCGATTTCCTGCTCGAGGCCGTGCACGGCAAGGTGGCGGCGCACCGGGGCAAGGATGCGCGTGCGGAAGGTCTCGACGTCCATCGTGTCGAGAGGCGGCACATCGTCGAGCCAGACGACGTGGCGCTCGGGCAGGTCGCGCAGCCGGATGTACTCGTTGGCGACCGCCAGCGACAGCGCAGAGCCCGCATTGACCACCAGCAGCGTGGTTTCCGGACCGCCCCCCGCCCGTGCGGCAGCCGCCAGCAGGAGCCCGCACAAGACACCCAGTACATGCCCGATCCGGTCATGGTTGCGCGTCATCCGCTTCCCCCGCTGCGCGGTCCGCCGCACCGGGCCACACCCGGGTTCGCTTGCGCGCGACATTCGGTTCCAATCCAGATGCCTGGCGATTCGTCACGGCGACGCATCGTCGATCGTGCCGGCCACACCCGCGCCGCTTGACCGGAAGCGTAACAAATTCCGCATGGCACGTCGAAAGACAAGCGACTACAATTCCTCCGTCAGCCGAAGCTGGCCGCAGCCCACAGCAACAGGACTCCGTGATGCTTAAAGCGACCAAACAGCTGCTTTACGACTGGAGCACCTACCGGAGGAATCTCAAAAGCATCGGGGCACTCGAAGAGCATCTCAGGACGCAGCAGCCCACGCTGCTCGTGCATCAGATGGGGCGCGCCGGCTCGATGACGACGGTGAGCACGTTGAAGTCGACGCACTTGCCGATGCCGGTGTTCCACACTCACTGGCTCAACCCCAGAAACATCCAGAGACGCATCGACCACTTCAACGGCGCGCCGGACTACCGGTTGCCGTTCAACGTGCGCATCGGCATGCGGGTGTCCGAAGCGCTGCGGCGCGACGGTCCGGGTCGCCGCCCATGGCATCTGGTGACCGTGTTTCGCGAACCGATCGCGCGCAACCTGTCGGTCTTCTTCCTCAGCATCGAGGTGTTCATCAAGAACTTCTTCCGCCGGCACGCCCGCGGCGAGCTCTCCGATGCGGAGGTCCTCGAGATCTTCATGCGCGACTTTCCGCACGACCAGCCGCTCAACTGGTTCGACGAAGAGGTGCGCGAGGTCTTTGGCGTCGACGTGTTCGAGCATCCGTTTCCGGTCGAGCAGGGCTTCCAGATCATCCGCATCGACAACATCAACATGCTGCTGATCAAGGTCGAGGAGCTGAACAACTGCTTCGAGCGGGCCTTTCGGGAGTTTCTCGGTGTGGACATTCCCGAGCTGCGGCAGACGCACATCACCGAAAAGGATCCGTCGTACTCGATGTACAAGGATTTCATCGACGGCGTGAGCTTTCCGCAGGCCTACCTGGACCGCATGTACGACTCCCGTTTCGCCCGCCACTTCTATACCCCGGCCGAGCTCGCCAGACTGCGCGCACGGTGGGGGAAGCGGCTGGAAACGGCGATCGGCTGAAGCGGGCAGCGTCCCGGCGTATGTCTCCGCCGCACGCGCGGCGCGGCAGACGGCGGCGCCTCGCACTTTGCCGCATGCATTGCATCACCGCCGCACGCGCGGCGCGGCAGCGCGATCAGCCGCCCGGTGCGGAGCGACGCACCAGAAAGTCGGCCATCGCATCGACCGACCCCAGGTTGTCGATGTTGATCTCCGCCTCGGTCAGCTGCAGCCGGTAGCGGCCGTCGAACCACACCACCAGTTCCATGATCGCGGCAGAGTCGAGATAACCGGTCGCCGGAATGATGTCGTCGTCCTGCAACGCGCTCGCGTCGACGTCCAGCGCCGCGGCGAGCTCGATCACCTTGCCGCGGATCGCGGCCTTCACGTCTTCGAGGTCGGGAATCATCGTGTAGTCCAGTGCGGGGGTCGAAAATGGAGGGAATTGGCGCCGCGACGGGACAGGCGCGCCCGCCCTGCCCTCCCTGCGCAACCGCCTAGAAATCGAGATCGGGCGGTTTCGCCACCTCACGCAGCAAGCTGACGACGTCGAAGCCGGACAGCACGCGGTGATCGTAGCTCGCGCCGAGCACCGCCCTGCCGTGTGCCGCGGTCGCGGCATGGGCGACGATCAGCGACGTATGCGGCGGCAGGATCGGCAGGTGGCGGGTGACGTTCCAGCGCGACATGCTCGTGAACGCGACGGTGGCCCCGCGCGTCTGCTCGGGTGGCAGGCGGTGGGCCATCGCATTGCGCTGGATCTCTCCGAGGGTCCGGACGAAATGCTGCGCGGTCATCGCCGCGGCGTCGCGCACGACCGTCAGGTACAGGCTGGCGCCGGCCTGCACCGTAAAACCCAGGTTGACGCGCTCGTACTGATGACGGCGCTCACCGACCACGGTGCTGTTGGCCCTCGGGTGCTCCGCAATCACCCGCACCAGCCGGTAGGCCATCAGCGGCAGCAGCGGACTCACCATCAACCGATGTGCGCTCGCATACTCCTTCGCCAGCGCGTCCCACGGCGCCGGATCGTATTCGATCTCGAGATAGGCCGCCGCGGCATGGTCACGCTGCCACGACACCGTCGCGAGCATGGCCTCTTCCTCGGCCGACAGCCGCACCGACGTGCCCGGCTCGTCCGGCCCGGCCTCACGCCTCGTCCGCACGCCGGCACCCCGCGCCACGAGGCCGCTGCGCATCGCGAAGGCCTCGACGTCGGCCGTGGTCAGCCGCTCGCCCGCGGCGGGAACCTCGGCCGCACCAAGGCCGTAGCGCCGCAGCAACACCCGCGCGCCGGCGGTCGGCGCGCCGGCGGGGGCCTCCGACACGGCGAGCGGCGGCTCGGCCTGCTCCGGAATCGGCTCGCCGGCGCGTTCGCCCAGCCACATCAGGCCC
This sequence comes from Rhodocyclaceae bacterium, assembly GCA_035444405.1. Classification (GTDB taxonomy): domain Bacteria; phylum Pseudomonadota; class Gammaproteobacteria; order Burkholderiales; family Rhodocyclaceae; genus DAOMOP01. The sequence goes on from DAOMOP010000001.1 coordinate 45,515, forward strand.
GAGCCGACCTCGGCACGATCATCGACGGCATGACGGATCTCGAGGACGAAGCCGTCGTGCTCGGCGGTGACCTCGCAGACCGACTTGTCGGTCTCCACCTCGGCGACGACATCGCCGCGCTGGACGCGGTCGCCGGGTTGTACACGCAGCGCGACGACCTGAACGCTGTCGTCGTTGTTGTTGATGCGGGGAGTATGGATCGGCGTGGCCATCGCTTCGCGTCAGAAGAGGTCCAATAGGTCGGCGACGATCCGCTCGGCGTCGGGCAGGATCTGGCGCTCCAGGCTGCGCGCGGCCGAGATCGGCACCGGCGGCGTGCCGACGCGTAGCGCGCGGCCGGCAAAGCCCGATTCGAGCAGTGTCGCCATGATCTCGGCAGCAATGCCGAACTCGACGTGCGCTTCCTCGACGATCGCGATGCGCGGACGATCGAGCAGGTGACGCAGCAGCGTCGCACGCGGCAGCGGCGACAGCAGCGCGGGCACGACGATCTCGACGCTCAGTTCCTCGTCGCGCTCGAGGCGCCCGACGGCCTGCTCGACCACCGGCAGCATGCCGCCGTAGCTGATCACGGTGAGGTCCGGTGCATCGCCGCCGCGCACCAGGGTCGGGAAGAGATCGGCCGCGAGATCCCCCGGCACCGGCGCGAGCCCGCGATAGCCGCCGCGCTCGTGCGTTTCCGCGTACAGCAGCTTGTGCTCCATGAACAGCGTCGGATACGGCCAGCGCAGGGTCGCATCGGCGAGCAGGCGTGCAAGGTCGTGACGGTGGCTGCCATAGACGACCGTCAGCCCCGGCACCGACGCGAACAGGCTCTCCGGGCTCTGGCTGTGCGTCGGTCCATAGCCGCGCCGGCCACCGGCCGGACTGCGAATCACCAGCGGCACCTGCATGCCCGGGAACATGCCGGGAAACTTGACGGCATGGTTGTACAGCTGATCCATGCACAGCGTCAGGAAATCGGCGAACATCACCTCGACGACCGGGCGCATCCCGGCGATCGCCAGCCCGATCGCCGCGCCGGTGATGCCGGCCTCGCTGATCGGCGTCGAGATCACCCGCCCGGCGAACGCGCCCGACAGTCCCTGCGTCACCTTGAAGGCGCCACCGTAGGGGTCGTGCAGGTCTTCGCCGATCAGCAGCGTGCGCGCGTCGTGCTCGAGCAGGTGGCGCAGCGCGTGGTTGAGCGCCTCGCGCACGTTGCCGCCGGCATCGAGCGGGGCCACGGCGACTTCGGGCTGATCGCTCGCTGCGGCGAAGATGTGCTCGGGCACGACCGGTTCGCGCGCCTCGGGAGAGCGGCCGGCGGCTTGCGCGACCCGCTCCAGATAGGCGGCATTGCGCGCCTCGATCGACGCCCGCAGTGCGGCCGGCAGCGTGTCGGCGAGCCGGGCGAGCGGATCGCGCACGCGGATGGCCGCCTTCTCGGCCTCGTCGCGCAAGTCGTCGCCCTTGCTGTGCGGGCCGAGGCGGGCCGTGTCGATGACCAGAAAGCCGGGGCGGCCGTGGCTTCGCACCCACGCGACCGCCGCTTCGGCCTGCTCGAACAGCGTCGCGCCGGTGTCGGCCACGTGCCAGGTCTCGAGTCCGAAGGCGGCGCCGCGCGCCGTGATCGAGCCGCCGATCGTGGCCCGTGTGCAGGTGGTCTGGGCGATGCCGTTGTGCTCGACCACGAAGAGCATCGGCACCTGCCAGACGGCCGCGAGGTTCATGCTTTCGTACAGCAGCCCCTCGCCGAGCGTGCCGTCGCCGACGATCGCGGCGACGATGCCGCGGCTGCCCCGGCGCTTGCGCGCCAGCGCCAACCCGACGCCGATCGCGGTCATGCCGCCTTGCACGCCGTTGCTGTGAAAATGATGCCAGGCCAGATGCTGGCTGCCGCCGCGCCCGCCGCACACGCCGTCGCGGCGCCCCATGATCTCGGCGACGAGGCCGACGAAGTTGCCCGAATAAGTCAGGAAATGGCCATGGTTGCGGTGGTTGGAGAGCACCGCGTCGTCGGTTTCGCCGAGCGCGCGCACCACCGCCATCGCGCACAGCTCCTGCCCGAGGCAGGTGTGGGTGGTGCCCGACAGCAAGCCGCGGCCGAACTGCTCGAGCAGCAACTGTTCGGTGGCGCGGATCAGGTGCCCGAAGGCATACAGGCTGTCCGGGCTCGCCGGAATCACCGGCCTGCCGTCGGGCCTGCGTGCAAAACCCGGCAGGTCCCGCAACGGATCCGCGCATTCGTGTGCCGGCCTGTCGGTGAGTGAGGTATCCAATCCGGTCGCCTCGGACAGTTGCATGGTGCCGCGCGGGGGCGAGGCCGCGCTGCGTGGCTGCGACGCGGCGCCCCGTTGTCGCGGTTTCGATACTCGGGGGGTATATTAACAGCTGTGCGTGAGATTCGTCCGGTATCGACGACACGTGGGAGGACGCTTGCCGATGGCCTTGCCGGAGCTTGTCCCGATTACCGATGCGGAGTTGCCGCAGTTTTGCGAATTCCTGCACCGGCACCTCGATCCCGGCAAGCCGCCCGGGAGTTTCCAGCACGCACTGCAGCAGCGCTGGGGGATGGAACCACCGAACCACGGCTTCCTGATCCGCGACGGCGAAGGGCTGGTCGGCGGCATCGGTGCGATCTACGCCGAACGCGAGCTGGCAGGCCGGCGGCAGCGCTTTTGCAACATCACCAGCTGGTGCGTGCTGGAGCCGTTTCGCAGCCAGAGCATGCGCCTGTTGATGGCGCTGGTGAGCCAGCCGGGGTTTCATTTCACCAATTTCACGCCGACGGCGGTGGTCGCCAAGTCGCTGCAGTTCCTCAAGTTCGAGCCGCTCGACAGCGACCGGGCGGTGTTGCCGAACACGCCGCTCGCGAACCCCGCCGTGCGCGTCGAGAGCGACGCCGCCGTCGTCGCGCAAGTGCTCCCGGCGGCGGCGCGGCGGCTGTTCGACGATCATCGGCGCCTGCCCTGGCTGCAGCAGGTCGCAGTGGGACGCACGGGTGCGTTCTGCCTGGTGGTGTTCAAGCGCAAGCGCCTCAAGGGCCTGCCCAGCGCCGAGATCATCGCGGTGTCCGACCGTGCGCTGTTCACGCGTTACCACCGGGCCTTCGGACGCCACGTGCTGCTGCGCCACGGAATGGTCACGACGCGGATCGAAACCCGGCTGCTCACCGGCAGGCCGGCGTTCGCAAGAGTGCTGTCCGGATACCGCCCCAAGATGTTTCGCAGCGACAGCCTCGCGGCGGCCGACATCGACAACCTGTACTCCGAACTGGTGGCACTGGACCTGTGAGCATCCCGAGCCGCGTCATCCGCCTGCCGCCGACGAGTCCGCCGATCCTGTCGGTGGTGATCCACACCGAGGAGGAGTTCGACTGGAGCGCACCGCATGATCGCGCCGCCACCGGCGTCGCCCACATGCAGCACATCGGCCGCGCCCAGACGCTGTTCGAGCGTTTCGGCATCGTGCCGAATTACGTGATCGGCTATCCGATCGCGACGCAGGAAGTCGGCTACCGGCTGCTCAAGGCCTATGCCGACGACGGCAAGGCGCTGATCGGCGCGCACCTGCACCCGTGGGTGTGTCCGCCCTACCGCGAAGAGGTCAATGCGCGCAACTCCTACCCCGGCAACCTGCCCGCCGCTCTCGAGCGCGACAAGTTGCGCACGCTGACCGAGGCGATCGCACACACCTTCGGGCGCCGACCGCAGACCTATCTGGCCGGCCGCTACGGCAACGGCCCGAATTCGCTGCAGATCCTGCGCGAGCTGGGCTATCGCGTCGACATTTCGGTGGCACCGCCGATCGACTACAGCGCCGACGGCGGGCCGGACTATTCCGGCTGGACCTGCAATCCGTTCTGGTTCGGCGACGACCGCGCGCTACTGGTACTGCCGGGGGCCGGCGGTTATGCGGGGCTGCTGCGGCGCGGCGGCACGCCGTTCTATCGCCGCCTGCAGCACCCGGCGCTGCGCCGTCTGCGCGTGCCGGGCATGCTGTCGCGCGCGGGGCTGTTCGAACGCTCGCGCCTTTCGCCGGAGGATTACCCGTTGCCCGAACTCAAGCGCCTGACCCGCGATCTCATCGCCGACGGCGTGCGCTGCCTGGTGTTCAGCTTCCACTCGCCGTCGATCGCGCCCGGCTGCACGCCGTACGTGAAGACGCAGGCCGACCTCGAGACCTTTCTCGGGCGCTGCGAGGCCTACTTCGAATACTTCTTCGGCGCCTTGGGGGGGCGCACGCTGGATCCGCTGGCGCTGAAGGCCCACCTCGACGACGTCGCGGAGCATCGGCCATGAAGCCCGCCGAACAGCGCTGCCACGCCTATCCCGAGCACCCGGACCTGGAAGTGCTGATCTGCACGCACGACCGCGCCGAACTGCTGCGGCGCGTGCTCGGGTCGCTGAACGCATGCGAGCGGCCGGCCGGCACGGCGATCGCGGTGTTCGTGGTCGCCAACGCCTGTGCCGACCATACCGCGACGCTGTTGCGCGACTACGTCGACACCGCGGCAGGCGCGGGCGGGCACGCCGCATTGCTGCCGCTGCGCTGGATAGCGGACCCGGTGCCCGGCAAGAGCCATGCGCTCAACCTCGCCCTGCCGCTCGCCGCGGCGCCGCTGATCGCCTTCGTCGACGACGACCACCGTGTCGACGGCGGCTACCTGGCTGCCATCATCCGCGGCGCCCTCGCCGAACCGGACGCCGAGCTCTTCTGCGGCCGCATCCTGCCCGACTGGGACGGCACCGAGCCGAACTGGGCCCACGAGCAAGGCCGCTACCGGATCTATCCGCTGCCGGTGCCGCGCTTCGAGCTCGGCTCCGCACCGCGTCGCGTCGAACCCGGCACCGCGACGCCGGGCGGCGGCAACCTCGCCGTGCGCCGTGCCCTGATCGAGCGGGTCGGGCCGTTCCTGCTCGACTTCGGCCCGTGCGGCCACGACCTGGGC
>DAOMOP010000001.1:50457-52800 GCA_035444405.1 Rhodocyclaceae bacterium
AAGACATCGAATGGGTGCGCCGCGCCCTCGGCGGCGGCGCCCGCCTGCACTATCTTCCGGACATGCTGCAGTACCACTACGTGGACCCGCGTCGCATGACGATGCGCTACGTGGTGGCCAAGGCCTACGAACGCTCGGCGTCCACGACGCGCCTGGCTCCGGTGTGTCGCAAGGCGCGCCGGCTGCCGCTCTACATGGTCCGCAAGGCGGCCGGCTACGCGCTGCGGATGCTGCTGTCGCTGTCGCCGCAGCGGCGGCGCTTCTACCTGACCCGCCTGGCCGCCGCGCTCGGCGAGATCAAGGGCTTCAGGCTGTCCCGGCGCGACGCCGCGCTGCACGCCACCGCACGCGGAGGGAGCGATGCCGGACACCGCTAGACTGCGCAAGCTCCTCGACCCGACGATACGCGCGAAGAATCTGCGTGCGCTGCGCCATGCGCTGCGCGGCAAGTGGTGGGACGTCGCCCGCCCGGCGTCGCCCGACCCGGTATTCGTGCTCGGCTGCTCGCGTTCGGGCACCACCGTCACGTACGAGACACTCGCGGCCGCGCCCGGCTTGCTCAGCTTCGGCTGCGAGATCCCGGAATTCTGGAACGGCCTCTACGGCCCGCTCAACAACGGCTGGGCCTCCGAAGCCGCCGATGCGCACCATGCCCGCCCGGAGCACCGCGACGCCGCCTTTCGCTTCTTCTACCAGCGCCTCGGCCGGGGCCGCGTGCTCGACAAGAGCTGCATCAACACCTTGCGCGTGCCCTATCTCTTTCGCCTGTTTCCGCACGCGCGCTTCGTTTTCATCCACCGCGACGGCCGCGACAACATCAGCTCGATGATCGACGGCTGGCGCCAGGGCCGCAGCGACGGCGGCTTCGGCCTCGGCTATTACTTCGGTCCGTCGCCCGAGCCGGTCGCGATCAACGACGGCGAGTTCAGCGAGTGGCACTTCTTCCTGCCGCCCGGCTGGCGCGACTACAACCGCGCGCCGCTCGAGGAAGTCTGCGCCTACCAGTGGCTGACCGCGAACCGCCTCGCACTCGACGCGGCACGCGTGATCCCCGCCGACCAGTGGATCCGCATCCGCTACGAGGACATCGTCGAGCGTCCGGTCGAGGTGTTCGGCGAAGTCTTCGAGCGGCTCGGCGTCCGCTTCGACGACGCACTGCAGGCCCGCTGCCGCAGCCTCGACCAGCGCCCTACCAGCATCGTGTCCGGCCCGCCGGAACGGGCCAAGTGGAAGAAGCGCAACCCCGCCGCGATCGAGCGAATCATCGCGCGCATCCGCCCGATGATGGAGGAACTCGGCTATGACCCCGACGCCTAGCCCGCTCGTCAGCGTCGTCATCCCGGCCTACAACGCGGCGCCGTTCGTGCGCGCCGCCGTCGGCAGCGCGCTCGCACAGAGCTGGCCGGGCAAGGAGGTCATCGTCGTCGACGATGGCAGCACCGACGACACCGCCGCGGTGCTCGCCGGATACGGTGACGCGATCCGCGTGATCAGCCAGCGCAACGGCGGCCTGTCGAAGGCGCGCAATCGCGGCATCCGCGAAGCGCGCGGCGAATTCGTCGCCTTTCTCGATGCCGACGACCGCTGGCTGCCCGACAAGCTCGCGCGCCAGGTCGAATTGATGCACGAGCACCCCGAGGTCGGCTTCTGCTCGACCTGCGCGCGCGTCGAGGCGCCCGACGGCACGCCCGTCGGCACCTGGCCCTGCCCGCGCATCGACGGTTCGCTCTTGCAGACGCTGTTCGTGCGCAACGCCGCGGTGCCCGGCAGCGGTTCGGGCGTGATGGTGCGCAAGGCCTTGTTCGAGCGCACCGGCCTGTTCGACGAATCGCTGCGCAGCCTCGAGGACATCGACATGTGGATGCGGCTTGCCGCGGTGACCGGCTATGCGTGCATCGACGCGCCGCTGACGGTCATCGTCAAGCACCCCGACAGCATGAGCCGCAACATGACGGTGATGCGCGCCGCTGCGATCCGCGTGATGCGCAAGAACCGCGCCTTGCTGCCGGCGCGCGAGCGCGGTCCCCACTGGCAGTCCGGCTATGCGAGCGTGCTCGCCGACTACGCCAAGTGGGAGTATCGCCGCGGACAGCGCGGACGCGCGATGCTGCATCTCGTCGAAGGCCTGGCGCGCGCGCCGCTGCGGCGCGGGCGCATGCTCGCCGGGCTGTTGCTGGCGATGGCGATGCGGCGGCCGCTGTGAGCGCCCGCGCCGCTCCTTCCGGCCGCGGCGAGCGCGCGCCGGTGCGTGCCGATCTGCAGGCGCTGTGCGACGCGCTCGATCAGCGCCTGGCTCGCAGCACCGCGCCGGGTGGCGGGCTGCCGACGATCGAGGACGCTGCC
>DAOMOP010000001.1:52810-80338 GCA_035444405.1 Rhodocyclaceae bacterium
ACCGGAGGTCGTCGAGGAACAGCGGCAAGTCGTTCGCACGGCTGTCGGCGCAGCTCAAGGCCCCGGCAACCGACCCCGCCACTCGCGCCGCCTACCTGAAGCGGCTGTTCGTCCGCCTGCTCGCCGACCTGCCCGAACGCCTCGCGCGCGAACCGCTGCCGGCTTCCATCGGCGCACTGATCGCGCTCGAGACCGAGCGTATCGCCGGCGAGCTCGGCAGCCATCCGGATGCGTTCTACGATCCCGACACCGACGCATTCCTCAAGGATCTGGGCATCCTCACGCTGCGCCTGTTGCCGTGCGGTGCCGAGCTCGCGCAGGTGCACGCCGGCGTGCCGCGCAGCCTGCTGCTGCGCGGCGGGCTCGCCCAGCTGTTGCGCGGTCTATGGTTCTTCGGCCACCGGACCGCGGGCTTCGCGCCCTTCGTGAGCCTGCACATGGACATCCGCAACCTCGCGGCGTTCACGCCCGAAGGCTGGGACCAAACCTATCTGCGGCTCGCCGACCTGCTTCGCGCCAGACCGCAGCTCAAGGGCGTGTTCGGGACCGCGTGGTTCTACGATCCGGCGATGACGTGGGTGAGTCCGCACCTCGCCTACCTGCGCGAGCGGCGCATCGAAGGCGGCGCGGCCGGCTTCAGCTTCGGCCCCACCGAAGCGGCGCGCGCCAACGCACTGGCGCGCTCGGCCAGGCGCCGCCAGCTCGTCGAGGCGGGCCGCTACACGCCGCGCAGCTACTATCTCGTCTGGCCCAGGGCCGACCTGCTGGCGTGGGCCGAGCGGCGACGGTCGGACGCGCGCCGAACGGAGAGCCGAACATGGGAATGAGCGCGAAGACGGTCCTGCTGCATGTCGTCAAACGGCTCGGCGGCTTCCGGCTCGCCCGCCGGCTCACCGCGAAGGGCCTGCGCATCGTGTGCTACCACGGCATCGCGCTGGCCGACGAGCACCGCTTTCGCGGCCGGCTGTTCATGCATCCGCACACCTTCGACGCGCGCATGCGCTGCCTGGACGGGCTCGGCTACCCCATCCTGCCGCTCGACGACGCCGTTCGCCGGCTCTACGCCGGCACGCTGCCCCCCGCCGCGATCGTGATCACCTTCGACGACGGCTGGGAAGGCGCCTGCACGCACGCGCTGCCCGCCTTGCGCGAGCGCGGGATTCCGGTCACCTTGTACGTGGCCACCTACTATGTCGGCAAGGGCACGCAAGTCTTCAATGTCGCGGTGCAGTACCTGTTCTGGAGGACGAAGGTGGCCCGGTTCGAACTGCCCGGCGTCGCGGACGGCATCGGTCCCTGCGACCTGACCGATCCGCAGCAGCGCGTGCGCGCCCAGAACGCCGTGCTGCGCCACGGCAAGTCGCTCGCCACCGCCGAGGACCGGCAGGCGCTGTTGCGCACCGTCGGCGCGGCACTCGAGATCGACGTGGCCGAACTCGAACGGCAAGGCGTGATGAAGTTCGCAGCCGCCCAGACCATCGGCGCGCTGCACCGCGCCGGCGTCGACATCCAGCTGCACGCCCATCGCCATAACCTGTTCGACGGCACGCCGGCCATGGTCACGCGCGAGCTCGCCGACAACCGCGCCGCGCTGTCACCGCTCACCGGCCGCTCGCCGACACATTTCTGCTACCCGGGGGGGATCTACACGGCTGCAATGTGGCCGACGCTCGAGGCACTCGGAGTGGAAAGCGCGACGACGTGCGAGTCGGGCTTCAACTACGCGGACACGCCCAGATACGGCCTCAGGCGCATCCTCGACGAGGAAGGCCTCACGGACATCGAGTTCGAAGCGGAACTGTGCGGGCTGCTCGAACTGTGGCGGGGCCTGCGCCGGCGGATCGCCCCGCGCCGGCCCACCGCGGCGCATGCGGCCGCCGAACGGGCGTCGTGAATGGCCGGGCGACGAGATCTTTCGATGGCATTGGCAATCACCCCCTACGGCCTGGCAAGCCTGGTCACCTTCGGCACGCTCTACGCCGCCTATCTGAACGGCATCAATCCGGCCTCGCTCGCGGGCGCGTCGCGCTGGTACGCGCTCGGCTCGTTCTGGCTGCATTACCTGGCGCTGTTCCTGTTCGCGGCGCTTCTGGTGCGCAGCATCCGCGGCCTGACGGCACGCAAGCCGGTGCTGGGCCATCTCGTCGTCGGCACGCTCGGCATGCTGCTGACCGTATGGATGTTCATCGACGCACGGGTCTTCGCGCTCTTCCAGGTACACGTCAATCGCTTCTTCATCGAGGCGCTGCTGCAAAAGGACGCCCTTGGCGCAATCGGGGCCTCACCGGGCGCCATGGTCGCGTCGCTGTGGCCGCTTGCGCTGCTGTCGCTGCCGCACCTCTTCGTCGTTCCGCTGTCGCGGCCGGTGCTGATGGTCATCGGCGGGCGGGGCCTGTTGGCGCTGCTGGCGGTCGTTGCCGTGCTGGTGGGCATCGACAAGGCCGCCTACGGCTACCACTACTACAAGGGGGCGCCGTTCGTGTTCGAGCTCAAGAACGCCGCGCCCATCTATCCGACCCCGCACCCCTACCACATCGCCCGCAGCTTCGAGTACGTCCTCGGCAAGGGCAACCGGGTGACCTTCATGGAACGGCTGGGCGAGCGGCTCGGTGACGATGTGCCGGCCGCCGGCCGATTCGCCTACCCGGTCGCCGCCGCCGCGCCGGCGCGCCTCGAGCGCCCGCTGAACGTGATCATGATCGCCGCCGAAAGCATCCGGGCAGCCGATTTCAATGCCGATACCGCACCGTTCCTGACCGGGCTGTCCGAGTCGGCGATCTCGGCGGCACGCCACTACAGCAGCAGCAACAGCACGCACCTGGGCCTGTTCTCGCTGTTCTACGGTCTGAATCCGCACTTTTTCCATGACGCGCGCGTCGGCCGTGTCGCCTCGGCACCGCTCGAACTATTGACACTGGGCGGATACGCGTTGCACCAGACCGTCTCGTTCAGCATGGAGTGGTACGACCTCGAGCACTTCGTCTACGGCGAACGGCCGCAGACCTATCGCGCCGAAGCGGCGGATGTCCTCGCGCGTGACCGCGCCGTCACCGACCGCAGCCTCGAGCTCGCCCGCCTGCATCGGGAAAGCGGCGTGCCGTACTTCAACTTCGTCTATTACTACGCGACGCACGCCGACTATGCGCACCCACCGGAGACGGCCGTGTTCCAGCCCGCCCTGCAGGGGCCGGTCAACTTCGCCGACCCGCGGCTGCGCGACAACCGCGAGGCGCTGCTCAACCGCTACCGCAACAGCATCCGCTTCATCGACGGCGAGCTCGCGCGTCTGGTCGCCGGCCTGCAGGCGCTCGGCGCCTGGGAAGACACCATACTGGTGTTCACGTCCGACCACGGCGAGGAATTCTTCGAAGAAGGTCGCTACGGGCACAACTCCAGCCTGAACCACTACCAGACCCAGGTCCCCTTCGTGATGCACGTGCCCGGCCTCGCCCCACGCCGGATCGAGCGCCTCACTTCGCATACCGACGTGATCGGCACGATCCTGTCCGTGCTCGGCGCCCCGGCCGCGTTTGACGCCAATGTGCAAGGGCACGACCTCCTTGCACCGGACGAGCGGCCGATCTATATCGGCAACGCCCATTTCCAGCGGCCCGAACGCTATGCCATCCTGTATCGGGACACCAAGATCGAAGTGGCCCTGACCCGCCGCGGGCTGCGCATGGAGTCGGTCACCGACCTTCGCGGCAAGCCGGTCGCGATCCCGTCCGACGCCGATCGGCGGGTGCTCGCGCTGCTGCGCCAGTTCAGCGCGTTTCGCAACGGTGAGCGGCATTGAACGGCAATTGCGGCGATGACATCGCGTCGCTCCCGCGCTTCGCGAAGACGCCCCGGATTGTGAATTTCGGCATTGAACCGCTTGCCGATTCAGACTATGGTCATGCCATGGCGGCGCACGGCGATCCGTTCGTCGTAGCTGTCCCGACAACGCTTGCATGTACAGTCGGCCACGCCCTGCTGTGCGACGGTGAAACCGCAACATCCTGGACGCGAGGTGAAGCATGGAGGCGACCGTGATCGTGCGAAGAAGCCTCGTCATCACGGCCGTGCTGATCGCACTCGCTGCTCTGGCGTTCGCAGGATTGCAGGCCTTCGAACGGTCCGGCGGCTGGTTCGTCGAGCACCCGATGCCCGTCACGAAAACCCATCGTCTCTACGACATCGGCGTCGTCGACGCCGACGGCGACGGCATCCTCGACATCTACACCTCCAATCACCACTTCCGCCAGCTCCTCTTGATCGGCGACGGCCACGGCGGCTATCGCGACGCGCTGTCCGAATACGGGCTGGACCAGAGCCGCGAGTTTCCAGAGGCCGAGCTGTCCTTCGTCGGTCCGCGCATCGAGCGCCCCGGCGTGTACGTGTATTGGCTCGGCACGCAGCTCATCGTGCGATCACACCAGATCGGCGAAATCGGCCCCTGGCAAGGCAGTCTGCGCGTCAATAGCGGGATCGAAGTCGTCGTCAACGAAGGCTTCGAAGTCGAGCAGACCCAGCAACCCGGAGCGACCACCGAGACGGTCATTGCCTTCGCATCGACCACCGACGGCAAGCTCGTGCTCAGACCGAGTGGACAGGGCCTGCCGATCAGCTTCGAGCTGAACGGCAGCATCCTGCCCGCCCAGATATACGTCGGCCGCGGCGGCGCATCACCGCGGGCAAGCAGTTTCGTGCTCGCGATGCGCGATCGTCACGCCATGGCGTGGGCCGACTACAACGGCAACGGCCTGCCGGACATCTTCATCAACCGTGGCGCCCTCGGCGGCACCTTGAGGACCCACTCCGACGAAATGCAGCAGGCCCTGAACGACGAGTTGCTGGTGCGCCCCACGGACAGCCAGCGATACGTCGACGTGGCCGCGGCAGTCGGCATCCAGAAGCGCGGCTGCTCAGGCCGCAAGGCCCAGTGGGTGGACTTCAACCGGAGCGGACTGCTCGACCTGTTCGTCAACTGCCAGGACCGCGGCAACGTCGACGGACTGTATCCGAAACAACTCTATCGGCAGGATGCCAAGCACAGCTTCACGGACGTCGCCACCGCGGTCGGCCTCGGCCTGCCCGAGCACGAGTTGATCGATTTCGTATGGTTCGACGCCGACAACGACGGCATGCAGGATCTGCTGACGTCCGAGGGCACCGGTTTCTACCTCTACCGGAACGCGGCCGGCACCTTTTCTCGCGAGTTCATCGGGCGCGGTCCCTTTGTGCGCGAAGACGACCCGAGCCTGAAGGGCACGACGGATCTGCCGTGGTTTGTCGACGGCAAGCTGTCGGTGGCCGACTTCGACGGTGACGGCTATCTCGATGTCTTCTCGGCGTCGCGCATGGGCAACGTGCTGCTGGTCAATCGCGGCGGCCGCTTCTCGCTGGTCGAACCCGCAACCATCGGACTGCCCGAGGCGAGCGTGGCGGCAAGCTGGGTGGATTTCGACAATGATCAGCGCCCGGACCTGCATGCGCTGCCGCACGGGCTGTTCCGGCAACGCGACGACCGCACTTTCGCGCGCACGGGAATGCTCGCCCAGCCGTCGGACGGCCAGTACCGCGCAGCCATCGTCAACTGGTTCGATCTCGACAACGACGGTCGCATGGACGCGCTGATCGCCCTGAGCTTCGATCCGGATTTCAAGCGCTGGTGGCAACGGAAACCGCCACGCCGACCGCGCGATGAATGGAAGCTCATCGCCTTTCGCAACGTCGGCGAGGTCGGACACTGGCTCCAGGTGACGCTCGTCGGCTCGCCTGGCAATCGCGACGGCGTCGGCGCGCGTGTAAGCGTGGTCACGCCGGACGGCGAGCAGACCCGGGAAGCAGGCCTGGCCGACGGGTCGTTCTTTTCGCAGGGGCACTATCGACTGTACTTCGGCCTGGGTCCGCACGCACGCGCCGAACTGGTGCGCGTCCGCTGGCCCGACGGCCACCAGCAGGAATTCAGGGACGTGGCCGGTGACCGGCTGCTCACCGTGCAACGGCAGGGCGAGCGCATGGGCGCGCAATGATCATCTCCCACGGCCGCAGTCCGTCGTCAGCGGATCCGGAGCGCGCGCCATCGGGCGAGCATCCGTGGCCCACCATGACGACGAAAGCGCGCCGATCTTCGCCGAACGGCAGTGCAACGACAGCCGTATTCCTAGTCATCGCTTCGAGCGCAACCGAGTCGTACCGATGAGCCGCCCGACTCCCCACGACGCACCGAGCATCGCGCAGCGCACCCGCAGCGACGACAGCCCGTCGGCACATCCGGGCGCGACCCGTCATCGCGCCGGGACCCCGATGCAGGCAGCACTCAGGCTGCTCGTCATCACCGAACTGTTTCTCCCCACCAAGGGCGGGACGGCCGTCTCGTTCGATGACGACTTTCGTCGGCTCGGTGGCAAGGACGTGCACATCGTCACTGCCGAGGTGCCTGGTGCGGCCGAGTTCGACCGCGATCACCCGAATCGCCTGCATCGGCGCAAGCTGCACCGCGTGGCGTGGATGAATCCGGAGTCGCTGCCGGTCTACCTGAAGCTGATGGCCAATTCGCTATGGCTCGCGGCAACGCGCCGCCTCGATGCGATATTCGCTGCACGCGCCTTGCCTGAAGGGCTGGTCGCCCTGTTCGTCGGGCGTCTGACCGGACGTCCAGTGCTCACCTGGGCCCACGGCGAGGAACTCACGACCTGGAGCCGCAGCCGACGCTTTCGCCCGATGTGTCTTGCGCTGCGTCATGCCGACCGGGTGCTCGCGAACAGCGACTACACGCGCGAAGTGCTGGTCGATCTGATCGGAGTCGCCCCCGAGCGCATCGCGCTGGTGTATCCGACGGTCGACGCGGAACGCTTCCAGCCCGCATCGGGCGGCGAAAGGCTGCGCACGTCGCTCGGCTTGAGCGACGACCAACGGCTGATCCTGTCAGTGGGGCGTCTGCAACCGCGCAAGGGCTTCGACAACGTGATCCGCGCGCTGCCGTCGCTGCTCGAGCGCGGCTTCGACGTTCACCATGCGGTCATCGGCATCGGCGAAGATCACGACCGCCTGGCTGAGCTCGCCGACGAGCTCGGCGTCGCGCAGCGGGTGCACCTGCTCGGCCACGTCAGCTACGAGGACCTGCCGCGCTGGTACAACGCCTGCGACGTCTTCGCGATGCCCAATCGCGAAATCAACGGCGACACCGAAGGGTTCGGCCTGGTATTCCTCGAGGCGGCGGCCAGCGCGAAGCCGGCCATCGCTGGCGTGGCCGGTGGCACCGGCTCGGCGGTCGTCGATGGCGAAACCGGTCTGCGCGTCGATGGCGAGCACGTCGAGGCGATTGCAACAGCCCTCGCGCACCTGTTTCAGGATCCCGCGGCGGCTGCCGCCATGGGGCGCCGGGCACGCGAACGCGTGCTGGCGAACTTCACCCATGGCCGCCGCATCGAGCAGTTGCGGGCGCTTGCACTTTCCGGGCGGACGCGTGGCCGATGAAACGCGTGCCCAAACGCACGTCGGCGTGTCGCGGCACGATCCTGCGGTGGGACGAACTGGCCGCGCGGCCTGCGTTCGTCGCGTAAGCCGCTGAACCCGCAGCGACTATTCTTGCCTGGATGTCGCAATGACAATGGTCGTGATACGCTGCACACACAGGATGCGAGACTGCCGTCAAGATGATCGCGGTGCAATCGCGCCGATCGGGACGCGTACGCGCGTCCCCGACGCAGCAAAGGCGCGCGAGCCACTGATCAAGCAGTATCGCAGGGAGACTGCCGCATGATCGCTCTCGTCAGGGAACTCTACAACTTCCGCGAACTGGTCGCGGCGTTGGCTTGGCGAAACATCACGGTACGCTACAAGCAGGCGTACCTCGGCATCGCATGGGCCATCATCCGCCCCCTGTCGCTGATGCTCATCTTCACGCTGGTCAAGAGCATCGTCGGCATCGACAGCGGCAGCATTCCGTATCCGATTCTCACGTTCGCGGCGCTGATGCCGTGGATCTTCTTCCAGGATTCGGCCTCCGAGGGCACCGGCAGCGTCGTGACCAATGCCAGCCTGGTGCGCAAGATCTACTTCCCGCGGGAAGTCTTCCCCCTCACGACGATGGCGAGCAAGCTGATCGAGCTGGCCATCAATTTCGGCATCCTCGGCCTGCTGATGGCGTGGTACGGAATGATGCCGACCATCCATGCGCTGTGGGTGCCGGTGATCCTGCTCTACACCGTGCTCGTGGCACTCGGCGTTGCCTTGGTCGGCGCCGCCATCAACGTCTATTATCGAGACATCGGGGCGGCGCTGCCGGTGGCGCTGTCGATGCTGATGTACGCATCGCCCGTCATCTACCCGCTGCAACTCGTGCGCGACAAGCTCCTCGTGGAACAGGCGGCCGGCGAGTGGTCGCGGCTGCTTTACGTGATTTACACGATCAACCCGCTGGCCGGCATCATCGACGGCTTCCAGAATGCGCTGTTGCGCGGCCTGCCGCCCGACCTGATGTCGATGCTGCCCGGCATGATCGCGACGCTGCTGCTACTGCCGCTGAGCTACCGGTTCTTCAAGCGGGCCGAGGCATACTTCGCCGACGTCATATGAGCTCCTCAACCTTGCGATCATCGCCATGGCCATCATCGAAGTCGATCATGTGAGCAAGGAATTCAGGCTGGGCACGATCACCAGTCTCAAGGACTCCGTGCTGAACGGGCTGCGCAGGATTCGCGGGCAGCCGGCGACGCAGCGCGCTCGCTTCAAGGCGCTCGACGACGTCGATTTCACCATCGAGCAGGGCGAAGTGGTCGGGGTGATCGGCCACAACGGCGCCGGCAAGAGCACGCTGTTGAAGCTCCTCGCCAACATCTCGAAACCGACCGCGGGGCGGCTCGCAGTACGTGGCAAGGTCGCACCGCTGATCGAAGTCGGCGCCGGCCTCGTACCGGAACTGACCGGGCGCGAGAACGTGTTCCTCAACGCGACGATCCTCGGGATCCCGAAGCGGGTCATCCGCGACAAATTCGACGAGATCGTCGCATTCGCGGAGCTCGAGGAGTTCATCGATACACCGATCAAGCGCTACAGCTCGGGGATGAAGGTGCGGCTGGGCTTTTCGATCGCGACGAGCATCGATGCGGAGATCCTGGTCATCGACGAAGTGCTCGCGGTCGGCGACCTCGCGTTCCAGCGCAAGTGCTTCGATCGCATGGAGGACCTGATCAAGGGGCACGGCCGCACCGTGCTGTTCGTCAGTCACAACATCCGCCAAGTCGAGCGCCTGTGCTCGCGCGTGATCCTGCTGGAGCGCGGCAAGGTGGCGGCGGACGGGCCAGCGCTCGAGACGGCCGAGCTTTTCTATCGCCGCAGCAACGAGAAGGTGCAGGACTATCACAGCGGCGCGATGGGGGCGAAAAAGAATGTGACATCGTCGGGCGAGATCGAGGTGCTGGAGATCGACGTGCTCGACGCAGGCCACCACGCCACCGACACGATTCCCTCCGGCGGCGAGCTGCGGGTGCGGGTGCGCCTGCGCGTCAATCAGCCTCTGGGTCGTCCGGAAATCGTCGTCGGCACGCACACGACCGACTTTTTCTATCTCAGCGCATCGTCGACGGCCACCTTGGAGGACCGCCCGGATCTCGACGTCGGCGTCCACGAGATCGAGTACATCGTGCCGTCCTATCCGCTGGTCGCCGGCGTATATTGCATCCGCCTCGCCGTATTCGACCAGTATCGGCGGAAGGTCTTTGCGGGCGAGGCGCTCAAGATGTTCACGGTGGCTTCATCCGCCATCGAGCTGCGCGAGGCTCCCTTGCGCAGGCTGGATCTCCCGACCCACTGGCGCATTGCCGGCCGGCTGTACACCGGCACGAGCGCCCCCGAAGTCTGCGCCGGAGCATTGTCGTGACGATGGGGCCGGCGGCATGCGATTCGACCATTGCTTTCGATCTGGTGCGAGCGACCCATGACTCCTGACGGCAAAGTCGGTTTTGCGATCGGTACCGGGCGGTGCGGAACACTGTTCCTCCACCAGGCGGTGGCGCTCGAGCCTCATGTGTCGAGCTCCCACGAGCGCAACCCGGATAACGAGGCCTTCCACCGCTACTGCAAGTGGAACGATCTGCCGGTCGACGACGAAGGCTTCCTGCACACCAAGGCCGACGAGATCCGTGCCGACCTCGAGACACACGCCTATTCCTTCGAGGCCAGCCCGTATCTGTCGCTGGCTGCCCGCGAGCTGCACGAGCGCTTCGGCGCACGATTCGTCCTTCTCGTACGGCGTCCCGACCGGGTCGTGACGTCCTTCGTACACAAGGGCTTTTACCGCCGCCGTCACATGGTCTCGAACGTCGATCTGGCCGCTGGCTACCAGCGCCCGGACCCGGACAGGATCCATACCTTTTTTGCACGGATCACCCCGCGCGGTCCGGCCTTCCGCTCCTGGAACGAGATGACGCCGACCGGCAAGGTGGCCTGGTTCTGGAAGGCCTGGAACGAGCGGACGCTGGAAGTGCTCGACCTGCTTCCGCAGGATTGCTATCGGGTCGTTCGCATCGAGGACTACGATTACGAGCGGCATGTCGCGACCTGCGAGTTCCTGGGATTCCGCACCCAGGTCTTGCGCGAGGATTTCGATGCGTTGCGGGCCGCGCGCCCACACGCGTTCCACCGCAAGCGTGACATCGACGCGTGGTCCGCGCAGGAAATCGCCGAGTTCGAGGCGCAGGTCAAGGACCTGGCGCCCCACTTCGGCTACGAATGGCGCATCGATCGCCTCATCGAACAGGCCAGCGCCGAAAAGGCCGACCGGAGACCGGCTGCCCCGCCGCCGAGCAGGAAAGCCGGCCCCCAACTGTGGAATTTGCGCCGCAACACGGCGCAATGGCTGCGCAGCCTGGCGCAATCGATCGACGTCACCTAGGCCCGCTCCGCAATCATGCTCCGCGACGAGGATCAGTCGTAATGGATGTCGGCATATTCACCGTGAGGCGCGACTCGCTGACCTACACCGTTGCCAAGGCGCTTTCGTTCGGTGGTCACTCGGTTCTGGTGTGGGTTGCCGATCCGCAACTGGATGAGGAGATGAGCGAACGTTGCGCCGAATACCTGGCCTCGACGCCGCGCGTGCGAATCGGACCGAACGGTCGGAATGACCCACCGGCCAAGCTCGATCACCTGATCGTGCAGGGCCATCGCCGACTGCTCGAGCATCGCGACACGCTCGACATGCTGGCCGCACGCGCCCCCCACATCACCATCATTTCCTCCGGCGACCGCAACCGCCCGTGGCGTCAGGCCATGCGGAATCAGTGGCGGGAGATCCTCTGGTACGGCCGCTGGCTGCGCAAGGCGCGCCGCATCGTCTTCAAGGACGGCTATTACCCGCTCGATCTGTTCAGCCCATCGCGGGCCCGGACGATCATCGGTTTCGACGTCCACTCACAGTTCTTGCACGACGCCCACCTGTTCGATCGCATCCATGCACGCGACTGGACGATCGACGACCCGCGCCCCATTCTGGTGAACTTCCTCGGCAGTTGCGACCCCGCCGTGCGCCGGGAGATCCTGAACAGCATACGGCCGCTGTTCGTGCCCAGCGAGCGCTCGCCCATCGGCGTCCGAGGCAGCGGCAAGGAATTGTTCTGGCACGAATACTCCGACGCCGATCGCTCGGTGCTGTCGCCCGAACGCTTCATCGAGATTCTGACCGATTCCGATTTCACGCTTTGTCCGACGGGCTACTCGCTGGTCACACATCGGCCGCTGGAAGCGCTCTTGCGTGGCAGCATCCCGGTGCTGCACGCGAGCGAACTCGATCTGTACGGGATCGGGCTCGAGGACGGCAAGAACTGCATCGGCGTTCCCCGCCGCGGCTGGGCCGCCACGATCGAGCGCATCATGGCATTCAGCGAGGAGGAAATCGTGCAGATGCGCCAGCGCATCGACGACATGTTTGCGCAGCAACTCGACTACGAAAGGGCGAGCGCGCAGATCCGCGCCCACCTTGGCGTCGCCGTCGTCCGCTGAGCGTCCGATATTCTCACGGCAACGATCTTGGGGCCCGGCGAGCCAGACTGCCTTCGGACGCAGCGTGCGCACAACCGATCATTTCACGGAGGCCGAGTACGACATGGCAGGAAACACCGGTTCCAACACCGGAATCTGGCCGGCCTTGTGCGTCGGCGCACTGGTTGGCGCCTCCGGCGCGGCGACGGTTTGGTTCGCGGCATGGTTCGGCCTGACAAGCCGGGACGCCATCGTCCCGGCAGCGGTCATCCTCGCATTCGTCACCGCACTCGCCCACTACTGGAAGTCGCGCATTGCGCACATCATGAATGAGCAGCACCGCCAGATGCGCAGGCGTTTCAGCGATCTCGAGCAACACGTGCTGGAAACCCGCGGGCTCGTGCAGCTCGGCAACGTCGGCCTGCCCTATCCGCTGCCGTTCGGGGGAGACTACGCGCTGACGGGCGATGCGGCGGCGGTGCTCGTTCGGCAGATCGCATTGCTGCGCCCGCGCATCGTCGTCGAGTGCGGCTCCGGGGTTTCGACGGTGCTGGTCGCCAAGCTGTTGAAGGACCATGGGGGCGGCCGAATCTATTCGCTCGATCACGACCCCGAATGGGCCGCTGTGACGCGCAAGTTCCTGAGCGCCGCCGGCCTCGACGACCATGCCACGGTGCTCGATGCCCCGCTGGTTCCCCAGGTCGTCGAGGGCCGTGAATTCCGCTGGTATCGACTCCCGGAGGTCATCGAGGGCCTCGAGTACATCGATCTGCTCATCGTGGACGGCCCACCCCAAAGCATCGATGCGCAGGGCGTGCCGCGTTATCCCGCGCTGCCGAAATTGCTGGACAAGCTGTCGCCAACGGCTGAGATCTTCGTCGACGACGCCCTGCGCCCAAAGGAACAGGAAATGGTGCGCCAATGGACGACGCGCTTTCCGGATTGGCATGCCCTGCTCCTTCCGACGGTTCCGGGAACCTGCCTGTTGTCACGCGCGGTCGTTCATCGGCCGCCGGACACCAGTGCAAGCACAACGGCACCTTTGCCGGACCAGAACGCGCCGGCGTGAATCCCGATGAACGACGATACCCAACATCGGATCGTCGCCGGCAACAACCGAAGTTCGCGCAGGCGTATGCCGGGCAAACGTCGACACGTTTGGTCGCCATGCCGGGTGCGGCAAATCGCGATCCGTGCAGAGTCCGCACTTCATGAGCAGCCCTCAAGCCATTCGTCGCGCATAGACGACGAGTTCGTCTCCCCAGCCCCGTCGCTCGAACGGCTCGACCACCAGGCGCGTCCGGCGCGCCAGCGCGTTGGTGACCGGCTGCGCCCGCCGCAAGAAGGACAGCCACCGCTGCAGCAAGCCTGACGGCGCCGCACGCATGCCGGCAGCGGCCGGCGGATCGGCCGGAATCTCCGCCGCGTGGACGATGGGGGCCGCAGCAGCAGCGTCGAACGGCGCCGACGCCCGCGCTTGGGCAGCGCTTCGCTGCGCCCGCGGACGCACCCGCCAGCGCAATTCATTGAGTGCATTACCGGCCCACATCAATGCATATTGATAGATATTGTTGCCATCGCCACGCTGCGTTCTGACTTCGAGCACTTCGAAACCGCACTCACCCAACAGCCGCGGCAGCGTCACGCGCGAGAAAAACCACAAGTGGGCCGGCGGACACATCCAGGGCCACCACTGACCCGCGACACGAGCACCGAAGCTGTCGATGTTGGGCACCCGGATGCCGAGCACGCCACCTCGTTTCAGCACCTCCGCGACGCGGCGCAACTGGCCGCGCGGATCGCGGGCGTGCTCGAGGACATGCCACATCATCACCGCATCGACGCTGCCCGCCGCCAGCGGAGCATCGGTCAGGTCGCAGCAGAACACCTCCAGATCGAAGTGCTCGCGCGCGTACGACGCAGCGCCCGGCGAGAGCTCCACACCGACCACGTCCCAGCCCCGGTCGCGGGCGATCGACAACGAATGGCCGTAGGCCGCACCGACCTCGAGGAGGCGGCCACGCCGCGATTGCCAACGCTCGAGCTCTGCAATACGGGCGGCGTTACGCGCGTGCGCACTGGCATAGAGCTCCAGCGACACCGCATAGTTGCGGTCGTAGAACTCCGCCAATTCCTGCGCGCTCGGCGTCGGCGAGACATACTCCAGGCCACACTCCAGGCACTGGAAAACCGGGTAGCCGCGCTGCACGAAGCGCTCTTTGCGGCTTGCGGAACCGCAAACGAGGCACGAATCGGCGCGTGTCAGACAGGCTGACTCCGACTCCGAGACGGGAAAGCCAACATCACTCATGCCGTTCTCCCAAAAGGTTCTTGATCAGACGATTGCTACGGCAATGGACAGCCTGCACGCATACTGCTCACCCCCGCAGGTCGAAGGTGATCCCTGCCCGAATCCGCACATGTGCTTGCTGGCAGGCACGCAAAATCGGCTCCATCGGCGAGCACTGCGGCAGCCACAGACACTCGACCAGGCGGCATGTGTCACGTCGGCCGGCGCACGCCGTCGTGACGGCCCAAGCACCATCACACCGTCTCGAAACGATAGCCGAACAGGCGCAGGTCGTGCGCATGGAGGTCGCCGACCAACTCGCGTGTCGCCTTGTCGTAATACTGCGAGTAGTGATACTGGCCGGGCCGGAAGCCGGTCTTCAGCCGCGGGACCTCCAAGGGCGGCAGGCCGAGCCTGGAGGCCAGGTCATCCAGGTCGTCGTTCATGCGCTCGTAGCGCACGACCAGGTCGACGCATAACTCATCGTCGAGGATGTAGAAGCGATCATTGGTCTCGATCCCCCGGCTGACGAAGGTGGCGAAGTTGCGGCGCAGCTCGTTCAACTCGTTGAAGGGGACGCCGAGGCGGTGATAGAAGCGCTTCCGTGGCTTCATCGACGCATCATTTCGGGTTTTCCATGCGAACAGCGACACGATGCGATCCCACGGGTTGCGCACGATGGTGATTTTGCGATAGCCGTTCCAGACCTCCGGCGGCAGGTGGCGCCTCATCGTCGCCGCATCGACGTGCTGGCCGATGTCCGCCTTGATCCACCAGTGCAGCGTGTCGGCGTTCATTGCACGGTGCACCATCTGGCCGCTTTCGTCGCGGTTGTGCCGAAAATCGTTCAATGGTGTCACCACGTCGCTGCCCGAACAGAACTGCGAAAGCGCAGCCTCGATGCTGGTACCGGCCGTCTTGATGGTCTTCAGGAAGAGATAACGATGCGAGTGCGAGATGATCATGTCGATCTTTCCGTAGTGTCCGATTGATTGTCGCCCGCGGCCGGCGCGATCCCGCGCAGATAGCCACGTGCAGGCACGGATGTACCGTCCGACGGTGCGCCAGCGGCCTGGCGCGTGTAGGCAGTCCAGCACAGATGCGGCGGTGGCGGCGTCTCCCAGGCGAGTTCGAGCGCCTGCTGTGCCGGATTGACGACCAACAGCTCCGTGTGCTCGCGCGTACCGAGGTTGACGACCCACAGTTGCCGATCGTGGGCGCTCGGGCAGCCCGTCTGCCGGTCCGCCGCGGCGATCTCGGCGTTGCCGCCGTGCAGCGACGGCGGCAGGCCCAGTTGCAGGTCGACACCGGCAAGCAGCACTTGCACGAGGTGGTGGCGGTACGCGGCCTCGGGCCTGAGCGCGCACAGGTGGACCAGGGCCTCGCCCAAGACGCCGATCGCGAAGCGGCGCGATTGCGTCTCCTGCCACCAGCGCAGGGTGGCATGGTCCCGGCCCATCGCGAACTCGATGCCGCCCGCGACCACGTCCTCGAGTTGCTCGTCCGGGAAATGCCGCCACAGGCGTACCAGATCGAGGACATTGACGCAGTGGTAATTGGGGCTGAACTGCAGGGGCCCGAGGTGGCGGTCGATGAAGCCGCCCGGCATCACGATGCGGGGCCAGCGGTGCTTGAGCCGCCACAAATTCGGCAGCAGATGGCGCGACGCCAGCCTTCGGAGGACGCGTAGTGGAAGCGCCAGGCGTTTCGCATCCGGCGACGGCAGCATCGTCAGGTTCAGCGCACGGCCGACCACGCCATAGAGCCAAGGGCTCGGATGCAACGCCAGCAGCGAGCGTGTAGCGGCCAGGGCCGACGCGATCGTCTCGTCGTAGCTCGGGTCGCCGGTCAACTGCCGGTAGCGCTGCAGCACGACCAGCATGTCCACGTGCGTGTTCAGGATCATCTTGTTCGTCGGCGACTTGCCCAGCAGGCGGCTGGGTTTCCACGCTCCGAAATGCCTGACGAGGCTGCGGTTTTGCCGGTGCATCTCGTCCATTGCGGTTGCGCTCTGTTCCAGGGAGTCGTGCAGAAACCACAGGCCGAGCTCGGTTTGGTCGGTTTGCGCCGCCGCGAACGCAATGCCGCGGGCGAGTGCGGCACGCACGGTCTCGTCGGGCCACTCGTCGAGCGCATTTTCCAGCAGCAGCAGCGCACCCGCCATGAAGCGCAGGTGGCACTCGTTCATATCGGACCACTCGCCGTGGTACCAGCCACCGTCGGCCGCCTGCCGCGCGAGCGTCGACAGCACCAACTGTCTGCGCAACAGGCCGTACAGGCGCTTGCCTGTGGCGCGCTCGAGACCGGTGAAGCGCAGAAATATCTCGTACGCGTCGAGGTCGGAGCAGAACTTCCAGTTGCGCGGGTACGCACGCACGCTCTGATAGACCCGACCGTCGATCAGGTGAGCGTAGAGCTCGCCCGGCGTGCCGATCGTCGCCCGCGAACTCCACAGGTACGAGCGTGTGTGCTCGATGCCGAGCAGCGTCTGCAACTCCTTGCAGATCGCGCGCGCGCTCGGGGCGATGCGCCAGATTGCCGCGGTCAAGGCAAAACCCGCAGGCACCACAAAAGAGACCGCAACGGCGTCGGCACCAGCCCCAAACGCGGTCAGCTCGGCCTCCTGCTCGAGCAGCACGCGACCGTGGCCGTCGAAGGTGCGTACCACCGGCTGGCGTGGCAACCACCATGAGTCGCATTGCGGATCGGCGGACTCCAGCAACCAGCCGCCGGCGGCGCAAGCGACGATGCGGAACCGGCCTTCGGCAACGAAGCGCACTGGCTTTGGTGCGTCGGCCGACAAGCGCACGAACGCACACATCAGCCCCGGCATGTCAGAGAACTCGTCGCGCTGCACGACGATTCCGTTCTCCGACGACAGACGGACGCGGGCACACATGCTCGCCCTGAGCACCGGTTCGACCCGGGCCCAGCCACCCACGTCGACCAGCGTCTGCAAGTGCAGCGTATCTGCGTCCGCCGGAATGCGGTCTCTTTTCACACGCGCACCTCACCGCGAACCGAGGCGATTGCGATAAGACCTGCACCATGCCAGAAACGACCGCTGACTTCGAACCTCTTTCCCCTCCGCAGTGAGAAGAATTCCGTCTGCCGCGGCGCACTCGCAGAAGATCCGGCTGCACGTTGCGGCTTCCCTGGAAGTTCACCAGGCGAGGAGCCCTTCGGGCCGGAACGCGCGAAACGCGCCGACACCGAATCCGAATGTGCCGCATGCCTGTCAGCGCCCATCGGTCTCGAGCTCCAACGAAACGTCAAAGATACGCGCCCATTCCTCCAGCAAGAACGCATGGAAAAGAAATACGCCATCTCCCCCCTTTCGAGAACGGAAGCGCCGGTACTCATCGAGGTAGCGTTGCGGGCTGAAGATCGATGCGGTACGCGCCTCGTCAAATATCTCCTCGACGCGCTGGCTGATACGGTCCGTGCGGAAATACTCGAACACCGGCGCATGAAACGAATCCTTGCTTCTGCGGAACAGGATCTCGTTCGGCACCAATCCTTCCATGGCCCTCCTGAGCGGATACTTTCGCCATCCGCTCACAAGCAACTGATCCGCATCCATCGAAAAAATCAGATCGACGAGCTCGTGATCCAGAAACGGCGCGCGCCCCTCGACGGAATTCGCCATGGCCATTTTGTCATTGCAATTGAGCAAACGCGGCAAACTGTAGTCATTCACCAATGCAAATAGATAGGACTTGATATCTTCGGCAGGGAGAGCACGAGGGCGGACGTGACCCACCCGAATCGACAATCGATCTCGCAAGGCACGCATTCTTTCGTCGTACGACCGATCTCCCGCGCCCAGAATCGGCAACTTCTTGCGCAACTCCCGCAGCGCATCCTTCGCGCCGGGAAGCTTCGCCATCGCCGCGAGCTCACGTCCAAACCGGAGGACGCGCCAACGCCTTAGCAGGTCCGCGGTGAACACGGGCGTGAATGCGGCGTAACCCCCTAACAGTTCGTCCGCCCCCTCGCCGTTCAACATCACTTTGCGGTGCCGCCGAGACGCCAGGTTCGCGACTTCCCAGCGCACATAGGCACTCTGCCGCGCAAAGGGTTCATCCAGATGATAGATGATCTCGCGATAATGATCACAAAACCGCTCAGCGGAAATATATGACTTCTCCATTTCCAGCTGCGGATAGCACCGCAAAAATCCAGAGAGCAGCTCTGTTTCGTCCCCAACCCTGTCGGTCGACGCCAGGGTGAATGCCTTCACCCTGCAACCGTTCGCGCGCGCCGTAAATGCCGCCACCGATGTACTGTCAATCCCGCTGCTCAGTGAAATGCTGATCGGCACATCCGCAATCAGGCGGCTCTCCACGGCACTACGGACAGCATCGCGAAATTCGCTGTCGGAAACCTCGCGGCGGCCAAACTGTGGTGTGTAGTATCTCTGCACCGTCATGGTCCTGGCCCGCAAGTCGAAAACCGCGCGGTGCGCGGGCGCCAGCATCCTGACTCCCTTTATGAATGTATCCAGCCCCCCGTTTGCCATACCATGGAAGAGATATTGACCGACCACGGACATGTCCGCCTGCCGCGGTATTTCATGCTCCAGTATCGCCTTGATTTCACTTGCAAATATAAAACGCTTGCCGTCGAACCAATAGTAAAGAGGCTTTTCACCGAACCGGTCCCGCGAAAGGACAAGACGCTTCCGCGCCGGGTCGTAAATTGCAGACGCCCACATCCCGTTCAGCTCGTGGACAAACTCCAAATCCCACTCCAGATAGGCAGCGAGAATCACTTCGGTGTCTGTCTGAGTGCGGAACTCATGGCCTCTCCTTTCAAGGTTTCCCCGAAGCTTGCGAAAATTGTATATCTCCCCGTTGAAGACAATCCAACTCCCACGGCCATTCATTTCATAGTGCATCGGCTGCCGGCCAGATGAGCTGAGATCGAGAATGGACAGGCGACGATGCCCCAGGCTGACCTCCGCATCGATGAAATGACCCGCATCGTCCGGCCCGCGATGGATCAACCTGTCTGTCATCGACAGAATCAGATTCTCATCTGCCCAATTGAAGCCAGCTATTCCGCACATACGATTCCTTCGATGCCTCCTGGTGATACACCGATGATCACTGGGGTAATTCGAACCGATTGACGCGAGAAATCAGCGTGGGCTCGTCAGGTATCGACGCCTCCCTTCGCTCCACGAGATCTACACCCTCAGCTGCGCGAGCCATGCGTCGATCGCATGCAATGACGAAAAAGCGAGCGCCCCCACCTCGCCGGTCGGCTCCCTGCCATCGGCCACCAGTTGCAGGTTGTACCGGACACCGGCGGCACATCCGGCCTCGATATCCGAGGGTTTGTCGCCGATCAGGACCGACCTCGACAAATCCAGGTTCAATGCCGCCTTGGCCTTCAAAATCATGCCGGGCCCGGGTTTTCGGTCGATCGATTCACGCCGGTAGGCTCCAATGCCTGCGGTCGGATGATTGGGGCAGAAGTACACGCGATCGATCAAGATACCGCGCGCGGAGAACTGGCCGAGCATCCACGTGGTGAGCCGCCCGAACTCGTCCTCGCTGTAGTAACCCCGCCCGATGCCGGCCTGGTTGGTCACGACCACCAGCCTGAAGCCTCTGGCGCGGGCCGTCGCGCACAGTTCGAAAATGCCGTCGACGAACTCGAAGTCCTCGATCCGATGCACATAGTGGCGGTCCACGTTGATCACGCCATCGCGATCGAGGAAAAGCGCCTTGTCCGTCATGACGAGGCAACCGGCCCTGAGCCAAGCGCGGCGAGCATGGCCTGCGCACGCGCGTAATCCTCCGGAACGCCGATGTCGATGAAGAGGCCGCGGGTGCGAAACGCACGCGGCCGGATCGCGGCGGCCCGCGGCATCAGGAAATCGGTCTCGAACGAGAACGCGTCGGGAACGGCGTCCGCCCCCAGCAAGTCGCGGCGCAGCAGATAGACCCCGGCGTTGATCAGCCCCGGCCCGCTGCGCCCCTTCTCGACGAATGCGTGCACGTGGTCACCGCGCACGTCAAGCGTGCCATAGCGACCGGCGTCATCGACCGCTTGCGCGGCCATCGTGAGGCGCTCTGCCTCGCGCGCGTGGAGCGCGCGCATCGCCCCGAAATCGAGCTCCACGAAGGTGTCGCCGTTGAGCACGAAGACCTCCGCCCCGGACGTCTGCCGCAGCGCGAGCGCGATCGCGCCGCCGGTGCCGAGCGGGGTGGACTCGACCGAATACGCGAGCCGCATCGTGCCGTAACGCTCGCCGTAGCAGTCGCGGATGGCCTGCGCGCGGTGGCCGACCGCCAGCACCACCGTGTCGAAGCCGCCGGCGTCGAGCGCATCCAAAACGAAGGACAGGAACGGCCGGCCGGCGACCGGCGCCAGCGGCTTGGGCAGATCGGGCACGACGCCGCTCAGCCGTGTCCCCAGTCCGACGGCCAGCACGATCGCTTCCATCCCCATGCCCGCGCGCGCGCGCATCGACGTTCAGGCGGATGCGGCGCGCGGAAACATCTGCGCCTCGATCAGCCCGCACACGATGTGGCCCATCACGATGTGGCCCTCCTGGATGCGCGGCGTCGAATCGGACGGCGTGCGCAGGCAGTGGTCACAGGCCTGCACCATCTTGCCGCCGCCCCGCCCCGTCAGCCCGACCGTGACCAGTCCCTTCTGCCGCGCAGCGTCGAGCGCGTTGAGGATGTTCGGCGAATTCCCCGAGGTCGAGATGCCGAAGAACACGTCGCCCGGCACGCCGACCGCGGCGATCTGGCGTGCGAACAGATGCTCGTAGCCGTAGTCGTTGCCGATCGCGGTGAGGATGGACGTGTCGGTGGTCAGCGCGAAAGCCGTCAGCCCCGGGCGGTCGTACGCAAAGCGGCTGACGATCTCGGCCGCGAGGTGCTGCGAATCGGCAGCGCTGCCGCCATTGCCGGCGAACAGGATCTTGTTGCCGTTGCGCAACGCCGCCACGCACGCGGCCGCCACGCGTCCGATCGTGCCGATCAGCGCGTCATCGGCCGCCATCGCCGCGAGGTTGTGCGCGGTCTCGGCGATCTGCGCGCGAATGCTTGTCTTCAGTAGATCTTCCATCCCTGCGTCCCGTGTTTGGTGAAATGGCAAATCGACACCCGGCCATCCGATTGGCCGAGTGCGCGCATCACGTCCATGCGGCGGACCGGCTCGACCAGCAGCATCATGAAGCCGCCGCCGCCGGCGCCGGAAATCTTGCCGGCGCGAGCGCCGGCACGGCGGGCGCGCTCGTAGTCGTCCTCGATGCGCACGTTCGAGATCGAGCTGGCGATGCGCTTCTTCGCCTGCCAGCCCGCCTCCATCGACTGCACGAGGCCTTCGAAGTCGCCCTTCAGCAGGCTCTCCTTCATTGCGACCGCTTCCTGCTTGAGCGCGTGCGTGGCTTCGATCGCGTCGCCGTCCTGGCGCTCGACGTTGGCGCGCTGTTCCTCGATGATCGCCGCGGACTCGCGCGACACGCCCCCGAAGAAAAGCAGCAGCGAGGCCTCGAGCTCGGAGAGGATCCAGTTCTTGATGCGCAGCGGATTGACCACCACGCGCTCTTCGGGGTGAAACTCCATGAAGTTGAAGCCGCCGAAGGTGGCCGCATACTGGTCCTGCCGGCCGCCGGCGAGGCCGACGTCGACGCGCTCGACCTCGTAGGCCAGCCGGGCGATGTCGTACTCGCCGAGCGGCAGGTTCAGCCATTCGACGAAGGCCTTGACCATCGCGACGACGAGCGTCGACGACGACCCCAGGCCGGAGCCCGGCGGCGCGTCGCTGTGCGTGGTCAGCGTCAGCGCGAGCGGTTCGCCGCCGTTGAACTGCCGCACGATGCGGTTGTAGACGCCCTTGTGCAGGTCCAGACGCCCGTCCAGCGCGAGGAACGGGGCGCTTTCGCCTTCCCATGCCTGCTGGCGGTCGGCGGCGACCAGCCGCACCCGGCCATCGTCGGCAGGCTCGATCACCGCGTAGGCGTGCATGTCTATCGTCGCGTTCAGGACGAGGCCGCCGAACAGGTCGCAGTACGGGGACACATCGCTGCCGCCACCGGCCAGTCCGAGCCGCAAGGGTGCTCGCGCTCTCACAATCATGCCGCCTCCCCTTCCCAAAAAACCACTGATGCCACCGTGGCCTGCCGCCGCGAAGACCACGCCACGGCGGTCCGGACACGAACGAGGCACGCCGCGGTCTCGCCGCTGCGTCCGTGCGGCCATCCGGGCCGCCCGCCGCTCTGTGCCCCCGCTATCGGGCTTCGGCCAGCAAGGTCGCGAGCCCGCTTACCGTCCGGGCCTCGATGGCGCGCTCGACGGGGATGTCTGCCCCGATTCGATCGCGCAGGGCCTCCAGCAGCAGGATATGGCCGAGCGAATCCCACTGCGGCAAATCTCCAGGGCCACTGTCGGCCGTCACATCGCCAGGATCGCACTCGAACGTTCTCGCGACCACTTCGCGCACCACCTCGACATAGTCGTTCTGGTCCACCGGAAAGCTCCCTCTCAATAGATTCTTCGCTTGATGTAGTCCGCGGTCTCCGAAATCAGCGCCCGCTGAAGCTTGCCGCTGCCCGTCATCGGAAGGCGACTGACCTCGAAGTACGCACTCGGCACCTTCGCGGGCGCCAGCCGTGCGGACAGGAATTCGTCCAGCCGCCGCTTCGTGAGCGGTGCCGAGGCAATGATGAAGGCGGCGGCAATCTCGCCGCGATCCCCATCGACCAGCCCCTTGACGGCGGACAGTTCGACTTCCGGCATCTCGTCGAGCACGTTCTCGATTTCCAGCGGCGCGACCTTCTCGCCGCCCACATTGAAGAGATCGTCCAGCCTGCCGCGCACAAACAAATGGCCACGTTCGATTCGGGCCACGTCACCGGTGATCAGGAATCCGTCGCGCTGAAAGGCACGGCGATTGCGTTCGTCGTCGTCGAGGTAGCCCGCCATGACGTTGGGCCCGCGCACGCCCAGCACCCCTTCCTGGCCGTTCGGCAGGATCGCCAACGAGTCCGGGTCGAGCGTCACGATCTCGACACCACGCATCGGAACCCCGCAACTGCCCTCGAGAAACGCCGAGTCGCGATCCGAGACGTAGGAGATCCTCGGACAAGCCTCGGTCATGCCGTAGTTGTTGAACACGACCGCGTTCGGAAACATCTCGCGTATCGCAGGATAGAGCGCCATCGCGAATGCGGCGCCGGCCGAGCACACGAGCCGCACCGACGGCAGCGAAAACGGGCGCAGGCGGTGATAGCGGGCCAGCAGCGAAAACGTGGAGGGCACGCCGAAGACCGTCTCGATCTCTTCGCGCGCCACCGCCTCGACGAAGGCGACCGGGTTGCTCAGGCCGGCCATGATCCGCACATAGCCGCCATTTCTGAGCATGCACAGCAGCTGTGAAATCAGTCCGTAGCTGTAGTGCAAGGGCAGCACGCAAATCGTGCTCGGGTGGGCCGTCAGGTCGAGATATTCGGTGATCGCCGACCACGAGTGCGCGAGATTGGCGTGACTCATCATCACCCCTTTCGGCACGCCGGTCGTACCCGATGTGAACATCACCATGGCGAGATCGTCGGGGCAGTGCGCCCAGGCCTGCGCCTGCGACGCGGGCGCGGCCCCGTCGATGTCGGCGCCCGGATCGATGGCGGCATCGGCCCGGCACTTGCGCAGGATGTAGGCGAGGCCCTGGTCCGGAATGCGCGGATCCACGGGCACCACCACATTGCCGCTGTACAGGGTTCCGAGCAGGATCTCGACGAAGGCGATGGCCGGCCGCGCCTTCACGACGATGCAGCGGCGGGGCCGGCCCGGGTCGGCGAGCCGCTCGGCCACGCGACGCGCCGCCGAGCGCAATTGTCCGTAGGTCACACGGTGCTCACCTTCCGCGATCGCCGGCCGGTCGTCCGGGACGGCATCGACGAACGAGATCAGGGTCTGGACCATGGTGCGGCGTCTCAATAAATCATGTCCGGCAACTCGCTGACATGGCCCGAGTGCAGCGCACCCTCTCGTGCCAGCGCATTCTCCTGCAGTTGCCCCTCGTTGCGTATGCGGCACCACCAATTCTGCGGATTTCGCATGAACGTATCGACGCGCTCATCCTTGGTATTCGGTGCGATGTATACGCATTTCCTGAAAAAACTCTCCAATCGAGACCGCTCGCATACGCTGCGCAGCGCCTGTGTCATCGCATACACATGAACGACGGCGGCACCCAGGCCGCCCGCGCGCGACGCGACCACACCGAGGCATCCGTGCGCGACCCGCTCGGAACGCACGGGAGGGAATATTTCGGTCAGGTGGAACTCGTGGATGCGACGCTGGCTCGAGCCGTATCCCCTGACGGTGGTCTCGCGCAGATAGCCCGAGACCAGGTGCGTCGCGGTCGCTCCGGATTCATCCCGCGCCGAGACCAGCCACGCACGAGCCTTGGCGTCTTCGGCCCGCAGCGCCCGTGTCACGAGCGTCCGATTCCACGGCACCTGTATCGGGAAGCGCTCGCTGCGAAGAAGCGCGGCGACCCGATCCGTCGCCTGATCCGGCGCATGCACGTGCACATCGCCGCCGGCGCGGTAAAGCCCGGCCAGTGATGCGGCGTTGCGGCCAAGGTACTTGAGCAGGTCCCATCGGCCCCTGTCCCTCGGCGGCACTCTCTCACTGGTCATTCTGGACACTCTCAGAACCCCGAACGGGGTCACGGGCAGGGTATAGACCGGACTCGCATCCACCTTCGTATACGCATTCCACGCATCGTATACCTTCTGCATCGACGGGGATACGCCCGACGAGATCTGCGGATAGCCCAGCTTGAGCACATGCATCTTGAGAAAGGTGCCGACCCCGCGGGGCCGGTACTCCGGCGCGACGAACAGGTTGCCGGAGGCCACGCACTGGATCAGCTCCCCATCGACGAGCAGAGGGCACAGCTGAAAGAAGTTCGCGCCGACGATCCGCCCGTTCTCGAGCGCGAATATCCCGATTCTCTGCTCCATGTCGGCATGCTCGTAATGGCGCAGCCGCATGTCGGTCAGCGTGTCGTCCGGATCGACCGGGTGCGACCGTTGCCACTCGATCGCCTGCGCCTTCGTGAAGTACTCAAAACTGATCATCTCGAGACACCCGCTGCGCGCGTTGTGACAACGCCGGCCCCATCCCCGCGACCGACGGCGAGCCACCCCGATGACCGGCCGAATGCCACCGCGGCACGACGCGGCCCTGCGTGCCCGCTCCCGTCACGCGACCGCATGGCCCAATCCCGGCAAGATGGACCACTTCGGCCTCGTCGAAAAAAAGCCCGAAGGAAGTCGTTGTCGCAGGCGATGGGACATGCGCCCAAACCGATCGAAGTCCTGTGCACACCACAGCCGCGTGCGCGCTCCGAGGTCCGCGGCCAGCTCGGCGAGGGTGAGCACCTCCACTCGCCCCGCCTCGTCGGCGAGGCGTTGCAGAAAGCTTCGCAGAGCGTCCAGCGACAGGAAAGGCGGCGGCTCACCCTGTGCCGGAGGCGAGCGGAACTCGACGAACTGGTCGGGATGAAAGACGAACACGACGACCGGCGCACACGACCTGAATCGTGTCGCACTGCCGATCGCGTGGCCGGCCTCCCCGGCTCGCAGGGAACTGGTCTTGGGAATCAACACCGGCTGCGAGCCGGCTCGTCCCGCCCCAAGCCCGGCCGACAGGTAACCGAACCCCAGCCGCTTCGTCGCCTCCACCGTGGCCGCGTCGTAGGTATTCCAGGGGGGCACGAAGCCGGACACTTCTGCGCCGAACGCCTGTTGCAGAACCTGCCGTCCGTCCGCCATGCGCTGGAGCTGAAGCGCGAGGGGCACCGTCCGGAACTCGCTGGGGATGCCGTCGCGACTCCGCGCGTGTGCTTCATGGCAATAGCCGTGCAGCGCCACTTCGATCCGCCCCTCGCCATGCGCCGCGGCGAGGTGCGGGACATCGGTGCGCCGCAGCGGGCGCAGCGCGCCGCCTTCGCGGCCGAATGGGACGATGGCAACCGTGAGCCTGGCTCCGAAGCCGGCAAACACCTCCAGCACGCGCGCCTCGAGGCCGTGGTCGCTGCGAGCGGACGGATCGTCGAACCGGAAACAGACTCGAATTCTCGCGTGATCCACGGCTCCCCCTCGCTGTCCCGTCAATCGGCCCGGCGACCGGCACGCCCTGCGGCCCCGAATCGGCTCCCCTGGCGTCCCCCGGCTCTCCGGGAGCACCGCGCACTCCCTTCGCACCCCTTGGCCGCGTTGCCGGGCGACTCACGACTGCTCTGCATTTCCGCCGTGCCCCGTGTCGTTGCGCCGGTAATAGCCGAGCATCGTTCCCAGCGTATGCCCGACGGTCATCTGCTGCCGAAATGCCGCGTCGGCCCCACGGCGGACGAGTTGCCCGAGATACCTGCCGACGTCGGCCGCGAGCTTGCGGTACATGTAGCGCGGCACCCCTGCGATGGTGCGCTCGAACGGGCGGCCGTCGAAATAGGCGCGCTGAAAGCCCGCGTTGAAATGAATCGTGCGAAAGTATTTCTTGTGCAGCTGAAACGGCTGCACCTGGTGGTAGACGATCGCGTTCGGCTCATAAAAAATGCGCGCCTCGCCGCTGTCGGCCAGTCGATGGAAATAGTCCGTCTCGGCGCCCTTGAACAATTCTGCACGCTTTCGCCCTTCTCCCTTCCTGCCGAGCAGGGGGTTGAAATAGCCGATCCGATCGACCACGCGGCGATGGAAGGCCATGTTGCCGCCATACGGATAGCGCCGTCGCCCGTCCATGCGAAACGGCGCGTCGCCGAAGTCCTGGAAGCCGAGAAAGCCCTTGGTTTCGTCGTCGCGAATCCAGTCGGGCAACACGACCGCGGGGTCGAGATGGATGCGCCCGCCCACCGCATCGGCGTCATTGGCGACGAAGTTGGCGTACAAGGATTGCAGCCAGCGTGCGCTGACCTCGATGTCGTCATCGACGAACGAGAAATGGACGCCGGCCGACTCGCGCACCCCGGTGTTGCGGGCGTAGTTGAGGCCTTGCTGCGGCTCGTGCGTGTAGCGGAGCGTGAGCGGCAGTTGCTGCTGCAGGGCGCGCACCTGCGCGGCCGTGTCGTCGGTCGAATTGTTGTCGACGACCAGCACCTCCCAGTCGAGCGCCTCCACCCCTTGCTGTCGCGCCAGCGCACCGAGACAGCGCGGCAGCTTGCCGGCGCGGTTGTAGGTGCAGACGATCACGCTGAAATCCATCGCGCCCGCCCCGATCTATGAGGAGGGCAACCTGATCAAA
>DAOMOP010000001.1:80348-97827 GCA_035444405.1 Rhodocyclaceae bacterium
GTCCCTGCCGAGGCGGGCCGCCACGCGGCCGGCATAGTAGATGAAGGGCTGCATGCGCGTCGCCCGGCTGGTGCCGTGGCGAACCTTCTGCCGGAACTGCCACGGCTCGTCGGTTCCGGTGATCTCGATGCGGCGGATCATGAAGGGATCCTCGCCCGAGCGATTGAAACCCGAGCGCGTCGAGCACGCCGAGCGGTAACCGGCACCGATGACCAATTCGCGCACCTGCGCATCGACCAGCCCGTACGGATAGGCGAAATGCGCCACTTCCTGCCCCAGTTCGTCTTCGAGCAGCCGCTTGCTCGCACCGATCTCCTCACGTGCCACCTCGGCCGGGATTTCGGGCAGGCGGGCGTGCGTGCAACTGTGGCTGCCGATGGCGACGCCCTCGGCGGCCAGCACGCGCAGGTGCTGCGTGGCCAGCAGGGCGCGCCGCGGAAAGCCGCGCGCGACCATCCATTCGTTCGTCACCGCAGTGCGCCCCGGCAACGCGAACAGCGTCGCGGGCACGCGATGCGCCTTGAGCGCCGGCAGGGCGTGTTCGAGCACGCCGACGAATCCGTCATCGAAAGTGACATGCACGGCGTTGTCTCCCAGCGGCTGCTCACCGGCGAGATGGGCCGTGACCTCGGCAAGGCTGACGGGGCGATAGCCGGCCTCGACCAGCCACTGCATTTGCGCGCGAAAGGCCTGCGGCCGGACGCAATAGCGCCGCTCGACGGCCGACAAAGGCTCGCCGATCTGGTGGTACATGAGGACAAGCGCACCGCTCACGCGACGATTCTCCCGATGTGGTCCGGCTTTGCGAAGGGGCGGCAAGCGCCGCGTTGGCCATTGCGCCTCATCGTCAGGCGTCCCGATTGACGACCAGCCAGCGAAAGACGCTGGCGGGCAGCAGCGACGGCAGCAGAAAGCGCAGGTCTTGCGGCCGCCAGCCGCCCACGAACAGGCTTCGCCTGAAGATCCGCTGCGCGGACACCAGATCGCGCCGCCAGAAGAACTCGTAGCCGCGCTTGAGCAGCACCCCGTCGGCGAGCCGGCGTGCGGCATCGACGCCCGGCGTCGTGACGTGTTCGGGATGCTCGTCGACAAAGCGCCGCTTGATGCGCCAGCCATTGATCGCCTGACGCCACGGCTGGGCCGAGATCTGCGCCTCGCCGTGAAAGCGGTAAAACGCCAGTACCTCGGGAACCCGCACGATTCGCCGCCCGACGCACAACCGCAGCCAGAGCTCGAAATCGAGCGAGGTGGCGAGGTCCTCGCGGAACCCCCCGATCGCGTCGATGGCCGCGCGGCGCACCAGCGCGGCGTGAATCGGCCACGGCGAGCCGCCCCCGAGCATCAGCTCGAGCTTGTCGGCGGTCTCATAGTCGCGCGGTATGAACGGTTCGTTGCTGCGATCGCGCGCACCGACGTTCTGCCAGCCACAGTAGGCGAGCGCGCAGTCGGGACGGGTCTCGAGTGCGACATGCATGGTTTCGACGAAGTCCCGGCGCCACCAGTCGTCGGCGTCGAGAAAGGCCACGTAAGCCCCGCTCGCATGCCGCAGGCCCAGGTTGCGGGCATGATACGGTCCGCTGTTCGACTGCGGGATCACGGTGATGCGATCGCCGTAGGCGGCGAGAATCTCGCGCGAACCATCGGTCGAGCCGTCATCGACGACGATCAGCTCGATGTTCGGGTAGGTCTGGCCGAGGACGCTGTCGACGGCCTCCGCGACGAAGGTCTCGGCATTGAAGCACGGCATGATCACGGAGATCCGCTCCCGCACTTTGTCGACGCCCGCGATCGTCACGCCTTACCTCCCGACACCCGGCCAGACTTCACTGCGAGAATGCCTGCGCCACGCTCTTGTTCGCCTGCACCTCTTGATAGAGCGGCGAATCCGGCCCCCAGTGCCGCAGAACATAGTCGAACTGCTTGACCGCGGAGTTGAAATGCCGGCGCCGCTGCGCGCTGTTGGTCGTCTTGTTCGCGCGCTGCATGTGGAGCAGACCATAGCAGTAATGATGCAAATGGAGCACGGTGGTGCGTCCGAACGTGCGGTTCCAGTGACTGAGCTGGGCTTCGTTGCGGGCCAGCCGCGCCTGGCAGAAGGCGGGAAGCGCAGCGATTTCGACCGCTGTCCAGCGCCCGTGCTGCTGCGCATGCGCTCGCTCGCACACCGATGCGGCCAGCAGGATACCGACGATCGTCGCAGACAGC
This sequence comes from Rhodocyclaceae bacterium, assembly GCA_035444405.1. Classification (GTDB taxonomy): domain Bacteria; phylum Pseudomonadota; class Gammaproteobacteria; order Burkholderiales; family Rhodocyclaceae; genus DAOMOP01. The sequence continues at coordinate 82,554 of DAOMOP010000001.1, forward strand.
GCTGCGGTCCTCGTGGCTGAAGTCATGTTCGTGCCCTCCACAGTTGCGTCGCCCGAAGCATGTTCGCCTTGTGAGCATAGCACCGACGCATCCGGATTCACCCGCTGCGCTCGCACGCCGCGGCTTGGAGCGGTGTCGCCTCGAACCAGGTGACGCGCGGCGGCAAAGGAGCGGCGATCGCAGCCGCGCCCGCCCGCTTCAAGCGCTGCTCCGCGGCCCAGGTTCTGTCCCTGACCTGATAGAGCCGGCCCTTCGAGGGCTGGCACACCCCCCGCAGCGTCCCGGCCCGATGGCGTGCCACGGCCTCGGCATAGACCGCCACACTGTCCCTGACCGCACGCCAGAACAGCACGAGCTCGTCGTCGCCCGGCCGCACCTCCGGGCAAACATGCGCGATCAGCCGCCCCGTGTCGATGCCCGCATCGATGAAATGCAGCGTGCAGCCGACCTTGTCCGGCTCGCCGTTGTGCAGCGCCCAGAACGTGCAATCCGCGCCGCGATACTGCGGTGACAGCCCGCCGTGCAGGTTCACCAGCGTGAAGTGCTCGAGCAGCGGGCCGCGGATCAGGCTGGTTCCGAACACGCAGATCAGCTCGGGCCGATGGGTGCGCGCGAGTTCGAGCAGCGCCGGGTCGCTGACGCTCGGCACCTCGCGCACGAGTTCCGGGCGGTCGAGCGCCGCCGGACGGTCACCGAAGAAGAACCGGGCTTCGGGATTGCCCGCATAGCGCGGCCGGTCGCGCAGCCAGCGCCAGCTCTTGCGCCACAACACCGCCGGCTTCAGGTTGCGGCGGAGCTTCTCCATCGTCCATTGCGCCGGCGCCTCGTGCACGATTGCGGTGACTTCGGCGGCCCGGCACAGGCCGTTGGCCACGTACAGATGGCGCGCCGCGCGGCCGCACAGAATCATGATGCGCGACCTAGGCATGGAGCGGCTCCGCATCGGCGGGGTGTCGGCGGCGCAGCACGGGCGGCACGATCTCGTCGGACATTGCCATGATCAGCAGGTCGGCGAAGAACTTGACCGCCCAGTTCGGATATTCCAAGCGCGAGTAACGGCCCCAGATCGGGGTCGAGCCGGCCACGCCGCCGTCCTGCGGGCTGCCGTCGCCGGCGATGCGGTGGTGGCGCTCGAGCAGACCGATCGCCCGCTCGATCCCCGGCTGCCAGTCACCCGCGATGCCGATGTGCTGCAGACGCTGCCAGTTGAGCCCGATCTGCGCGACGCCGGTCAGGCAGCAGTACTGGCCGAGCGGCCGCCAGCCGTCGTCGAACTCGCCGGCGATCCAGCCGTCCGCACGCTGTGCACCGAGCAGCGCCGCCGCGGCAACGCGCGCCGCTTCGACGAAGCGCGGCACGTCGGCGAGCAGCCCGCCCTCGAGCAGGCCGCGCATCGCGTAGGCGATGGTGTGCGTGAACGGAGGCTCGCCGCGACGAAACGCGTTCTCGCGAAACCACCCCGACGCGGTGGCCTGCGTGCACGCCCACTCGAGGTTGCGCACGGCGGCAGCGACGAAGCGGCGCTCGCCGCTCAGCAGGCCGGTGCGCAGCAACGCCCACGCGGCGCGGGTGTTGTAGGTGTGCGGGACGTCGTTGTGCACGCTGCGGCGCCAACAACCGTCGTCATCCTGCCGCTCGAGCATCCAATGGCCGGCACGCACCGCCGCTTCGAGGCATTCCGCCCGGCCGAGCTCGAGGTGGCCGGCGATCATGCCGTGCATGATCTGGCCGGTATTGAAGATGACCGGCTTGCTGCCCGCCTCGCCGAAATGACCGGGGAAGGAGCCGTCGGCGTGCTGCAGCGAGAGCTCCCAGTCGAGGATGCGCGCGGCGCGCTCGACCAGGTCGGACCGCTGCAGCACGCGGCTGGCGGCGAGAAAGGTCTCGACGATGTAGCCGCTGGTCTCCGGATAGGCCGGCAGCCAGCCGTCCTCGAAGCTCCAGCCCGCCGCAACGCCGCCCGCGTCGGGCCGCCCGTCGCAGCGGTCCTGGGCGCGGCACAGCCAGTCGATCGCGGCGACGAGATGGGCCTCGTGCGAGGCCGCCGGCTGCGCGCCGGCGCCCAGCAGGTCGGCAGCGATCAGGCGCAGGTGCGCCGGGCGCCACAGCCGGTAGCGTAGCGGGGCCTGGAGCAGTCTGGTCAGCATGATCTCGCCTTCTTTTCGTCTTCTCGGTCCACCGGCCCGGCAGGCGCGGCAACGTCGGCGTCCAGCGGCAGCGGCACGTGGCTGACGACGTAGCGGTGCTTGCCCGACGCCTCGGCCGCGATCGCGTCGCGCAGCACGATGTCGACCGCCACCGAATCTCCCAGCCGGCGCTTGAACTGCCGGTCGATGTCGGCCTTGCTGCGATCGTGCCAGCGTGCGTCGGGAACGATCTGGACCTCGACGCGTTCGAGCGCGTGCTGGATGACCTTGAACTCGGCCACGCCCTCGACGGCGCGCAGGATATAGATCACCGCCAGCGCATGCATGATGGCGCCATCGCGCCGGACGACGAAATCGGTCGTGCGGCCGGCCACGCGATCGATCACGTGCAGGCCCCTGCCGTGCCGGCACGGCTCGGCGGCAAGGCTGACCAGATCGCCGCTGCGGTAGCGGATGAACGGCTGCGCGTCCGAACACAGGCCGGTCATGACCGCTTCGCCGGTCTCGCCGGGCGCGACCCGATGCCCGTCGGCATCGAGCACCTCGACGATGATGCTTTCGCTCATCAGCAGCATCTGGCCCGCGGGGCTCTCATGGGCGGTGAAGCCGATGTCGCGGCTGCCGAACTCGTTGGCCACCGGCACCCCGAACACCGCGGCGATGAGCTCGCGCTGATGCGGGTACAGCGGTTCGCCGGTCGTGCACACCACGCGCAGCGCCCGCAGGCACGGGATGCGGCGCCGCTCGCGCGCGTGCGCGGCGAGCAGCGCGACGCTGCTCGCGTAGCCGTAGAGACATACCGGGTCGAAGCGCTCGATCGCGACGAGATACGCGTCCATGTTGGCCGGCGACATCTCGAACGCATTGAGGACGAGCTGGTTGAGCAGGCGATCGCGCACGGTCTTGACCAGATCGGTCTTGCCGAGCTCGACCGGGGCGCCCCACAGATAGACCTCCGGCTCACCGACCTCGGCGCCCCACCAGCGCCGCGCACGCATGCGCCCGGCCGCATCGGAGGCCTGGCGCAGACGACCGAACAGGAACTGCAGCGGCTGTCCGCTGGAGCCGCCGGTGTTGTAGGCGAATGCCCCGCCGGGCACCGCGCGCCAGCACATCCTGGCGCCGTCGAGCTGCGCATCGGCCTTGGTCATGGTCGGAATGCGCGCAAGCATCTCGGGGCCGAGCTCGGTGTCGGGGGTCACGCCCGACAGGCCGGCCGCCTCGAGGCGTGCCGCGTGCCACGGGCAGTGGGCGACGGCAAGGCTCAGCAGGCGCGCGAGCTTGCGCATCTGCAGGCGCTCGATCTCCTCGCGCGGCAGCCACTGCGTACGTTCGAGCTCGGCGAGGTACGCAAACGTCGGGCGCTTGAGCAGGCGCTCCTGCAGCGGATAGACCAGGCGGCGCGGGAGGATCGGATGGACGAGGCTCATCGGCTGCACTCGAGCATTGACGGGGGCCGCGCAACGGTCGCGCCCCCTCCGAGCAGGTAGAGCAAGCCCGCCGGCAGCGCGAGCCCGGTCAGCCAGGCGAGCCGGCGCAGCCGCGTGTGGGCGGCCAGGCGCCGCAGCCAGATCACCGCACGGCGGCGCAAGTCGCCCTCGAGCAGCGCGGCATCGCTGCGCCGCACGGCGTCGGCAAGCTCGGCCGACGACATGAAACGCAGCGTCGGCCACGTGCGCAAGGCGCCGTCGAGCAGGCGCTCGAGCTCGGCGAGGCTCTTGTCGGCGACCGCCGCCTCGCCGACGAAATTGAAGCGGTGCGTCTCGAACAAGGCCGGTCGGCCGAGCCGGAAGCGCTGCAGCGCGGCGTCGCGGGCACGCTCGGCGGTGTGGCCGAGCGCCGGCTCGAAGTAGATGTCGCGCACCAGGTACAGGCAGCCGCCGTCGGCGGTGTCTCCGTTGCGCATGCCGCGGTCGACGGCTGCCGGGCGGCCGTCCGCGCCACGCGCGGTATGGCGTCGCCCGGGCGTGATGATCGTGCGCACACCGCAGGCCGCCCAGGCCCGCTCGACCTCGCCGTTCCAGACGAAGGTCGGCGGCACGGCGACCTCGGGCGGGACGCCGAAGCACAGCGCGAAGCGCTGGGTCTCTTCACGCACGGCGTCCCGGATGTGCTCGCGATCGAGCGGTCGCGACGGCAGCGAGGCGGCATCGGTCCAGCGGCTCTGGATCGCCGGGGGAAGTCCCTCGGTGTCGATTCCCGAGTTCTCGTCGATCCACTGCCGCACCCGCGGATCGTGCGCGGCGGCCTGCAGGAATGCCGTCGGCCACAGGTGTTCGAGGCCGTGAAGCTGCAGGCTCAGCACGCCGGCCGCGCGACCGTCGTCGAGCGCACTGCGCATCGGCGCGAAGGCGCGATCGAGCAGGGACGTGCGCACGTAACGGCGATAGCCGGCGCTGCGAATCGCGGCGTTGTCGGGAACGGCGAGCACGACGCCGATCGTCATCACCGCCGCCCGTCCGTGCCGATCCCGGCGGCGGCGCAGCACGTCGCAGATTCTTCTCAGGGCCAGCGCATGTGCCTGCGGCCCGGGCCCCCAGTCGTCGCTCTCGACGATCAGCACCGGCTCGCGAAAGACCGGCTCGCGCCACGAACCGGCGAGCAGGCGACGGTGGCCGATCAACACGGCCGACCACACCATCACGAGCACTGCGAGGAGGGACAGCGCGAACACGATCCGTTCCTCATGTCTCGTAGAGCGCGCCGGCTCGGCTTCCGGCGACGACGCCGAGCACGCGCGCCTGGTCCTGCGGCGACAGCTTGCTCTTCCACCCGGCGGCGGCACGCTCCGGATCCTTGAAGACGCTGAAATAGGCGGATTTCTCGCTCGACGTACTGTCGCGAACGAACGCGCTGCTCTGCGCCTCCCAGCTCAGCCCGGAGAAATCGAACAGCGCGCGGTAGCCGTCGAGCGGATCGCGGCACAAGTCCTCGTAGCGCACCGTGCGCCCATTGGGCAAGCCGTCGAGATCCTCGAGCGCCTTCTCGTTCGACAGCAACCAGCGCCAAGCCAGCCGCTCGACCGGATGCAGGGTCTGCAGCGCGGCCAGGGTCAGGCCGCGCCGCCGCGCCGCCGGCGTGGCGAGCAGCATCTCGAAAATGCCGTAGTCCTCGCTGCCGGGCACCGCACCCGGCAGATGACCGCCCGCCTCCCCGCCCAGCACCGATGCGACGTAGCCGCACGGGTGCCGGATGATGTGGATGGCACGAGCATGCGGCAAGGCCCGTGCGAACACGCCCAGGCGCCCGAGCGATTCGATCGACTTCCACGCGAGGACCAGCCGGTCGTCATAGCCGGGGCGCACGAACTCCGGCACCTTCCCGACGCGAATCCAGCGCGACATGGCCTTGGCGCCGATCAGCAAGGCCCGCCGCGTGCGTGCGGCGAGCGGCGTCTGATACGCCTTCGGAAAGCTCGGCAGCTTGCCGGTCACACGCAACGAGCGGTTCGCGACCAGGCCGTCAACATAACGGGTCGCCGCCTCGCGGTAACGCTCGACGTCCTCGACCGATGCCATCAGCGGCATGCGCGCATCCAGGACGCCACCGCTGTCCGGTTCGTGGCGGTACAGCGTGAGCGGGTGGCTGTCGAACACCTTGCCCAGCCACGTCGTGCCGGACCGCGGCATGCCGAACAGCAGGATCGGACGCGGGCTCATGCGCGCTCCGGACCCTGCGGTGACGGTCGCGGCGGCCCGACTTCGGGCGGCAGCCCTGCCGGCTGCGGGTGCCAACCGAAAGCGCCGTGCACCTGCCCGGCCGCTGCGAACTCGGCCAGGCGCTGCGCGACGATCAGCTTGGTCATCACGATGATCACCACCAGGTGATAGAAGAGATCGAAGTACTGCAGGCCCAGGAATGCCCCGGCCGACATGTAGCCGATCAGGCTCACCTGTATCATCGCGGCAAGGTCGCGTGCCCAATACAGTTCCTTGTGCCGCTTCGCGTGGCGGATGATCCAGTTGCCCGACAACCACGTCATCGCCAGCAGCGCCAGGAACATCGCCAGACCGAGCCAGCCGTGCTCGCCGAGCATGCCGAAGTAGATGCTGTGCGAATCGCGCCCCCCCCAGTGCACGAGCGCGCGCATGCCGCCGCCGATGAAGCGCGTGTTGGCCAAGTCGATCGCGTTGCCCCACGCACGCACCCGCTCGGAAGCGGACCCGTCCTCCTCCCAGTGCTCGATGGTCTCCATGCGCTGGAACCAGTGATCGGGCATCACCGAGTACAAAACGAACGCGACCGGAATCAGGGCAAGCAGCACGCCGAACCGCTGCCGCGACTTCAGCAGGAAGAACACCAACATCGCGACGATGCCGACCAGTGCGCCGCGCGAATGCGTGCCGATGATCGCGATCAGCGTCAGGCCGGTGCCGGCGAGCAGTGCCAGGCGCACGTAGAAGTTCGTCATCTGCATGCGCATGTAATAGAGCAGCGGCACGGTCATGAGCAGCGCTAGACCGAGCGAGTTGCGGTCGGCGATGAAGGTTCCGCCGGGGCCGAGCACACTGTAATTGCCACCCGAGCGCAGCACGAAAAGCCCACCCTTGATGCCATAGAAGCCGATCGACAACGCGATGACGTAGATAAGAATCTTGATGCGCTGCTCGCTATTGATGAGCATCGCCGTCACGAAGGTCATCAGCATGATGCGCCAGACCTTGTCCCACTGCTCCCAAGCCAGCCACGGATACAGGGAAAACACGGTCGTCATGAACATCCATGCCACCATGACGGCCAGCAGGACGGTCTCGCGGGACCATGCGATGCGGTACTTTTCCTTCGACATCATCATGCCGAGGAAGGTGGTGATCGCGACGATCAGGGCGAAAGGCATCGTCATTGCGAACCCCCACGACATCTTGTGTGGATTCATATAGCCGAGCCACGACCACACGTAGATGCCGATGTGCGGTTGCCTCAGGATGAAGGGCAGTGTCGCGAAAATGATCAGCGTGATCGCGATTGCTCTCATGGACGCATGCTCCCGCACACCCCGCGTCCGGGGAGGCTGCCGCGCGGCACCCGTGCCCGGTCCGCCGCCGACGCGGTACGGTACGACGGAGTCGGGCATCCAACGGAGCGCATGGACCTCATCGCATCGCCTCGATGGTGGCGACCCGCCCCGTCGCGCCGGCGAGCCGGCGATAGAGTTCGAGCCAGCGCGGACGCACCTGCGGCCACGCGAAACGCCGCGCCGCGCGACGCCCGGCCTCCACCAGGCGTGCGGTGCGCGCAGGGTCGGCAAGCAGCGCAAGCACCGCATCGGCCATGGCTTGCGGATCGCCGGGCGGCACGAGCACTGCGTTCACGTTCGCATCGACCAGAAACGGAACGCCTCCTGCGTCGGTGCTGACCACGGCGACGCCGCTCGCCCACGCTTCGAGAATCGAGTTCGGTGTGTTGTCGACGCGGCTCGGGTTGAGCATGACGTGGGCCGACGCATACAGGCGCGCCATCGCGTCACGATCGAGGCGTCCGGTGAAGCTCACCGACGCCGCGACGCCGAGACGACGCGCCTCGCCACGCAGCGCGTCGAGCTCCGGTCCGCTGCCGGCCACGCTCAGCCGTGCATTGGGCCAGCGCGCACGCACGAGCGCGAATGCGCGCAGTGCGGTGGCGTTGTCGTAGAGCGCCTCGAGGTTGCGCGTGACGACGAGGTGCGGCCCCGTCGGCAAGGCGGGCCGCTCGCCCGTGAGCGCCTCGAAGCGGTCGAGATCGACGATGTTCGGCACGACCACGGGATCGAGGCCGTAGCGCGCGAAAACGCCCTCGAGAAACCCGGACGGGACCGCCAGCACGTTCGCCCGCCGCAGCACCGGCAATACCCAGCGTGACTGCTTCTGCATGAACGCCTCCGCTTCGCCGCCCCGGTAATTGACGATCACCGGCACCCCGCGGCTCACGGCGACGAGCACTGCCGGCGCCGCGAAAAGGTGCCAGGACCACCCCGAATTTGCCATCACATGGACGACGCGTCCGTGACGCGTGACGCGCCTGAGCGACCAAATGTAGGGCAGCAGGCGGAACAATGCACGCACGACGGGGATGCGCCCTGCCCACGCCGGGCGGTAAGGCGCGTTGGTCGCGACGACGTCGACCACGACCGCGGCACCACGCAACAGCTCGGCGAGCTGGCGCGTCTGGTTGGCCATGCCGCCGAATGGCGGCGGCAGCGGCCCGACCAGCACGACATGCAGCGGCGCGGCCGGCGTCATGGCTGGCGGGCTCCGTCGAGGGCCCGATCCGGTACCGCCACCTGCTGGGCGATGCGCCGATACGGCTCGGCGTAGCGCGCAACGCTGATCGTCCAGTTGCGCTCGCGCTCGACGAAACGGCGCGCGTTCAGACGCATCGCCGGCCAGTGCGCACGCGCGGCGAGCGTGCGCTCGACCGTATCGGCCAGCGCGACGGCGTCGCCGGCCGCAAACAGGTGGCCGGTTTCACCGTCGCGGATGAGCTCGCGATGGCCACCGACGTCGGAGGCGACGACGATACGCCCCTGCGCCATCGCCTCGAGCGGCTTGAGCGGCGTGACGAGCTCGGTGAGCCGCATCGAATGGCGCGGGTATACGAGCAGATCGATCTGATCGTAGTACCGGCCCACTTCGGCATGCGGAACACGGCCGGTGAACACGACGCGGTCGGCAATGCCGAGCGCCACGGCCTGGGAGGCGAGGCTGGCCTGCTGCGGGCCGCCGCCGACCAGCAGGATGCGCAGCTCGGGCCGCCTGGCGAGCATCGCGGGAAAGGCCTGCAGCAGCAGATCGAGACCTTCGTAGGCATAGAACGAGCCGACGAAGCCGAGCACGGTCGCACCTTCGAGGCCGAGGCGCGCCCGCAGTTGCGCGTCCGGTTCGCCGGACAGCCGGAAACCGGCGATATCCACGGCATTGGGGATCACCGCCACCTTGTCGGCGCGAATGCCGCGCCCGACGATGTCGGCGCGCAGCCCCTCGCAGATCGTGAAGAGCTGGTCGGCCCGCCTGAACGCCCACGTTTCGAGCGCACGGGTGAGACGGTAACGCGCGCTGCCCTCGTGCGTGGTGCCGTGATCGACGGCGGCATCCTCCCAGAACGCCCGCACCTCGTAGGCCACCGCAATGCCGAGCCGCCGCCCGACGTGCAAGGCCGGAATCGCGTTGAGCACCGGCGAGTGCGCGTGCAGGATGTGCGGACGCAGCCGCCTGGCGAGCTCGTCGAGGCGGCGCTCGGTGGCCTTCATCTGTCCGAGCTCGCCAAGGAGCGGCGCCGCGAGCGGCACGTAGGCCGTACGATGGAACTCCAGCCCATCGACGGTTTCGTACAGCGCCGCGGCGCGTCCCTGCTTCGGCGAGGTCAGGTGATGGGTTTCCCAGCCGCGCGCATGCTGCTCGCGCAGGATCGCCGCGGTGCGAAACGTGTAGCCGCTGTGCAGCGGCAGCGAATGGTCGAGTATGTGGAGAATGCGCACCGTCACCCCATCGCCTCCAAGGTTTCCTGCCGCGGCGGCGCCGGGCGCGTCGACGCCTGCTGATTGCGGACGAACGCCTCGAACATCAGCAGCGTCCAGATCGGTGCGCTGTAGTCGCGCACGCCGTCCTGGTGGGCCTCGACGAGGTGGCGCAGGTAACCGCGGTCGAAGATGCCGGTGCCGGCCAGCGTGTCGCCCAGCACCGCGTCACGCACGCGCTGCGCGAGCGGTCCGCGGAACCAGCGTGCAAGCGGCACCGCAAAGCCCATCTTGGGCCGGTACAGCACCGCGTCCGGGAGGTAGGGCTCCAACGCCTGATTGAACAACAGATTGCCCTGCCGGCCGCCGACCTTGAGAGCGGACGGCAGCGTCGCCAGCCATTCGACCAGCGGGTGGTCCATCAGCGGCTCGCGCACCTCGAGCGAATGGGCCATGCTCGCCCGATCGACCTTGGTGTTGATGTCGCCGACCAGATAGGTCTTGAGGTCGAGATACTGGACGAGCGCCAGCGGATCATCGGTCCCGGCATTGGCACCATGACGGCGAAACACTTCGGCGGCGTCGTAGCCGCCGAGCTCGCGCCTGAATGCCGGCGCGTACAGGCGCTGCCGCATCTCGTCGCGCAGAATCGACACCGAGTGGAAATACGCCTGGACCGAATCGCGCGCGAGCGCCTGGAAAGTGGTCTTCGCGCGCAGCACGCGCGGCGCCCAGTCGGCCTTCGGATACAGCCGGCCGAGCATGCCGAACAGCGGTCGCCGCATGCCCAGCGGCATCACGCCGCGCAGGCGCTCCTCCATCAGGTGCAGGCGGTAGCGGCGGTAGCCCGCGAAGCTCTCGTCGCCGCCGTCGCCCGACAGCGCGACGGTGACATGCTTGCGTGCAAGCTGGCACACGCGCCAGGTCGGTATCGCCGAGCTGTCGGCATAGGGTTCGTCGTACAGGGCCGCCAGGCCGTCGATCAGGTCGAAATCATCGGACTGCACGGTCTCCTGGTGGTGATTCGTGCGGTAGCGCTGCGCGACCATGCGCGCGAAGGCCGACTCGTTGTAGGCCGGATCGTCGAAGGCGATCGAACAGGTATTGACGGGATCGTTCGAGGCGGCGGCCATCAGCGCGACGACGGCGCTCGAGTCGACGCCGCCGGACAGGAAGGCGCCGAGCGGCACTTCGGCGATCATGCGCAGGCGCACCGATTCGCGCAGCCGCTCGACGAGCTCGACCCTGGCGTCGGCGGCCGCGATCGGGTTGTCGAGGGTGAAGCGCACGTCCCAGTAGCGGGTCGGCTCAGGCAGCGGCTGGCCGCGGCGCACGGCCAGCGTCTCGCCGGGGCCGAGCTTGCGGGCACCGGCGAAGATCGTGCGCGGCTCGGCGACGTAGCCGAGCGCGAAATATTCCTCGACCGCCAGCGGATCGATGCGGCGGTCGAGCGACGGATGCTGCATCAACACCTTCAGTTCGGAACCGAAGATCAGCGTGCCGTCGGGCAGCAGTCCGTAGAACAGCGGCTTGACGCCGAGCCGGTCGCGCGCCAGGAAGAGCGTCTCGCGGCTGCGGTCGTGCAGCGCGAACGCGAACATGCCGCGAAAGCGCGCGACACACGCCTCGCCCCAGCTCTCCCACGCGTGCACGATGACCTCGGTGTCGCTGCGGGTGCGAAAGACATGGCCGAGGGCCTCGAGCTCGGGCACGAGCTGCTGGTAGTTGTAGATCTCGCCGTTGAACACCACCGCGACGGAGCCATCCTCGTTGAACAGCGGCTGCTGGCCGGTCGCCAGGTCGATGATCGACAGGCGCCGGTGCGCGAGCGCGACGCCCGGCTCGAAATGCGCGCCGCCTTCGTCGGGGCCGCGATGCCATTGCACGTCGTTCATCCGCCCGACCAATGCGCGGTCGAAATCGCGACGGCCCGCGGTGTCGAAGAGTCCGGCAATTCCGCACATGATCCCCCCTTGTCGGCGTCCGGGTCGAACGGCTCAGCTAGCGCGACGCGCGTTCGAGTGCATCGTGGTACAACCTCTCGTAGTCGGCCACCATGCGCTCGAGGCTGAATTCGGCCTCGACGCGATGCCGCCCGGCCGAGCCGTGCCGATGCCTGCGATCGGGACTTGCCAGGTAATGCATCAGCGCGTCGCACAGCGCCTGCGGATCGGACGGCGGCACGAGCAGGCCGGTGCGTCCATGCTCGACGAGCTCGGGATTGCCGCCGACCGCGGTGGCAACCACCGGCAGACCACTTGCCATCGCTTCGAGCAAGGTGTTCGAGATGCCCTCGGCACGCGACGGCAGTACGAACAAGTCCATCGCCCGCATCACGTCCGGCACGTCGGCACGCTCACCGGCGAGCCACACGCGATCGCCGATGCCCAGGCGGGCGATCTCGGCCTCGAGCTCGGCGCGCAGCGGTCCGTCGCCGACGATCATCAGCCGTGCAGCGGCCGCGACGGGCAAATCCCGGCGGCACAGCCGCGCGAAGCCGCGCGCGAGCGTGATCTGGTCCTTGATCGCCTGCAGCCGGCCGACCGTGCCGATCACGAGGTGGTGCGAGGCGTTGAACGGTGAGCCGGGCAGCCGCTGGCGGCCGCTGCCGGACGGGCTGAAGCGGGCGCTGTCGACGCCGTTGCAGATGCGGCTCACGTGCGTGCCGGCCACGCCCACCGCATCGAGGAGATAATGCTCCAGATGGCCGGACAGTGCCACGTAGTGACTGACGAAGGGACGGTACAGACGGCGCATGATGCGGTACTTGCGGCTGCGCCCGGCCGGATCCGAGGTATCCCAGCCGTGCTCGCCATGGATGCGCACCGGAACGCCGGCGGCGCGGGCCGGCACGGTGGCCTCGAGCGCCGCGAGATTGCGGGTGTGCACGATGGCTGGCGCGAGCTGCCTGAACAGGCGGTAGAGGGCCGGATAAAGCTTCCACGCGTGGCCGGGCGGCTTGCGCAGCTCGATGAAGTCCACGTCGTCACGCATGACGCGCCGGCAAAACTCCGGCGCACACGACGTCAGCGCAACGACCGCGTGACGGAAGGCGTCCCTGGGCAATCGGTTGATCAGATTGACGATGCCGTTCTCCAGACCGCCGGTGTGAAAGCCGAACACCACGTGCGCGATCATCGGCCGCTCGGTGCTCATCTGCGGACCTCCGCCCCCGCGAGCATCGCCCGTATCTCGTCCGCATGATCACGGAAAAACGCCTCGGCAAGCTCGCGCGCATCTTCGCTGCGCTCCGGCACCGGGATGAGCAGCGCAACGAAGGCGGCGTCATCGGCACGACCGGTCAGCCGATTGACGGCAAACTGGATCTTGGCGATCCTGTCGCTGGTCACGACCGATGCGTCGCTCCAGTACCAGTGCCACACCGAAAGCGTCCGGTGGCGATCGGCGATCACCGAGTTCATGATTCTGCCCGGCGGCATCTCCACCGTCTTGCGCGACACGATCTGCCAGTTGACCGGCCCTTCCTGCTCCTTGAAATTCAGGCGGTTGCGCGAGGTGACCATCTGGCTGCCCGAGCGCTGGTCGACGAAGTAGGCCGCATACAGCGCGACCATGCTGCCATCGTCGCGGCGATAGGCCTGATGGATCGCACCGCGATAGCCGCTGAAGCGCGGCGTGTAGTCGTGGAACACGGCCTGATCGAGCGCCCATCCCGGTTGCGGGGCGGGCGCCTCGAGAACGACCTCGAACGGCGCGGCCGGCGCATCGACGCGCGCGACCCACAGCGGGAAAACCGCCAGCACAAGCAAAATGGGCAGCGCGCGCATGCCGACCGCGACGGCGAACGGACGTTCCGCGGCCGCCACCGTGGCACGTCCTTCGCCCGGCCGCCGCGGCGCTTCATCCTCGCGCCAGCACGCTCCGATCCAGAACATCAGCCCGATCACGATGCCGAAGAACACCCAGCCGTAGAGCAGGTGGTCGACACCGGAAGCGAGCTTGTTGTCGCTCAGATGGCCGATCATCACGATCATGTACGCGCGCAGCCAGTTCGCGACGATCGGCACGACGATCGACACCGCGACGAAGATCAGGCGGCGGCGCAGGCTGGTGTAGTTGAGATAGGCGTAGAGCGAACCGACCATCAGCGATGCGATCAGGTAGCGGATGCCGCTGCACGCCTCGACGACCGACCAGCGCCCGCTCGGGATCACGAAGTACAGCCCCTCCTGGTAGACGGGGATGCCGGTGAGGCGCAGCGCGAACACGGTCGCATGGGCCGTGTAGTCCATCAGCATCGGTACCAGGAACTCGCCGATCGGCACGCCGAAAAACAGGAAACCGAGCGGAAAGGCCAGCTCGCGCGCCAGTGTCCACCCCAGCACGCCGGCGAACGCAAGCACCAGCGCCGCCATCAGCGACAGGTGCGCGAGCGCATTGACGGTCACGAACTCGCCGACCGCCCAGCCGAGCCCGGCGAGCGCGACAGGCAGCGCCATCCACGCTACCGGCTGTGGCACCAGCCCCTGCAGACGCTCACGCTTGCTCCACACGAGCCAGGCCGAGATCGGAAACACGACCAGCCCGTGCGCGAAAGTCTCGTAACTCCACCAGATTCCGGTCACCTGCCGGACGGTCGGCCAGTACCAGCCGACGACCCACGCCAGGACCACGGCAAGCACCAGCGCGACCACCGGAAAGCCGCTCACCCATCCTTCTTGGCGAGGCCCCGCCGAAGCGCCGGATCGTTCGACATGCTCGTTCATGCCCGCGCCTCCACAAGTTCCTCGTCCGATACTTCGGCGACCCTCGCACCGGAGCCCTCCAGCAGCCGCTCGAAGCCCTCGAGATGAGCGTCCCAGGCGTAGCGCTGCAGCACGCAGTGACGTGCCGACGCCCCCATCCGATCACGCAGCGCCCGGCTCGACAGCAGCGCGATCACGCGCTCGGCGAACTGCCCGGCACCATCGGCCGCATCGAAATCGACACCCGGCCGTCCGGCGAGGCCACTGGCCGAACCCGCCGACACCACCACCGGCCTGCCCATCGCCATCGCCTCGAGCACCTTGTTCTGTATGCCGCGCGCCACGCGCAACGGCGCCACCACGACATCGGCGTGCGCGAGCCAGGGCCGGACGTCGGGCACGGTGCCGGTCACGCACACGTGCTCGCTGCCCAGCGCGACGACGGCCGGGGCGGGATTGCGGCCGACCACGTAGAAGCGCGCGTCGCCGTGGACGCGGCGCACCGCGGGCAGGATCTCTCGCGCAAACCAGCCGACCGCATCGATGTTGGGCCAGTAGTCCATCGCACCGGTGAAGAGCAGCACCGGGCCGCCCGGCGGATACGGATCTTCGCCGTGTGCGGCGGGCGCGAAGAATTCGCTGTCGACACCGTTCTCGATCGCCGAGATCCGCTCGCCCAGTTCCGGCGCGGCACGGCGAAACAGCTCGGCCTCCGCTGCGGTGACGAACACGCTCGCCTCGGTGCGCTGTGCCGCCTGGCGCTCGAACGCGAGCAGCCGCTCGCCCTCGCGCTTGTACAGCCACGACAGCGGCCAAGGGCGTTCGCCCGCATACTGCCGCCATTTGGCCGAATCGAGGTCGCAGAAATCGATGACACGCCGCTCGAGGCCGTCAACGTCGAGGTACTGCGCCATCGGCCCCGAAAACACGAGCCCGAGCCGGATCCGTTCGCGCGCGACGACCTCACGCACCCACGCGCGCAGGCCGGC
>DAOMOP010000001.1:97872-109399 GCA_035444405.1 Rhodocyclaceae bacterium
CGACCAGGCCGGCCAGGCGCGCGCGGCGCCGATGCAGACGCACGACGTGCGTCTCGGCACACCATTCGGCCAGTCGCGGGACCTGGTCCATGTCTGCGGCCTGATCGACGAAACACCCCAGATAGATTCGAAAGCGCCGCGACAGATGGCGCAGGATGTTGAACGAGCGCACCTTGTCACCCTTGTCGGGCGGAAACGGAATGCGATGCACCAGATAGAGCAGCGGTTCGCGCGTATCCATGCCGGTCACCCGAGGTTGCGCACGATGTGCGGCCCGATCAGGTTCGCCACCGGCAGCGGCAGCCGCCGCCACAGCGCGATGAGGCCGCGGTAGCGCGGGTTCATCGGGTTGTTCTGCGGCACGCTGTCGCGCTTGTAGAGGCGGAACTCGTAGGCGAGCGGCTGCGGCTCGAAGCCCCAGTTCTTCTTGAAACTCCACGGCCCCGTGCCGACCTTGCTGCGCCCGTAGTCGAACATGCGGCAGCCGCGCTCGCAGGCGCGGCGCATGAGCTCCCAGTACTTGAAGTCGTTGGCGGCCAGCTCACGGGCGCACGCGACATCGCCGGCGTAATAGGGCAGCACTTCGTCACGGAAGTAGAAGCTCAGCACCGACGACAACGGCCGCCCGGCCGCATCGGTGACGGTGAGGATCTCGCACTGTTCGCCGAAGAGCTCCAGCAGGCGCTCGAAATGGCACTTGGGCAGCGCCGGAGTGCCGTGGCGCCGCACATTGTCGGCGTACAGCGCGAAGAAGCGCTCCGCGTTCGCATCGACGGTCGCGAGCAGACCGTTGCCGATGCCCTTGCGCACCATCGCGCGCTGCTTGCGCGGGATCGCCAGCAGGTTCGCCTCGACGTCGGGCAGAATCGGCTTGCGGAAGGTCACGTAGAGATCCTGGCGCGGCCAGTCGGCGTGCCGCAGCTCGCGGTTGCGGTATTCGAGGTGGGCGACGCCGAGCACGCGGGCGATCGCCTCGGCCTCCGCCTCGAGCGGGGCTGCTGCGGCAGCTTCCCCGGCGATGCCGCCATAGGCGCAGAACGGCAGCGAGATCAGCGCGTGGCCGAACAGCCGGCTGCGGATCTCGGCCAACGGCAGCACCGCGACGATGTCACCGGCGCGCTCGGCATAGAGGAAATGGGTGCGGTGCCGAAACGTCTGCTCGATGACCTGTTGCCAGGCCGACAGATGAAAGAAGCTCGCCTGCGGGCAAGCGCGCACGAACGCGTCCCAGCGGTCGCGGTCGGCGGCGGCGAATCGTTTGACGGTCAGCGCGGGACGGTCCATGGTCGGGGCTCCATTCCGGTTCGCAGACCTCTTCCGCCTTTCAGGCGGTGTCGCGAAACACCTCGTCCGCGCGCCCCCACCGGAAGTCGCTCAACAGGCGACGCAGGCGGCCTTCGGTGCGATCGAGGTTCAGGTAGTGTCGAAAACGCGTCCGCGCCGACGCCTCGCGCACCCGCGGCTGGCCCGGATCGAGCTCCCACGGGTGGAGGTAGAAGATCGCCGCGCGTCTGTCCTCGCGATTGACGCGCGCGATCTGCCAGCGCGAGAGCGCATACGGCAGCAGACGAAAATAGCCGCCACCGCCGGCCGGCCAGTTGCGTCCGAGCCAGCGCACGGTGGTCACCGGCACCTCGACGAGGCCGTTGCCGAGGCGGTACGGAAAGCGCGGCGCATCCGGCATGCCGTAGTGGTCGTGACGGATCGGATAGATGCTGGAACTATATGCGTAGCCGGCTTCGGCGATGCAGTCGTGCGCCCAGCGATTGCCCTCGCCGATTGAAAAACTCGGCGCGCGGTAGCCGACGACAGCGCGGCCGGACAAGTCCTCCAGCACCCGGCGGGCGAGCCGGATGTCGGCCAGGAAACACTCCGGCGTCTGGGCACTCGCGCGTTCGTGGCCGTAGCCGTGACTCGCGACCTCGTGCCCGCCGGCGGCAATGCGGCGCACCAGCTGCGGATAACGCTCGGCCACCCAGCCCAGCGTGAAGAAGGTCGCACGGGCGCCGTGTTCATCGAGCAGCGCGAGGATCAGATCGACGTTGCGCTCGACCCGGCACGGCACCCGCTCCCAGTGCTCGCGCGGAAAGTGCGGCGCCAGCGCCGAGACCTGGAAATAGTCTTCCACGTCGATCGTCAGGGCATTGGTGATGGTCGTGCTCATCACGCCCCCTGCCGCTCGCCGTGCGTGGCGAGCCAATGCGACAAATGCGCGGCGATGCGTTCGGCGGCATGGCCATCCCACAGTTCCGGCACCCGCCCACGCTTGCCCCCACCGGCGAGAATCGTCTCGGCCGCGGCGAGCAGCGCCTGCATGTCGGTGCCGACGAGCGTGTTGGTGCCCTGCTCGACGGTGATCGGCCGTTCGGTGTTCTCGCGGATCGTCAGGCACGGCACGCCGAGCGCGGTGGTCTCCTCCTGCATGCCGCCCGAATCGGTCAGGACCATCACCGCAGTCGCCATCAGCCCGAGCATCTGCAGGTAGCCCTGCGGCGGCACGACGATGAAGCCCGGCGCATCGAGGCGATCGTACAGTTCGAAGCGCTCGAGGCTGTTGCGCGTGCGCGGATGCAGCGCGATCACGAGCGGCAGGCGCCGTGCGATCTCGCGCAAGGCATCGAGAATCGTCCCGAGCGTCGCCGCATCGTCGACATTGGACGGGCGATGCAAGGTCACGACGCCGTAGCCGGCCGCGATGCGGGACGGGTCATGGCCGGCCGCCCGCAGCAGCTCCTCGGCGGGCACCGCCCGCGGCAGGCTCGCGCGCAGCGTGTCGATCATGACGTTGCCGACAAAGACGATGCGCCCGGGCGCAATGCCCTCGCGCAACAGGTTGTCATGCGCACTGCGCTCGGTCGTATACAGCACGTCGGCGACCTGGTCGGTCAGCACGCGGTTGATCTCCTCGGGCATGCGCCGGTCGAAGCTGCGCAGACCGGCCTCGACATGGATGACCGGCACACCACGCTTGGATGCGACGAGGGCGCACGCGAGCGTCGAGTTGACGTCGCCGACGACCAGTGCCGCCCGCGCACCGTGAGCTTCGATGACCGGCTCGAAGCGCTTCATGATTTCGGCCGTCTGCACCGCGTGCGAGGCCGAGCCGACCTCGAGATTGATGTCTGGCGGAGGCAGACCGAGGTCGGCGAAGAGGCGGTCGTTCATGCCGGGATCGTAATGCTGGCCGGTATGCACGAGCAGTGTCGGCAGGTCCGGACAGCGAGCCGCCAGTGCGCGCATGATCGGCGCCAACTTCATGTAGTTCGGCCGCGCACCGACCACGCAGATCAGCGGTGCACCGGTGCGCTGCCCGTCACTCATCGGCGCGATCCCCGCCCGGCATATCGCACCGTATCGCGTGCACGAGCTCGTTCAGGGCATGGACGATCGCGGCGGTGGACTGCTCCAGTGCCGCGAGCCGTGCCTCGAGCCGGCGCAGGTCGTGGTTCGACGCCATGTCCGCCACCTCGTCGGCAAGTCTGGGCGACACCCGCAATCGACTCGCGTCGATCGCCACGCCCTCGATTGCCGTCAGCGCCCGCGCGTCGCTCGACTTCGGACCGCGCGCGTTGACACGCATGGCCGAGCCGCCCTCGAATTCCTGGCGCAGCTCGGCGACGACTTCCTGGACGTCGGCCTCGCGGACACGGTGGCGGTCGGAGAGAAAGGCGGCCAGCAACAGGCGATCGCACAGGCTGTTGATCCGCCGCGGCACGCCCCCGGTAAAGCCGTAGATCACGCCGAACGCGTCGTCGTCGAAGGCCGGATCGTTCTGCCAGCCGACGTGGCCGAGGCGGTGCTCGATGTATGAACGCGTCTCCTCGCAGTCCATCGGACCGAGGTGGTAGGACGCGATCACGCGCTGGCGCAGCTGCTGCAGCTGGGTACCCTGCATCATGTCGCGGAACTCGGGCTGCCCGACGAGAAAGCTCTGCAGCAGCGCATGGTCCTGGAGCTGAAAATTCGACAGCATGCGCAGCTCCTCGACCGCCTGCTGGCTGAGGTTCTGCGCCTCGTCGACGATCAGCAGCGCACGCTTGCCGCTCGCCGCGAGCGACACGAAAAAGGTCTCGAGCGCGAGGAGCAGACCGGCCTTGTCGAGACTGCGGCTCGGCACGCCGAACGCCGCCGCGACCATGCGCAGGATGTCGTTCTCGTCGACCTGAGTGCTGACCAGATTCGCGGCCACGACCTTGGCCGGGTCCAGATGCTCGATCAGGTTGCGCAGCAAGGTCGTCTTGCCCGCCCCGACCTCGCCGGTGACGACGATGAATCCCTCGTTCTGGTGCAGGCCGTACTCGAGGTAAGCCATCGCCCGCCGGTGCCCGCGGCTACCGAAGTAGAAGGCCGGATCCGGATTGAGCTGGAACGGCTTGGCGCGAAACTTGAAGAAGGATTCGTACATGGCGCGACCCGCTCAGAAGCGCAAGCCCAGAGTTGCCGAGATCACGTTTTCGCGGAATTCGTTCGCGCCGCGCGCATTCTGAAAACGGTACACCAGCGCGACGACGGCCTTCGGACTGAGACGCTTCGAAACGCCGAACGATGCAAGCCAGCGCCGGATCTCGTCGGCCGTGGCAGTGTCGCGCTCCGCGCGCGAATGCGTCAGCGACGCGTTGAGCGAACTCGACCCCGACAGCCGGTGACGCCAGGATGCGCCGAGCGCGCGGGTACGTACCGTATCGGTGTCACGGAACTCATCGCCGACGCGCAATCCGCCAAGACCGCTTAGGCGTGAGCGCTCCGTACGCTGCGCCGACAAGGTCAGCGTATTGCGCACACCCACCAGCGAGACAGCCGCACGCAGAATTCGCGCGACAAAGAAAGCATTTGTGACGAACGAGTCTCCGGTCAGGCCAAGCTCGCGGCGGATTGCGTCCTCACGCTCGAGCGGGTCGGGAAACCGCTCCACGTAAGAGGGATCGTCAAACAGGGCCACAAAGAACGGATCCTGAAACACACTTCCAAACCGTTCGATCGATGAGCGAACATCACGCGCATGGGTAAGCAGCCAAATCGAGCGAGCTCGGCGATGGTTCACCGACAAGTTGTACCCTGATCCGAAGAAACGGTCCTCCACGAATCCGGAAATCGTCGTCCGCGGCGTCGGGAACCAGTCCGCGCCAGCACCGACGATACGCTCGTTGTCGACACGCGAGGCGCCGAAATCGTTGCGTTCGTAGCCCACGCTGCCCCGGACTCGCAGCTGCGAAGTGACGCGATAAAACAAGGTAACTCGTGCGATCTCCTGAATTGCGTCCTCGACTCCGCGGTCACGGTAACTGGTTTCAATGCGCGAGTAGTCGAGCCCCCAGCCGAGGGGGCCGAAGGCAGACGAATTCTCGAGGCCCGCGTCCAGACGTCCCAGTCGCTGTGTACCGACGGCCCTGCCCCCGCTGTCGAACCAGCGTGAAAGGTAGCGCACACGCCCTTGTGCGACACTGCCCATGCGGAACTCGAGCCGCGGAGCAATCGAATAGGTCCGTGTCTCACTGCCTCGATCGGTGGTCAGGAAGTCGTCATCGGCGCGACCTTCGAACAAGGACAGGTTGGAGCGGCGCACCCCTGCATCAAAATCCACGAACAGTAACTCGTCGATCGCCTCGACCTGCGCGTTGCCCTGCAGTTCGAGCGACGCACTGCCGCTGCCGCCACGGCTTCCACTGTCGCGCGAGCGTAGTGCGCCCCCCAGGCGCGTGTTCAGGCGGCCTTGTACGCGGCCGCCCGTACGCGTCGTGGTGAGGCCAAGGCCGGGCGTTACCTGTCCGACGAACGCGGAGCGCTCCTCATCGCGATCGGCACGCACGTTGTCCGTATAGGTCAGTCGGAACTGCACCGACGGATCGACGCGCACCAACTGCGCATGCGCTGCGCCAGCAACCGTGCTCAGCAGCATCACTCCAAGGATCTTGACCGGTAGAGAAGGCATCCATCGTTCAGGCCATGTCAGCACGAGCTTCCTTTCTGTCATTGCGGCCATAGCCGTATCCATAGCCGTATCCATAGGCATATCCGTAGGCTCGCAGCGCCTTTTCGCGCGACTTGTTGAGCACCATCAGCTTGATCGGGCAACTCTCTATCGTACCCAGCGCGTGCCTGACCGAGCTTTGCGGCGTGCGCTCGGACTCGACCACGAGCACGACCTGGCCCATGTGTGTCGCAAGCACGCGCGCCTCGGTCGTAGCGAGCAACGGCGGCGAATCGAACACAATCACGCGCTCCGAGTAGCGTTTGGCCATCTCCTGAAGAAGGCCGTTCATGGCCTCGGAAGCAAGAAACTCGGTAGCACGCTGGTGCGGCGTACCAGCCGGCAAGATCGACAACTTTTCGATGTTCGTGCGCAGCATCACGTCGGACGGATCGGACACTTCGCCGGTAAGGAGGTCCATCAGCCCCTTTTCCGGCGCAAGCGCGAGCGTCGACAGAACAGACGGGCGCGACACGTCCGCATCGACCAGCAGGACCGTATGGTCGAGCTCCATCGCCATGCTGATGGCAAGATTGATGGCCGTGAACGACTTGCCCTCGCCGGGAAGGGCACTTGTGATCATGATCAGGTTGGCGTTCTCGGCTTGTGCAGCGCTACGGCCTTCCGCATTCTGAAGCAGCGGCCGCTTGATGACGCGGAACTCATCGGCAATCGTGCTACGCGGCAACCTTGGAGTGATGAAGCCGAGTTTGCCCAGACGCTCGATGTCGATCTCGACCAACTTCGAATGCGTCTTCGGAAGAGCCTCGGCCGCCCGCGCGTCAGGCTCGGCCGTCTCCTCGGCCAGCTTCGAGGGCGCGGCCGCGGTGCTCGCAGGAGCTTCGCGCGTGCCGGATTCCGGGGACGTGTCGGCGCCGGCCTGTCGGAGCTGATCCAGCCGCTCCACCGCTCTTTCGATAAGACTCATGCGATCACACTTCCCCTGTCAGTGGGACGATTGGAGCGGCTGCACCGGCATGGCGGTCGCAGCATGTGGTCAGCCCTGCAAGTACTGAATCGCGATGGCCGTGGCACTCATCAATCCGGCAAAACCGATGAGCCCGCCACTGAAAGCCACAAGCCCGAGGCGCTCGCGCCGGACACGACGGGCATCGGGCAACAGCGAAATCGAGCCCAGAACCGGCAACCCGGTGAACTCGCGCAGCGCACGGCCGTCGGTCACGGCCGGACGCAACTGGCTCAGCAAAAATGTCAGTCCGACACCTGCTGCCAGCGCGATCACACCCGCGATGCCCACCAGCAGAATGCGATTCGGCGCCGACGGGCTGGTCGGCAACGTGGGCGGATCGATGACCCGGAACTGGGTGATGCCGGATTGCGCCTCCATGTCGGCCGACATCGTTGCCGTCTCACGACGCTGCACGAGCGCCTCGTAGTTGCGCTTGTGAATGTTGTAGTCGCGATCGAGCTGGACCAGTTCGGCCTCGAGCTGTGGTCGAAGCTGGGCGTTGTCGCGCAGGGCGTCGAGACGTCGTTCGAGTTCCTCGACCCGGGTGCGCAGCACCACGACCTGGGACTCTGCCTGTCCGAGCGCGAATTGTGTCTGCTGATATACAGGGTTGACGTGGCCCTCGGTTTCCGGCTGGCTCTGACTCCGAAGTTCGATCACCTCGGCCTTCTGGCGCTCGATGTCTTCGATCATGCGCCGCGTGATGATGACGTCAGGATGTTCGTCGGTGAAGCGCAGAAGCATTCCGTCGAGTTGCTGCCTGAGTTGCTCGATGCGCGAGTCGAACTCGGGCAGCGGAATCAGCGACGGATCGATTGCCGGGCGCGACTCCGCCGACGACTGCCCCTTCAACTGCTGGGCAAGGCTGTCGCGCACATTCTCGGCTTCGCGCAGTTCCAGCCGCGCCTGCTCCAGGCGTTCCATCGTCTCACCGATCTGGCTGACGAAGGTTCCGGCACCCGGACCGAGCATGCCCATGTGTCGGATACGGAACTCGGTCATGCGATTTTCGGCCTCGGTCAGACGCTGCTCATAGGCCCGGATCTGGTCGTCGATGAAGCGACGGGCGGTGGCGGTGTCCTGACGCTTGCCGACCAGGCCGGATTCGACGAACAGCGACATCAAGGCCTGCACGATGCGCTGCGCGCGCTCGGGGTCGCTGTCCTCGTAGCGCAGCGAAAAGAGGTTCGACCCGCCACCCCGTCCGCCGTCGGCGATGCGCAGACCGCTCATCAGCTCGCCGATCAGCGCCTCGCGCTCGTCGGGCGTGCGCACCTCGAGGTCGAGGTCGGCCATCGTGATGAGTTTCTCGACGTTCGGTCGCGTGATCAGCGTGCGGCTCAGGATCGCCACCTGCTGGCCGACGTTCGGCTGCACGGCCAGCCCCGACATCAGCGGCCGCAGCACCGATTGCGTGTCGACGAATACGCGCGCCGTCGAGGTGTAGCGGTCGGGCATCTGATACACGAACACGCCGCCCGCTATGCCAACCAGCCAGGCCACCACGAGGCCCCACCAGCGGTAGCGCCACATACCGCGAAGATAGCCGGCTATCAGTCTGAGCAGGTCTTCCATGCGTCACCCCTCCGATTGCGCCGCGCCTCTCGGCCACCGCGTCACCCCAGACCGGCCACGCCCGCGGCGAGTCAGAACCAGCTTTGCGGGATGATCAGTATGTCGCCGGGTCGCACTTCCACGTTCGCCGAAACGTCGCCGTCCTTGAGCAGGTCGTCGATGCGCACACTGTACTGCTTGTTGCCTTCGGAGGTGCGCAGAATCGACGCCCGGTTACCAGCAGCGAAATCGGTGATGCCGCCGACCGCGATCATCACATCGAGCAGCGTCATGTGCTGATTGTAGGACAGCACCTGCGGCTGAGCCGCCTCGCCGATCACTCGAATCTGCTCGCTGTACGGTCCCCGGAAGCCGCCGACGATCACGGTCACCACCGGTTCGCGCAGATACTTCGACAGCGCCACTTCGATATCGCGGGCGAGTTCGCTCGGCGTCTTGCCCATTGCGGGCAAATCCTCGACCAACGGTGTCGTGATGCGTCCGTCGGGCCGCACCGGCACCGACATCGACACTTCGGGATTGCGCCACACGATGATATTGACCGAGTCACCCGGCCCGATGATGTAGTGATAGTCGAGATCGGCGGCTTGCGCAGGCGCGGGCGGATAGGGTGACGTCGCGCAACCGGCCAGCGCGACGACGGCCACGACCATCGCCGCCCATCGCATCCCCGCGCCAAAGGTCGAAACAGTCTTTAACATCGTCGGATTTCCCCTTATCGAAGTTGACTGACGCCACACGAGCCGGTCCGGCGTTTGTGCATATCCTATAAGAATCATCATAAGGCGTGCAGGACAAAATGCACAACCGCTCACATGCCCGGGTTACACAACCGCTTACATACCCGGCACGACTGCACTGCTAAATTAGCGCGCAAAGAATGGAGCCATGCGGCAGCGCAACATCCGCAGCGAAGTTCCACACGAACCCACCACAGCGAGACCACGACGACGCCCGGTCCGGCCGAGCGCCGCGGCGGATTTCGCTCGCGCCTCCCGGACCGGGAGTACCGTTGACATCGGGGTTGCCGTCCCCTTCGGGAAAGCACCCTGGCAAGTCACAGGAGCCATTCGACACCATGCTCGACGACGCCACGCCCACGCCCGCACGGTCCCATCCACGTTTCGGACCGACCCATGCCCTGCTCGACGCCACGCGCAGCGACATCCAGGCCGCATATCCGCATGCGCGCATGCCGCCACTCAATTCCCACTTCGTCTTCACGCGCTCGGGCTATCACGTGCGATTCGCCCATGGCAGCGCACATCTTCAGAAGCAGGTGGGCCAGCTTGTTCATAGCATGTACGATGCGCGCGGGCTGCAGATCCAGGGCAGCGCACCACAGTCGCAGCGTGCCGGGCAGACGACACTGGCCGCATGCACCGGAGACCATGTCTTCGGAACGCTGACGCTGGGTATCGACTCGCCGATCGGCCTGCTCGCCGACACGCTTTATCGCAAGGAGATCGACGACGTCCGTGCGGGCGGGGGCCGGGTGTGCGAGGTGACGCGGCTGGCGGTCGATTCGACCGTCGGTTCGCCCGACGTGCTGGCGACGATCTTCAACATCGCCTTCATCCTCGCGCGTCACGTACACCACATGACCGATCTGTTCGCCGAGGTCCACCCGCGTCATGCCGGCTTCTACCAGCGCCTGATGGGCTACCGCATCGCCGGCCCCGAGCGCACCTGCCCGCGCGTCGGTGCTCCGGCCGTGCTGATGCACCTGTGCCTGGACCACGCCGAGCAGCAGATCAGAAAGCTGGCAGGCAACCCCGATACCGGCGAACGAAGCCTGTATCGCCACTTCCTTCCGCAACCACAGCAGCAAGCGGTGGTGCGTGAGCTGGTCGAACCGCTGCCGGTCGCAGCCTGAAGCCGCACGCCAGCGCCGAGTCTACCCGCCCCTCTGGTCGCGCGCGATACCCCCCTTGCGCGCGGACGCGGCGCCGCGAGGCCGCATGCCCCTGCGGCTTCGCGCAGCCCCGACACAATTTCAGCGAAACCGCAAGCCGCCCCGGCTCGCCCTTTGCGAAATCGTGGTCCATCCCCGATTCTGAGCAGTTGCGCCCTACCGGACGCACCATGCAAAAACGGGCGCCGAGGCGCCCGCTTTGCACATTCAGATCGCTGCGAGACGATCAGAACACGTGACGGATACCGAGCACGTAGTTGTTGTTGTTGTCGCCCAGACCGCCAGCGGTGGTGTTGACCTGGACCGCACGCAGGTCGTCGTTGCGCACTTGCGAGAACGCGGCGTAGGCCATCGTGCGCTTCGACAGGCTGTGCGTGTAGCCGACCGACCAGGACTGGACATCGAAGTCGGAGCCACGGTCGTCGTCGAACTTGGCATACGCGGCGAAGACCTTGCCCGCTTCGCTGACCGGAGCGTCGACGCCGATGTTCCACAGCTTGTCCCTGTCGCCGCCGACCTTGTTCTGCTGGTAGCTGCCGAGCACCTTGGCAACACCGAAGTTGTAGCTGGCGCCGAGCAGCCATTCCTTCTGGTCGCTGGCCGCACCACCTTCGATGTGGTGGTAGATCGCGCCGACGGCGAGCGGGCCGCTGGCGTAGTCGAGACCCAGACCGGTCCGGTCGCCGGTACGGCGATCCTTGAGCTCGTTCGTTTCGGCCAGGCTATAGATCACCTCACCCGACAGGCCGCCCATCTTCGGCGACTGGTAGCGGATCGCGTTGTTGAAGCGTCCCGGGCTGTTCGGGGTGATGGTCATGCCGTTGTTGACCGACAGGATCGACTGCGGCGAGAACGGCGACGCGCCCATCGCGGCATCCCACTTGAACACGGCGAAGCCCGGCGAGTACTGGCGGCCGAGACCGACGAAACCGAAGCCGCCTTCGAGGCCGACGAACTGCTGGCGTGCGTTCAGGCCGCCGGTGTTACCGATACCGGCGTTGACGTCGTTGGCGATCGAGTACTCGAGCGTGAAGACGGCCTTGAGACCGTTGCCCAGGTCTTCGGCGCCGCGGAAGCCGATACGCGAGCCCGACAGGCC
>DAOMOP010000002.1:0-81762 GCA_035444405.1 Rhodocyclaceae bacterium
ACATCTACGCCAAATACGGCCGCGAGCGCGCCGCGCTGGCCGCCACGGTGATCTGCTACCGTCCGCGCAGCGCGCTGCGCGACGTCGGCCGCGCGCTCGGCCTGCCGCCCGCGCGCATCGAGCGGCTCACCCGCGATCACTTCTGGTTCGACGGCCGCAGCATCCTGCCCGAGCGCCTGCGCGAGGCCGGCCTCGACCCGGACAGCCCGACCGTGCAGCGGCTCGCCGAACTGACCGGCGAGCTGATCGGTTTTCCGCGCCACCTGTCGCAGCACGTCGGCGGCTTCGTGATTGCGCGCGGCCGCCTCGACGAGCTGGTGCCGATCGAGAACGCGGCGATGCCCGAGCGCACCGTGATCCAGTGGGACAAGGACGACCTGGATGCACTCGGCCTGCTCAAGGTCGACGTGCTGGCGCTCGGCATGCTGTCGGCGCTGCGCCGCACGCTCGCGCTGGTGTCGGCGTGGCGCGGGCACCCGCTCACGCTCGCCGACATCTCGCGCGAGGTGCCGGCGGTCTACGAGATGCTGTCGAACGCCGACTCGATCGGCGTGTTCCAGGTCGAGTCGCGCGCGCAGATGACGATGCTGCCGCGCCTGCGGCCGCGCCGCTTCTACGACCTCGTCGTCGAGGTCGCGATCGTGCGGCCGGGGCCGATCCAGGGGGGCATGGTGCACCCGTATCTCGAGGCGCGGGCACGGGCCGCACGCGGGGAGGTGATCGAATATCCGCGGCCGCAGCCGCAATCGGGAACGGATCGCAGCCGCGCCGACGGGGTCCGCAGCGTGCTCGAGCGCACCCTCGGCGTGCCGATCTTCCAGGAGCAGGTGATGCAGCTCGCGGTCGTCGCGGCCGGCTTCTCGCCCGGCGAAGCCGACCAGCTGCGTCGTGCGATGGGCGCATGGCGCCGCAAGGGCGAGCTCGAGCGCTATCGCCAACGCCTGCTCGACGGGATGGCCGAGCGCGGTTACTGCCCCGCCTTTGCCGAACAGCTGTGCCGCCAGATCGAAGGCTTCGGCAGCTACGGCTTTCCCGAATCGCACGCCGCGAGCTTCGCGCTGCTGGTGTATTTCTCGGCGTGGCTGAAGTGCTTCGAGCCGGCGGCCTTTCTCTGCGGCTTGCTGAACAGCCAGCCGATGGGCTTTTATTCACCGTCGCAGCTGATCCAGGATGCGCGTCGGCACGACGTCGTCGTGCGCGGGCCGGACGTCACGGCGAGCGATTGGGATTGCTGCCTGGAGGCGGTAGCCTGTGCCGGTGCTGCTGCGGATCGGAATCCGGATCCGGCCGTGCGGCTGGGACTGCGCCTGGTGAAAGGCATCGGTCAGGCCGTCGCCGAGCGCATCGTCGCGGCACGTGCGGTGCGCACGTTCGCCAGCGTCGATGACCTCGCCGCATGCGCCCGGCTCGATGCGGCGGAACTGAAGAAGCTCGCCGCCGCCGGCGCACTGGCCGGCCTCGCGGGCCACAGGCGCCAGGCGCTGTGGCAGGCGGCCGGCAGCGCGCCGGATCCCGGCATGCTGCACGGCGCGCCGATCCGCGAGACCGCAGCGCAGCTCGTCCGTCCCACGGAATCCGAGGAGCTGCTGGCCGACTACGCGCGGCTCGGCTTCACGCTCGGGCGCCATCCGCTCGCGCTGCTGCGCGCAAGGCTTGCCGCGATGCGCTTCGTCACCGCGGCCGAGGTCGCGGCCGGGGCCGACCGTCAGCTCGCACGCGCGGCCGGCATCGTCACCTGCCGCCAGCGCCCCGGGACTGCAAAAGGGGTGTTGTTCATCACGCTCGAGGACGAGACCGGTCTGATCAACATCATCGTGCGTCCCGAGCTGGTCGAACGCCAGCGCCGCGAGCTCCTCGGCGCGCGCCTGCTCGGTGTATACGGACAGATCAGCCGCCAGGGCCGGGTCGTCCATCTGCAGGCCGGCCGGGTGATCGATCATTCGGCCCTGCTCGGCGCGCTCGATGCGCGCAGCCGCGATTTCCAGTGACGACGGTTCTCAGGGAAACGCCGGGCCGCCCCGAGCTTCCTCGATCCCCAAGGGGGCGGGCTGGGTGCAGTCCGGCCCCGGGAGCTCTCAGCAGTCGACGCAGGCGGCCACGACCTTGTCGCGCCCCTGCCGCTTGGCCTGGTACAAGGCCTTGTCGGCGGCCATCAGCAGCTGCTCGAACGTGTCGCCCTGCTGCAGGCTCGCCACGCCGATGCTTGCCGTCAGGCTGATCGGTTGTGGCTGTCCGCACTTGATGCGGATGCCGGCCACACGGCGACGCAGCCGCTCGGCAAGCTCGAGTGCTCCGGCGAAGTGGGTGCCCGGCAGCACGATCACGAACTCCTCGCCGCCGTAACGGCCGACGACGTCGATCTCGCGCACGGCGTTCAGGCACGCCTGTGCGACCAGACAGATCGCCTGATCGCCGACCGAGTGGCCGTGGGTGTCGTTGATCTGCTTGAAATGGTCGACGTCGAGGACCAGCAGCGACAGCGGCGTTCCGTAGCGCACCGCGCGCTTCCATTCGAGGTCGGCGAGCTCCATCAGATGGCGACGATTGTTGATGCCGGTCAGCGCATCGAAGTTGGCCAGCCGTCGCAGGCCCTCCTCGAAGCGCTTGCGCTCGGTGATGTCCTCGCGCACCGCGATGTAGTTCGCGATCCTGCCCGACGGATCGCGCACCGGTGAAACGGCCAGCGACACCCAGTGCTCGCTGCCGCACTTGCGCACATTGACCAGTTCGCCGCGCCAGCGCTCGCCCGCGACCAGGGTCTTGCGGATCTTGCGATAGGTGGCCGGCACCGCTGCGGGCCCCATCAGCATGCGTGGATGGCGCCCCAGAAGCTCGTCACGCCCGTAACCGGTGCAGACCACGAAAGCCTGATTCACGTACTCGATGCGCCCGCGCCGGTCCGTGATCATCATCGCTGTCGGTGCCTGATCGATCGCCGCCTTGATGGCCTGGATCAGCCCGGGCTCCGATTCCATGAAGCGTCGGATTCGTTCGTCGGTGTGCATGTGTCCCCTGATTGTATCGATCAGGCGGCAGATGCCCGCGTCGGGCCGTGCCGCTGCGATTCGGCGCGGACAGGAAGATGCCCCGGGAAGCACGCCGGCACATGATCCGGGTCGATCGTCCGTTCTTTTTGTTGCCTACGCCATAATCATAAGGGAAGTGGCGGTACAAATGTGGCATAAACAAGCGAAATGAACGAATAAATGTCGCTCGAGGCCGCCTGCCCACCACCTTTCGTTCCCGCTCGTTCGGGACTATGCTCTGCGCCCTCATGCTCGTGAGTGCCTTCGCTTCGTCCCCATGCTTTCCCGCGCTTCGACCTTCGCCCTCTTCGACGACAATCTCGAACGACGCGGCGACCTGCTGCTTGCGGATCTGCGCGACGTGCTCGTGTGCGCCACGGCCGACGAGCTCGATGCAGCCTTCACGGCCGTCGACGCCGCCCGCGCGAGAGGTTGCTGGGTGGCGCTGGCCGTGTCGTACGAGCTCGGTTATGCGCTCGAGCCGCGTCTCGCCTCTCGCGCGTCGGCGGGTCCGCTGCTCACCGCATGGGTCTTCGGCACCGCCCGGCACCTGACTTCGGACGAGACCGAGCGGGCGCTGCGCGAGGCGATCGACGCGTTCGACGAGCACGGGCGCTGCGCCGGTGTCGGTGGTCTGACGCGGGCACTGTCGCAACAGACCCACGGGCAGGCGGTCGCACGAATCCTCGACCTGATCGCGGCCGGCGACTGCTACCAGGTCAATTACACGCACGCGCTCGACGGCGAGCTGTACGGCGACCCGCTCGCGCTTTACGAGCAGCTGCGGCGACGCCAGCCGGTGCGCTTCGGCGCCTTCGTCAGCCATCCGGACGGCAGCATCCTGTCGCGCTCGCCCGAGCTCTTCGTCGCGCGCAGCGCTCGTCGGCTCGTGTGCCGGCCGATGAAGGGCACGGCGCCGCGCGACGCGGATCCGGCCTGGCTGGCTGGTTCGGAGAAGAACCGCGCCGAAAACCTGATGATCGTCGACCTGATCCGCAACGATCTCGGCCGGCTCGCGCCAGCGGGCGGCGTGCGCGTGGAGCGGCTGTTCGAGATCGAGGCCTATCCGAGCGTGTGGCAGATGACCTCGACGATCTCGGCCGAGCCGGTCGATGCCGATCTGCGGACGATCTTCAAGGCCTTGTTTCCGTGCGGTTCGATCACCGGGGCGCCGAAGATCCGCGCCATGGAAGTGATTCACGCGCTCGAGCAGGCGCCGCGCGGGCTCTACTGCGGTGCCCTGGGCTGGATCGCACCGAGCGGCGACTTTCGCTTCAGCGTACCGATCCGCACGCTGGTCGCAGGGCGCGACGGGCGCGTGCGAATCGGCATCGGCAGTGGCATCGTCGCCGATTCCGATCCGGCCGACGAATGGGCCGAGTCGCTCCTGAAGGCGCGCTTCGTCACCGGGCTGCAGCCGTCCTTCGGGCTGATCGAGACGCTGCGCTGCGAAGGACAGTCGGACCAGCCCTATCCCCTGCTCGAACGCCATCTCGCGCGGCTCACCGCCTCGGCCGCGTGGTTCGGCTTCGCGCTCGATGCTTCGGCCCTGCGCAGCGCGCTGATGACGCATGCCGCGAGTGCGTCCGGCACGCAGCGCGTGCGCATCGTGCTGCATCCGGACGGCCGCTTTGCGCTCGAGGGCGCGCCGCTCGCCGCCCTGCCCGCCGGCCCGCTCAGCGTCACGCTCGCACCCGAAGCGGTGTGCTCGACCGACCGCCTGCTGCGCCACAAGACCACCGCACGGGCGCTCTACGATCGCGAGCTCGAGCGCGCCGTGCGCGCCGGACACTTCGACGTGCTGTTCTTCAACGAGCGCGGCGAACTGACCGAAGGGGCGCGCAGCAACGTCTTCATCGACAAGGGCGACGGCGTGCTGCACACGCCGCCGCTTGCCTCCGGAGTGCTCGACGGCGTCTTCCGCCGCAAGCTCCTCGACGAAGGACGCGTGCGCGAGACACGGCTCACGCGTGACGACCTGCGCGCGGCGCGCAGCATCCACGTGGCCAACGCGCTGCGCGGTCTTCTGCACGTCCGCATCGATGACGGCGTACTGGACGGCGCCCCGCACCTGGCATGAACGGTTTCGGCGCGCATCACGGCTCGCTATACTCGGCAGCCTCCACACCCACGCGACAAAGGAAGAACGCATGAAGCTCGAAACGCTCGCCGTGCACGGCGGCTACAGCCCGGATCCGACCACCAAGGCCGTCGCGGTGCCGATCTACCAGACTACCTCGTATGCCTTCGACAACACCCAGCACGGCGCCGACCTCTTCGATCTGAAGGTGCAGGGCAACATCTACACGCGCATCATGAACCCGACCCAGGACGTGCTCGAGCAGCGCGTCGCGGCGATGGAAGGCGGCATCGCCGCGCTGGCCATGGCTTCGGGCATGGCGGCGATCACCGCGGCGATCCAGACCATCGCCGAGGCGGGCGACAACATCGTGACCTCGAGCACGCTGTACGGCGGCACCTACAACCTGTTCGCGCACACCCTGCCGCAGTACGGCGTCGATGTGCGTTTCGCCGATTATCGCGACCCGGATGCGTTCGAGAAGCTGATCGACGATCGCACCAAGGCGATCTTCTGCGAGTCGGTCGGCAACCCGCTCGGCAATATCACCGATTTCGAGAAGCTCGCCGATGCCGCGCACCGCCATGGCGTGCCGCTGATCGTCGACAACACCGTGCCGTCGCCCTACCTGTGCCGCCCGTTCGAGCACGGCGCCGACATCGTCGTGCATGCGCTCACGAAGTACCTCGGCGGCCACGGCAACTCGATCGGCGGCATCATCGTCGATTCGGGCAAGTTCCCGTGGGCGCAGCACAAGCACAAGTTCCGCCGCCTCAACGAGCCGGACGTGTCCTACCATGGCGTCGTCTATACCGAAGCACTCGGTCCGGCCGCCTACATCGGCCGCGCACGCGTGGTGCCGCTGCGCAACATGGGTGCGGCGATCTCGCCGTTCAACGCCTTCCTGATCCTGCAAGGCATCGAGACGCTCGCGCTGCGCATGGACCGCATCTGCGAGAACAGCGCCAGGATCGCCGCGTTCCTGAAGCAGCACGCCAAGGTGAGCTGGGTCAATTACGCCGGCCTCGCCGACCATCCGGATCATGCGCTGACCGAAAAATACATGGGCGGGCGCGCTTCGGGCATCCTGAACTTCGGCGTCAAGGGCGGTCTCGAGGCCGGCGCGCGCTTCCAGGACGCGCTCAAGCTGGTCACCCGCCTCGTCAATATCGGCGACTGCAAGACGCTCGCCTGCCATCCCGCCTCGACCACGCACCGCCAGCTCGGCCCCGACGAGCTCGCCAAGGCGGGCGTCTCCAACGACATGATCCGGCTGTCGATCGGCATCGAGCACGTCGACGATCTGATCGCCGACCTCGATCAGGCTCTGGCGGCGGCCTGACCCCGCGAGGCTGCGCGCATCGGCATAGCTGCCGCCCGCAGCCGCCTAGCACACAAACCATGCGCCCGACGTGAATTTCGTCACGCCGGGCGCAATGTCATCCGACTGGCACGGTCACCACGTCATTTTTTGACCTCGCGCAAAACAGCGCTGCGGCGCTGTCATTATCATGCGGCGCTCAAGGGCTGCCTGGCCGGCCTCCGTCCCACCGCACGCGCTTCCGGGATCGACCGCTTCGATGAAAATTCGCGACTACATCTTCGCCACCTCGGCGGCGGTCGGCGCCGTCTTCCTGATCGGCAGCTGGATCTCGGTCGGTGCGACTTTCGACACGGTCTTCCGCGACCAGTCGCGCGCCCAGTCCGGGGAGCTCGCGCGCGTCGCCTTCGCGACGATGTACGAGATCATGAGCAAGGGCTGGGATCGCGAACAGGCCGAGGCCTTTCTCGCCGGGCTGCGCGAGAGCTCGTCGAAGGACGGTTTCGGCGTCGAGATCTACCGCGGCCCGCTGGTCGAGGAATCCTACGGCGCGATCGCGCAGCCGGCGATGGGCGCCAACGTACGCGAGGCCTTCGCCAGCGGCGAGCGCGTCATCGATCTTTACCGCGGCGGCTATCGCAACACGTTCCCGCTGGTGGCCGAGGATCGCTGTCTGCGCTGCCATCGCAATGCGGCGGCGGGCGACGTGCTCGGCGTGATCGAGATCGTCCAGCCCTACGAGGCACCGTTGCAGCAGGCCCGCGTCGCCTTCTACGGCAGCTCGGTGCCGAGCCTGCTGCTGGGCATGCTGGTGGCGATGGCGGCGGTGTGGCTGGTCGGCCGCCGCATCTCGCGCGCGGTCGGCGACGTCGAGGAAAGCCTCGACTCGATCAACAATCTCGCCGACCTGCGTCAGCTCGAAGTCGTGCGCCATGACCTCGGCTTCGACGAGCTCGAACGCATCGAAAGCTCGATCACCGCCCTTGCCGGCCGCCTGCGTTCGATCGCGGTCGACAAGGACATCCTGATGTTCGAGATCGGCCTGCTCGAGAAATTCGTGATCACCTCCGAGGTGATCCGCGACTGGCGCGAATACGTCACCCAACTCTTGCAGGACATCAACACCATCTTGCACGCACCGGTGCTGTTCTCGATCTTCCAGATCGACGACGAGCTGTTCGACGTCGAGATCTTCTGGCACCGCGAACCGACCGACACCGGGCGCAAGCACATCGAGGACGCCGTCTCGGCCACGCTCAAGGACGACGCGCGCTTCAATTCCGCCGTCGCGCTCAACGTGCACCACCACTTCCCGAGCGGCGGCAAGGGCGACGCCGGGGCACCCGACGGCGAGGCGCTGGCGCTGCAGATCAAGTCCTTCTTCGTCGACAAGCCCAAGATCGGCAGCATCGTCGGCATCGGCGTGCGTTCGGACACGCTCGCCGAGCCGACCCAGAACCTCGTGCTCGACAGCATCCTGTCGACGCTGTTGAACGTGGTCGGCTCGATCAAGGCGATCCACAAGTACACGCGCGACCTCGAATACTACGCGACGCGCGATCCGCTGACCGATCTGTACAACCAGCGCGTATTCTGGGAGCTGCTGAACTACGAGGTGCACCGCTGCAGCCGGCACAACACGAAGTCCACGCTGCTGATGATCGACCTCGACAACTTCAAGCTGATCAACGACCACTTCGGGCATGCGGTCGGCGACCAGTTCCTGCAGAACTTCGCCCGCGCGATCCAGTCGGCGCTGCGCGGCGGCGACATCTTCGCGCGCTACGGCGGCGACGAGTTCTGCGCGCTGCTGCCGGAGACCGGCCTCGAGCAGGGCTACGCGGTCGCCAAGCGCGTGCTCGAAGCCACGCGCAACGTCGTCGTCGACGCCGGCGAGCAGGGCAAGGCCACCGCGTCGGCGTCGATCGGGCTCGCCGTCTATCCCGACCACGCGACCGAAGCCAAGGACATGTTCCTGTTCGCCGACACGCTGATGTACAAGGCCAAGTCCGAGGGCAAGGAACGCGTCGCGCTGCCGACCGAGGAAGACGTGATGGCGGCCTTCCGCAACATCTCGGACATGGGCGTGGCGGTAATGAACGCGATCAACGAGCGCAAGATCATCCCGTTCTTCCAGCCCATCATGCACGTGACGGGGGATCGTCCGGATGCGGT
Source organism: Rhodocyclaceae bacterium (assembly GCA_035444405.1). GTDB lineage: Bacteria > Pseudomonadota > Gammaproteobacteria > Burkholderiales > Rhodocyclaceae > DAOMOP01. Next base: position 8,603 of record DAOMOP010000002.1, read on the forward strand.
CGAGGTGCTCTCGCGCATCGAGGTCAATGGCGAGCTGATGCGCGCCGACCAGTTCATCGAGGTGGCCGAGAAGATGGGCATCATCCACCGCCTCGACGCGCTGGTCATCGAGGCCGCCCTGCAGAAGGTCGTCGACAGCAGCTTCGACGGCTACATCTTCTTCAACCTGTCACCGCGCGCGCTGGTGCTGTCGGAATTCACGCGCACGCTGCGCACCGTCGTCAAGCACTCGGGCATTGCGCCGGAGCGCATCGTGTTCGAGATCACCGAACGCGACACGGTCAAGAACCTGTCGGTGCTCGAGCGCTTCTTCAGCGACCTCAAGTCCGAAGGCTTCGGGCTGGCGATCGACGATTTCGGTTCCGGCTTCTCGTCCTTCCACTACCTGCGCCGGTTTCCGTTCGACTTCCTGAAGATCGAGGGCGACTTCATCGCGAACATGCTCAACAGCGACCGCGACCGCATCTTCGTGCGCTCGATCAACGATCTCGCGCGTGCGCTGAAGATCCAGGTGATCGCCGAGTTCGTCGAATCCGAGGAGGTGCTCGACATGATCCGCGCGCTGCGCATCGATTACGCGCAGGGCTACCACGTCGGCCGGCCGGCGCGCACCCTGCCGGCCCTGCGCGACGCGCTCGAGCCGATGCAGCGCTGAACGGCCGCCCGACCGCTCGTCAGCGGCCGGTGCGCAGTGTCGCGGCGGCCTCGTCCATGAATCGCGCGAGCTCGATGTCGCGGGCGGTCACGCCGCCCGCATCGTGAGTGGCCAGTGTCACCTCGACACGGTTATAGACGTTGAACCACTCGGGATGGTGGTCGCGCTTCTCGGCATACAGGGCCACGCGGCTCATGAACCCGAAAGCGGCGTTGAAGTCGGCGAAGCGGTAGGCGCGCGTGATCGCGTCACGGCCTTCGGCAACCGCCCACTCCGGCAGTTCGGCCAGTGCTGCGCTACGCTCGGCATCGGTCAATCGGGCGCTCATGTCCAGTCTCCCACGCTGTGCCAATGCATGCGTCAGGCCGCGCGTCACGCGTCGGACTGCGCGGCCGGCTCCTGCGCCGTCGCCGGACACGGCCGTGACGGCGCAGCTGCCGATGTGACAGGGCGCCGGCCGACGGGTTCACTCGAACCGCGGCATCTTCGCGCGGGTGCATGTCGCGTGAGGCTCATCGCGCGCGGCGCGTGGGCGATGCGCGGCCACGGCGCATCAGCGGTACGAGGCTGATGGCCTGCAAGGCGATCAATCCGCCAAATGCGGCGCTCAGCGCACCGGCAGGCGCCCATCCCGCCCCCTGCAGCAGGTCGAGTGCGCCGCCCAGACCCCATTGCACCGCGAACGCCCCGATGAACGACATCAGGTTGATCGTCGTGCTGACACGCCCGAATGCTTCCTTCGGAAACGCCGAGGCCGTGGCGAGGTAGGTCTGCGCGTTGACCGACGACAGCACGCCCAGCACGAACCACAGCGGCATCACCGCTCCGATGTTCGCGAGGATCAGGATCTGGACCAGCAGCATCGCCGAGAACCCGATCCGTATCATGCGCAGCGGCGTCACGCCGCGCCGGGCGAGATGCGTGCCGAGCATGCCGATCGCGAGCTGGCCGGCGAGCATCCCCAGGTTGAGCACCACCAGATGGACTGCGGCCTCGCCGAGCGACAGGTGATTGACATTCATCAGCCACGGTACGGCCCACAGACTCTGCAGGGCCATGAAGCCGCCGGTGAAGAACATCGCCGCGCTGGCAAAACGCAGGAAGGCCGCCGATGCGAAGATGTGTCCGACCGAGCGGAACGCGGCGCCGACCGACTCGCGCGAGGCGTGTTCGGCCTCGCGCGGCAGCGACACGAAGATGAACGTCGCAACTGCGGCGGCGAACGCCGCGATGGCCCAGAAGATCCCTCGCCAGCCCAGCAGCGGCAGCAATGCCTCGACCGGTGCGCTCGCCGTCAGCGCACCGAGTGCGCCGGCCGCCATGATGAAACCGGTCATCGAGCTGTGGCGCTCGGGCGGATACCACATCGCGAAGCCCTTGAGGCCGGCCATCAGGCACGCCGACACCCCGAGCCCGATCAGCCCACGCGCGAGACCCAGCTCGGCCAGCGAGTCGCCGCTCGCGAACGCCGCCGCACCGAGTGCCGCCAGCACCAGCAGCGCGCCCTCGACGCGCCGCGGGCCGAAGCGGTCGAGAGCGACGCCGAGTGGAATCTGGGCGAAACCGAACACCAGGAAGTAGGCGCTCGTCAGCAGTCCGAGCTCGGACGCCGACAGCGCCAGATCACGCGTCAGGGCCGGCGAGATGACGGCGTTGACGGTGCGCAGCAGGTACGAAAGGTAGTAGCCGAGCGCGAACGGCAGGAAGATGGTCAGCCACGCATCGGGCCGCGAGGAATGCGTCATGGGAGAACGTGTCCGGGGCGGCGACGGTCGCCGACGAGCTTTGTTACGGTTGTCGTTCCACCAGTTCAGCCATCAATAATCAGACCAGGGTCAATTTGCCAACGTTGATGGACATCAAGGCGTGCGCCGGCCGCGGCCGCAAAATAGGCGCACAAAACTGGAGAGCAGACCATGACAAGCATAGCCGAATTGATGAGCCACGATCACCGCGAGTGCGACGAAGTCTTCGCCCGCATCGAAAGCGCCGCCTCCGACGGCGACTGGGAAGAGGCGGCGCGCGCGCTGCAGGCCTTTCACGACGCACTCGAGGCCCATCTCTGTGCGGAGGAGAACACGCTGTTTCCGAGCTTCGAGCAGGCCACCGGCATGACCGAAGGTCCCACCCGCATGATGCGCATGGAGCACGTCGAGATGCGCCGCGGCGTCGAAGCGATGCGCCTGGCGATCGAAAGCCAGGACTACGACGACCTGTCCGGCGAAGCCGAGACGCTGCTGATCATGATGCAGCAGCACAACATGAAGGAGGAGAACATTCTTTATCCGATGTGTGATGTCCGCCTTGGCGATCAGGTCGCCACCCTCGAGCCCGCGATCGCCAAGCAGCTGATCGGAACGGGCAAATGACGCGTGTCGTCGACGCGCGCGGACTCGAGCCCCCGCAACCGTTCGAGCTGGTCATGGAGGCGATCGCCGATCTCAAGAGCGGCGAGCACCTGACCGTGCTGCTCGGACGGCTGCCGTGGCCGCTGTTTCGCGTGCTCGATCGCGACGGCTACAAGTACGAATATCAGATCCGCGACGACGGCGTCGTCGAGATAGGAATCACCGCACCATGAGCACGATGGGTCATGCGCTCGGCTACGACGCGGCGCCGGCATTCACCACGCCGGCGCGTTTCTTCGTTACCGCACCGCTGTTCGGCGTCGTCGCGGGGCTGTTCCTGCTCGTCGCGCCGGATCTGCTCGCTTCGCGCTGGACGCCCGGTGCGCTCGCGCTAACCCATCTGATCACCGTCGGCTTCATGCTGATGATCATGGTCGGCGCGCTGTTCCAGATTCTTCCGGTCGTGGCCGGCGCGGTCCTTCCTGCGGCCAATGCCGTCGCCGCGGTCGTTCATGCCAGCCTCACCGCCGGTGCCGCGGCGCTGGTGTGGGGGCTCGCCGCGATGCAGCCCGACGTGCTGCTGGCCGCCGCATGGCTGCTCGGCTTCGGGTTCACGCTGTTCTTCGTCGTTGCGGCGGTCGGGCTGTGGCGCGCGCCGGTATCGCAGGCGACGCCGCGCGACCTGAGGCTGGCACTGATCTGCTTCGGCATCGCGATCATGCTCGGCCTGCTGCTTGCGATGGTGCTCGCACGCGGGCTCGGCCTGCCGCTCTTCACGCTGCTCAAGCTGCACGTCGGCTGGGCGTGGCTGGGCGGGGCCGGGATCCTGCTCGCGGCGACGAGCTGGGTGGTGGTGCCAATGTTCCAGATCACGCCGAACTATCCGGATCTGGTCACGCGCTACTGGGCGATCGGCGCCTGTACGGCGCTCGTATTGTGGAGCGTGGCGGTGCTCGCCGACGTGTCGTACGCCGAGCTGATGCTGGTGCTGATGCTGCTGGCGCTGGCCGCCACCTACACGATCACGACGCTGCGCCTGCAGCAGCGCTCGCGCAAGTCGACGGCGGACTCGACCATCCGCGCCTTCCAGCTCGGCATGGCAAGTCTGATGGCGGGGCTCGTGTGCGTGCTGATCGCCCACTACCACGACCACGCGGTGTGGCCGATTCTCGGTGGCGTGCTGATCCTTCATGGCGGCTTCGTCAGCGTCATCCAGGGCATGCTCTACAAGATCGTGCCCTTTCTGGCCTGGCTGCACCTCAATCAGGCCGGGCTCAAGGCGCCGAACATGAAGAAACTGCAGCCCGATGCGCCGATACGCAAGCAGCTGCGATCGCACATGGTCGCGCTCGCCGCGCTGGTCGTGGCGGTGCCGAGCGGCAGTACGCTGCTGGTGCGGGCGGCCGGAATCCTCGTTCTCGTCGAGTTCGCCTGGCTGTTCAAGAACATGATCGGCGTGATCCGCGCCTACCGGCTCGCGCGCGACGCCTGAGCGCGTCCCCGTGACTGTCGTGCCGCGGCCTGCCCGTGGCACGACAGTGGAGACTCCTGCCCCCTCCCCTTCGCCACCGTGGCCCCCTCCCGGTGCCTCAGCCGCGCGCGACGCGTACCCGCGGCCCTTTCTTTCCTCGACGGCGAGCACCGCCACGGCATAGTTCTTTCGACCGACGGCACGCCCCCCCATCATCCTTGGGCCGGGCTTGCAGCCGCCCGGTGCCATCCGAAGCGGCCGTCAACGAGGCCGAAAATCCGCCGCGGGCGCTGTCAAAACCGCGCCGACAGTAGGTCTTTCGGCGTAGGACATCGGTCGTCCGGCCGATCGTCAGCCAACACGCCCCAAAGTAACATCGATCAAAAATCGCGTCGGGCCCGGCATCTGCCGGACTTGTCCGCTCAACCCGGCTCATCCCGAGCCGACGCTTCCAGATTCGATCGATGGCAATTGCCCGCATTCTCGGTTTCATCGTGTTGGCCCTGCTGTGGGTGGCAGGGCCGGCCTGCAGCGTCGAGCCTGCCTCGTTCGAGACCCACGTGCGCAGCTTCTTCCCGCAGGCCGACGAATACGGCGATTTCGAGGGCGAACCGCGGGCCGCTCCGGTCTATCGCGACGGCACGCTGATCGGCTACGTGTTCCACACCGATGACGTCGTGCGCATCCCGGCCTACTCGGGCCGTCCGATCAACACGCTGATCGGCATCGACACCCAGGCACGCATCACCGGACTGTCCATCGTCGGGCACGAAGAGCCGATTCTCGCCGTCGGCATCACCGAGGCGCGTCTCGCCCAGTACACGTCGCAGTATGCGGGCAAGTCGGCGTTCGACCGCATCGTCATCGGCGCCGAGCGCGACGGTCACCTCGCGATAGACGGCATCAGCGGCGCGACGATCACCGTGATGGTCCAGAACGCCACGGTGATGCGTTCGGCGCGCGACGTGGCCGAGGCACGTGGGCTGGCGGTGGCCGAGGCGGGCGAATCGTCGAGCGTTGCGCCCGGCGGCGCCGCCACGGGCGCTGCATCTGCAGCGGTCGGCGAAGCGGAGTCGGGCGACAAGCGCACGCCACTCGGCACGACCGGATCCGACCCGTCGATCGCATCGGGATCTTTGGGCGATCCCGCCGTGTCAGCGGGCTTCGACCGCCATGCGGTCCGGGCCTTCGACGCCGCGCCGAGCCTGCGCTCGCTCGCGGACGCGATGACCGGTCGCTGGAGCGCGCCGGGCGAGGTGCCGATGTGGGTCGCCGTGTGGCACGACCGTGCCTTCGAGATCGGCGTGCTGCTGCTCGGCCTTGCGGTGCTGTCGTTCATCCTGATCTTCCAGGACTGGCTCGCACGCCGCCCACGCACGCTGACCTGGGTGCGCAACGGTTTCATGCTCTACACGCTGTTCTTCATCGGCTGGTGGGGTCTCGCACAACTGTCGGTGGTCAACGTGCTGACCTTCGTCAACGCGATCACGCACGAGTTTCGCTGGGAGAACTTCCTGCTCGACCCGATGCTGTTCATCCTGTGGTCCTTCGTCGCGGTGACCCTGCTGCTGTGGGGACGGGGCGTGTATTGCGGCTGGCTGTGTCCGTTCGGCGCACTCCAGGAGCTGATGCTGCACGTGTCGCGCCGCTTGAAGCTGCCGGTGTGGGAGTTCAGCGACGCCGTGCACGAGCGCCTGCTGGCGCTCAAATACGTGATCCTCGTGGTGTTGTTCGGCCTGTCGCTGCAGTCCCTCGCCGAAGCCGCGGTGTACGCCGAGGTCGAACCCTTCAAGACCGCGATCTCGATGCGTTTCGATCGCGAGTGGCCGTTCGTGACCTATGCGCTGGCGCTGGTCGTGCTGTCGCTGTTCAACCGCAAGTTCTACTGCAAGTACCTGTGTCCGCTCGGCGCCGCGCTCGCCATTCCGGGGCATTTCCGCGTGTTCGACTGGTGGCTGCGGCGCCGTCGCGAATGCGGCAAGCCGTGCCAGGGATGCGCCAGCCGCTGTTCGGTCCGCGCGATCCGGCCGACCGGCGAAATCAACGCCAACGAATGTCACCACTGCCTGGACTGCCAGGTCGTGTACTACAACGACAAGGCGTGCGTGGCCTTGGTCGACCGGCGCAAGCGCCGCGAGCAGCGTCGCGAGCAGGTCAAGGACCAGAATGCGACCGCCGTCGTCGCGCTGGTCGATCGCCGGCCGGCGGCGTGATCGGACGCGGTGTGACCGCTTGCAGGGAGGTTGTTTTTTTGATGTTGTCGCAAAAAAGTAAGGAGAACGAAAGATGATGTTTGCAAGAAAGGCCATCGTCGTGGGAATCGCCGCGATGGCGTCGATGTCGATGCTGTCGGCCGCGGCATGGGCCCAGGGCAAGCCGGTGCATCCGGGCACGCCCGAAGAGGACATCCGCTACAAGGGCGCCCCGGTGCCGATCACGCCCGACGTGACGCAGCAGACGTTGACGCCCGGAGCCCCGCCGGTCACCGCCGAGGAGTTCGTGCGTGCCAAGCAGATCTACTTCGAGCGCTGCGCCGGCTGTCACGGCGTGTTGCGCAAGGGCGCGACCGGCAAGCCGCTCACCCCCGACATCACGCTGCCCAAGGGCACGGACTACCTGAAGGTGTTCATCAACTACGGCACGCCGCAGGGCATGCCGAACTGGGGCACCTCCGGCGAGCTCACCGAGCAGGACATCGACATCATGGCGCGCTTCCTGCAGCACGAGCCGCCGACACCGCCCGAGTTCGGCCTGGAGCAGATGAAGGCTGCGTGGACGGTCGTCGTGCCGCCCGAGAAGCGCCCGACCAAGCAGATGAACGGGCTGAACCTCGAGAACCTGTTCTCGGTCACGCTGCGCGACAGCGGCGAGATCGCGCTGATCGACGGCGACAGCAAGGAGATCGTCAAGATCATCCCGACCGGCTACGCGGTGCATATCTCGCGCATGTCGGCTTCGGGCCGCTATCTCTTGGTGATCGGCCGTGACGCCAAGGTGGACATGATCGACCTGTGGATGGAAGAGCCGAGCGTCGTCGCGACGATCAAGGTCGGCCTCGAGGCCCGCTCGGTCGAGACCTCCAAGTTCAAGGGCTTCGAGGACAAGTTCGCGGTCGCCGGCACCTACTGGCCGCCGCAGTTCGTGATCATGGACGGCGACACGCTCGAGCCGCTCAAGATCGTCGGCACGCGCGGCATGACGGTCGACACGCAGGAATATCATCCCGAGCCGCGCGTGGCCGCGATCGTCGCGAACCACCACAAGCCCGAGTTCGTCGTCAACGTCAAGGAAACCGGCAAGGTCTTGCTGGCCGACTATTCGGACCTCGACAACCTGAAGCTCACCGAGGTGGCCGCGGCACGCTTCCTGCACGACGGCGGCTGGGAGGCTTCGGGCCGCTATCTGATGATGGCTGCGAACCAGGAGAACAAGATCGCGGTCGTCGATACCGTCGAGGGCAAGCTCGCGGCACTGGTCGATGTCGGCAAGATCCCGCACCCGGGTCGCGGCGCGAACTTCGTCCATCCGCAGTTTGGACCGGTGTGGGCCACCAGCCACCTCGGCGACGAGACAATCAGCCTGATCGGCACCGATCCGGAGAAGCATCCGGACAACGCCTGGAAGGTCGTGCAGACGCTGAACGGCCAGGGCGGCGGCTCGCTGTTCATCAAGACCCATCCCAACTCCACCAACCTGTGGGTGGACACGACGCTGAATCCGGACACCGGCATCAGCCAGAGCATCGCGGTGTTCGACATCAACAACCTCGACAAGGGCTTCGAGGTCCTGCCGATCGGCGAGTGGGCGGACGTCGGCGAAGGCGCCAAGCGCGTCGTGCAGCCGGAGTACAACAAGGCCGGCGACGAGGTGTGGTTCTCCGTCTGGAGCGCGACCAACCACCAGTCGGCGATCGTCATCGTCGATGACAAGACGCGCAAGCTCAAGGCCGTGATCAAGGATCCGAAGCTCGTCACGCCGACCGGCAAGTTCAACGTGTACAACACGCAGAAGGACGTCTACTGAGCGTCACGGCGGATCCGCTGGTACCGGATCCGTCGGCCGTCGGGCGAAGTCGGGGATGCCCCGGCGGCTGCCCGACGGGCCGCGTGACCCTCACATGGCAGTCCGTCGATCGCCCGTGCTCCGGCGCGGTGATCGTCCAAGCGGCCGCCAATTGCGGGCGCAATTCGCTTTCCCGCCGCCGGCGGGAACCCGCATGCCGAGGTCGCCTGCGGTCGGTCGTCCCCCGCATTTGCGAGGACCGAACGAGTGCCGGATGCAGTCTAGTTCTTTAGGAGTATCTCCCTGACCATCCGGAGAATGGTGCGCTTACGGGGGCTGCCCTAGGATTCGATCATCCGGACCCGGCGCTTTCGAAAAACACACCGCGTCCGCGCCCGCCCTTGCCACGGGGCCAGCACGTCTCGTCGGGTGCCCGGTAGCGCTGGCGCAACGAAATACGACGGACTCGCGCCTCTCGTCCGGGCTGCAGGCGCAGCGTACCGTCACTTTCAGGGGTTGTCGATCATGGGCCACGCCGAACCGAACCTGCAATTCGAAGCCATTCTCGCCGAGCGCGCCGCTTCGCCGCTTGCACCGCGCGCGCTGCATCCCGATCTGGCCGAAATGCCGATCCTGCAAGACGTCTCTCCCGAAGCGATGGCCTTGCTCGTCGGCGGGGCCGAACGTCTGCATATCGAGCGTGGTGCGACCGTGTTCGAGCGCGATTCGCAGCCGACCGGCCTGTTCTTCGTCGCCTCCGGCAGCGTCAAGCTGCTCTCGCTCGGACCGAACAATCGTCCGCGGGTGGTCGAGCTGTTCGAGGCCGGCAACATGTTCGGCGAGATCGGCGTGTTTACCGGCGCAGCCTACCGGACCTGGACGCAGGCCATCACCCCGACCGACCTCATCCACATCAGCCGCAACCGCGTGCTGGCGGCCGTCGCCAAGGACCACCAGCTCTCGCTGCGCATGCTCACCGCCGTGGCGGCCCGCACGCAGCGCCTGATCGACAGCATCAGCTGCACGTCGCCGAGCGCCGCGAACGTCCGCGTGGCCGCGTACCTGCTCGAGCTGCAGGAGCGCTCGTCGCGCAGCGACGATCAGGTGATCCTGCCTGCACCGAAGGGGACCATCGCGTCGCTGCTGAACCTGTCGCAGGAGAGCCTGTCGCGGGTGCTGCGTCGCATGCGCGACGCCGGTCTGCTCCGCGTCACCGGACGCCGGATCCGCATTCAGGATCGCGACGGCCTGGTGAGCATGATCGAAAACGACAGCGGCTCGACGCAGCCCGCCTGACGCTCGCCGCCTGGTCCATCCGCATGGCGCGCAGGCGCCGGACGCCGTGCAACGGCAGCGGATTGACAGTTGTCAAGGTGCATCGGAGGGCGCGGCTCTTAAAGTCGTCCGGTTCGCCCGCCTGTGCCATGCCCGATTCGCCCCGGCATGGGCGGGTCCTCGTGCGCCCGTCGTCGACCCTGAATCGTCATGCAAGTCCGCCGCCTCCCCTGCTGCCGTCCTCGCTCGAGCCCTTTGTCGCACAAGATGCCTGATCGGATCTTCACGCTCGACCCGGTGTCGGCGCATGCCGGAACCTCGGCACCGGCGCCGGCTGCCTGCACCGGACGCACGCAATGAAACAGGCCTGGTCCGAGCTTGCCCGCTCGTGGTCTCTGGCCGGTGCCGGACGCCGGCTGTCCACCAAGATCATCGGCATCCTCGTGGCATTCTTCATGGTCGCGCTCAGCGCGATCGGGCTCACGTTGTCGGTGTCATGGAAACTCGAGGGGGCGGCCGCGGCGATCAACGACACCGGCAGCCTGCGCATCCGCACCTACCGCATCGCCTATCTCCTGGCACGCTCCGATCGCGAGATGGCCGATCCCGGGCGCTTCGGCCAGCAGTTGCTCCAGGAGCTCGAGGAGTTCGAGATCATCCTGTCGCGGCTGGCAACGGGCGATCCGGTGCGTCCGCTCTTCATACCGCAGGCCGACGACATTCCCGGCGAGTTTCGCGTGCTCTACGACGACTGGCATCTGCGCATGCAGCCGCTGCTGACCACGCTCGCGGGCGATCCCGATCCCGCGCGGCTGCGGGCGACGATGACGCCGACCTTCGACGCGACGGTCCGGCGGTTCGTCGACGGCGTCAACGAGCTCGTGTTCCGGATCGAGCGCAACCATGTCAAGGACATCCAGATCCTGCGCAGCTCGCAGGTCCTGCTGATCGTGCTTGCGATCATCGGCACGGTGGTCCTGATCCGCTACTTCTTCGCCCTCGTGATCCGGCCGGTGTCGCGGCTCAGCGAAGGGATGCGGCGCATGGAAGCCGAGGACTTCGGCGCGCGCGTCGCGGTGCTGGCCAAGGACGAGTTCGGCGAGCTCTCCGAAGGCTTCAACCGCATGGCCGCCCACCTGCAGGAGCTCTATGCGACGCTGGAGCACCGCGTCGAGGAGAAGACGCGCACGCTCACCGCGAAAAACCGCGAGCTCGAGATCCTGTACACGATCAGCGGCTTCCTGCACGAGCCGGGCGATACCGACAGCCTGTGCCGCGGCTTCGTGCGGCGCGTGCAGTCGATGCTCGGCGCTTCGGCCGGCTCGGTGCGGCTGCTCGACAGCAGCGGCAAGAACCTGTGCCTGACGATCTGCGAGGGGCTCGACGAAACCTTCGTCGACCGCGAGGCCATCCTCGCCTGTACCGAATGCATGTGCGGCACCGCCGTGCAGCGCAACGTGACGCTGTTCATGGAACCCGACATGCCGAACGCGGCGATGACGCTGGACACGTGCCGGCGCGCCGGATTTCAAGCCGTGTCGGCCACCACGATCACCGTCAACAAGCGCCCGATCGGCATCTTCAACCTGTATTTCCGGGAGGCGCGCAACTTCGGCGAATCGGACCGGCAGTTGCTCGAGTCGCTCGGGCAGCAGCTCGGCACGGCCATCGACAACCTGCGCCTGCAGGCGAGCGACCGCGAGTTGGCGGTCTCCGAAGAACGCACCCTGCTCGCACGCGAGCTGCACGATTCGATCGCGCAGGCGCTGGCCTTCATCAACCTGCAGGTGCAGATGCTCGAGTACGCGCTCGAACGCGGCGACGCCGCGGAGATGCGCGACATCCTGCAGATGGTGCGCCAGGCGGTTCAGGAGAGCTATGAGGACGTGCGCGAGCTGCTCGTGCATTTTCGCACGCGCGTCACGCACCAGGATCTCGACACCGCCATCGAGGCGGCGCTGCGCCGGCTGGCCGAGCAGACCGGACTGGCGACCGACTTCGACGTCCAGGGCGAAGGGCCGGCGCTCGATCCCGAAACCGAGTCGCAACTGCTCTACATCGTGCAGGAAGCCTTCTCGAACATCCGCAAGCATGCCAATGCGCACACCGTGACGGTGCGGCTGCGCCGCTCGCTCGACGGTTTGAGCGTGACCGTGCGCGACGACGGCGTCGGTTTCCTGGAGGACGAACTGCCGCCCGACGACCGGCAGGGACATATCGGCCTGCAGATCATGCGCGAACGCGCCTTGCGGGTCGGCGCGCAGGTCGCCGTGCGCTCGGCGCCGGCCAAAGGCACCGAGATCCGCCTCGAACTCGCCCGCAAACACAAGGAACCCATCGATGTCTGAACCGATCCGTGTCCTCCTGGTCGATGATCACGCGCTGTTTCGCAGCGGCATCCGCTCGCTGCTGCAGCGCCACCCGGAGTTCCAGATCGTCGGCGAGGCCGGCGACGGCATGGAGGCGGTCAAGCGTGCCGGCCAGCTGCAACCCGACGTGGTGCTGCTCGACCTTCACATGCCGGGGCTGTCGGGCCGCGAGGCGGCCCGCATGATCGCCGAGGAAACCCCGCAATCGCACGTGCTGATGCTGACGGTCTCGGAGGAAGAGGACGATCTGCTCGAGACGCTGCGCGCCGGCGCCTGCGGCTACCTGCTCAAGAACATCGCCGCCGAGTCGCTGGTCGCGGCAGTGCGCAGCGCCGCCCAGGGCGAGTCGGTGATCTCGCCGCAGATGATGGGGGCGCTGCTGAAGGGTGTGCGCAGCGGCGCGCCGAAGCCGGCCCCGGCGCCCCCCTCCTCCAGCGAGCTCGACAAGCTCACGCCGCGCGAACGCGAGATCCTCGGCTGTATCGCCCTCGGTCAAAGCAACAAGGAAATTGCCCGCAATCTCGAGGTTGCCGAGAGCACGGTGAAGATCCACGTGCAGAACCTGCTGCGCAAGCTCAAGCTCTCGAGCCGCGTGCAGGCGGCCGTCTACGCCGTCGAGCACGGTCTCGGCCAGCCGCCCGACGCCTGAATCGCAAACCCGCCGGCTCCGCAGCTTGGGTCCGCACGATTCGTGCGGAAGCAAGTTGCGGGCGTGCCGCCTCGGCTACTGACGGTGAAGCAATATCGTGATCAGCAGCGAGCTGTCCTCGATGGCCCGCACCGCATGCGGCTCGGCGTCGGCGAGGTAGACGAGCTGGCCCGCGTTCAGCACCTGCGTGCAGTCGTGGGCCTCGAGCTCGACACGGCCTTCGAGGCACTGAATCGTGATCAAGCCGCTCGCCTCGTGCATCGGCGTGGCCTTGCCGGCCGGCAGAACCATGCGGAACACTTCGAAGTGATCCGCACGCACCAGTGTGCTGGACGGCGTATTCGCCACCCTCTCGCCGAGCGGGGCGACGTCGAGGATTTCACCGGATGTTGCATGTTTGAGAGCCATCGCGTTTCCTGTTTCGTCATGTCGTGTAAACCCGTGCCTGCGCCGTCCGACCTGTCCCGTGCGATCGGCACCGGAACCGATGCGTCATCATAGCGAGTGCTTCGTGAGCTTCAGACGAATGCGCTCGATCGCGTGTGACGGGCTCAGGTGCTTCGGACATACCTCGGTGCAGTTCATGATCGACCGGCAGCGATACAGCCGGTATACGTCGTCGAGAAACTCCAGCCGCGCAGCCGTCGCGGTGTCGCGGCTGTCCGCGATGAAACGATATCCCTGCAGCAGCGCCGCCGGCCCCAGAAACTTGTCCGGATTCCACCAGTAGGACGGACAGAACCCGCTGCAGCAGCCGCACAGGATGCACTCCCACAAGCCGTCGAGCTCGGCCCGCTGCTCGGGCGACTGCAGGCGCTCGCGCGCAGGCACCGGGTCGTCGTTGATCAGGTAGGGCGTGACCGCCCGATAGTGGGCGAAGAACTGCGACATATCGACGACCAGATCGCGAATGACGGGAAAGCCGGGCAAGGGTCGCAGAGTGACCGGCTCGCGCAGGTCCGCGATCGGCGTGATGCACGCGAGTCCGTTGCGGCCGTTGATGTTCATCGCATCGGAGCCGCAGATTCCCTCGCGGCAGGACCGCCGGAACGACAAGCTGTCATCCGCTGCCTTCAGCCGCACCAGCACGTCGAGCAGCATCTTGTCGCCGTGCTGGAGCGGCACCTCGTAGTCCTGCATGAACGGCGCGGTCCCGGCTTCGGGGTTGAATCGGTACACCGACAGTCGCATGCCTCGCTCCCTCAATTTCCGACGCTGTGCGCCCCGGCCAGCACGAGCACCGTCCACCCCTCGAGCGCCAGCAATCCGCCCGCGACCAGCGCAAGCACGCCCGCACGCAGCCCGAACGGATGCACGTAGTCGAGAACGACGTCGCGCAGCCCGACCCAGGCGTGCGCGAACAACGCCGTATAGAACAGCAGCAGCGCCAGCGCACCGGCCGGATGCGCGACGAAGCCGCGCCAGCCCTCGAAGCCCGGTCTGCCGTACAGCAGCAGCCAGGCTGCACCGCCAACGACGCACAGCAGCAGATAGAGCGCACTGAGCCGCTGAACGATCCAGGCGCGCTGCCCACCGAGCAGTCTCACCAGAGCCCCCAGGCGACGAGCAGCAGCGCGAGGACCACGCCACCGGCCAGTGCCGCAGCGGCCGTTCGCCGCGCCACCGCGAGCGAAGCGCCGACACCCACGTCCATCAGCAGATGCCGCACACCGGCCAGCAGATGGTGGGCGAGCGCCCAGCACAGCACCGACGATGCGATGAGCGCCAGCGGCCCGCCGGCCAGATCGAGGAGGGACTCGTACGACGCCTCGCTCGCGACGCTGCGCTCGAGCGCGAAGACCAGCAACGGCAGCGTCAGCGCGAGCAGCACGCCCGCCACGCGATGCAGGATCGACGCCACGGCGCCGATCGGAAAGCGGATTTTCGACAGGTCGAGAAAGACCGGGCGGGTCGACGGCCTCATCACGCCCTCCTTCGCTGCTTCGACGATTCCCGCTCTGCGCAAGGCAGCCGGGCCGACGGGACGCTAGTCGCCTGACGTCGCCACGATACGGCGGTGCAGCTGCTCGTAGCGCCTGCCGATGGCATCGGCTCCGAACAGCGGGTCGCTGCGAGTCGGTGCGATCGCCTCGATCGCGGCCCAGTCCGCGGGACTCATCAGCTTGCGTGCGAGGGGAAGAATCATCGACTCTTCGTTGCGCATGTGCTCGCGGAAAAAGCCGATGTAGGTCGCCGCCGGGGCCTCGACACTGTCGCGCGGCCGCATCGCACCATCGACGATCCCCTGCAGCTCCTCGTGCAGCTGCGTCCCGCTCTGCTTCAGGACGACGTGCTGCTCGAGCAGGTTCTGCACTGCTTCGCGTGCCTGTGGATCCATGTCCGCCACCTTGCCGAAAACGAGATCTTCCTTGGGATGATGATAGACGTCCGGATAGTGGGTCATGTAATACATGATGTCGAGCATGAGCTCGTAGTCGGGTGCCTGGGCCTCCTTGAACAGGCGGATCTCGGCTTCGAGCATGTCGAGCAGTCGCGAGAAATTCTGGTGATCCTGATGCCATGTTTCGATGATCGTGGTCATGTCGATCCTCCTCGTGGTTCAGCTCGCATACGCGATGCGGATCCAGCGTTTGCCGGCGGTGCCGGCCGCCGGCAACATCGTCTTCAGCGTAGATCAGTGTCCGCAGTTGGCAAGTCGGCGCCCCTCATCCCGGCTGGCCATCGGCGCGCGGGCGGATCAGCCACGGGCCGAAACGGTACGCGAAGAGCGCAAAGCCGGCCGCGAAGGCGAGGCCGCTCGCGATCAGCGCCGCTTCGGCCAGGGCGGACGGGAACGCGGCGACGATGCGCAGCACGGTCGCGGCGAGCACCAGCCAGAACGCCAGTCCGAGCGGCGACGGCACCTCCAGGGCGCGGCCGGTGTGACCCAGCGCGGTGCGCGTCATCATGCCGATGGTCAGCAATCCGACCCCGCCGACGGCCACGCCGTGCAGCGCGGCGCTGGTGAGCTGCGGCCACCAGGCGTGCGCGAGGCCGTACATTGCGACGCCGAGCGCCGTGCAGGCATAACCGGCAAACAACACCCACAGCAGCGGACGCGTGGCGACCTGCGGGTGCCACCAGCGCACGAGCTGTATCAGATTGATCAGACCGGCGCTCACGCCGAGCAATGCGATCAGCGCGCCCGGGCCGTCGATCGCGACGAGAAAGGCCATCGTCAGCGGCGCGATCACCGACACCTGCGTGACCACGCGGCCGTTGGTGACCTGCGGGATCTGCAGTGCGCGGCTGGTGAAGAACGCGATCACGCGCAGTCCCATGAAGAAGATCACCGTCGCGACGATCAGCAGGCCGACGTGCAGCATATGGCGCGGATCGAGCGCGAGCTGCCCCGCCACGGCGAGATGGAAAGTGAGGTCGGCCGCCGCGAACGCGAGCAGGATGGGCGGCACGATGTAATTGCGCACATTGCGCGTACGCACCACCGGTATCGCCAGCAACACGGCGGCGGCGACGAAGAACAGCACCGACAGCGCGCCGCCCCACAGATTCGACGACGGCACGGCGAGCAGCACGATGCGTGCGCCCAGCCACAACGCCGCCAGCCCACCCAGCACCGCGCCACGCACCGGCGGTCGTCCGGTCCAGGTCGCCACGGCAGTGAGCAGAAAGCCCACGATGATCGCCCCCGCATAGCCCCAGATCATCTCGTGGCCGTGCCACAGAAAACCTGGAAGCGCCTGCGTGCCGCCGATGCCGAAGGCCCATGCGCCGATGAAGAGTACGGCCTGGATGGCGGCGAGCAGATAGAACGGCCGAAAGGCCATGGACAGAAAAGCGCGCCAGCTCGGGCGCAACACGCCGGGCGGGCGCCTGGGTTCGTCGATGCGGATCAGAATCGCCATCGGGCTACCTTGCATGGATCGAATTGCGGTGGGCGTGCTCGGCACGAACGCCCTCGCCGAAATGCGCGCGGGTTGCTGCGTCGCTTGCCCGGCAGGCCGGCGGCGCCATGACGGCACGCTCGCCGGACGCGCGCCAGTAGTCCTCGAGGCGCGGAAACATCACGCGCTCCTCGAAACGCACATGGGCCTCGAGCAGTGTTCCGAGGCGCTCGAGCGCTGCCGCCTCGTCGCTGCGCTCGAGCAGCGCGCGCAGCGCGACGTGCTCGTGCATCAGCTGGCTGGCCAGCTCCGGCGCACAGGCGCGCAGAATCGGCAGCAGCCTCACTTCCTCTTCGTCGAAATGCTGTTCGAGCTCGGCATGCAGGGAACGAACCGACGCGCCCGCCGCCGCGAGGGCCTCGCTCGAGCCATGCGCGAGGCGCAGGCGCCGCGCCAGCGTGAGGGCCGTGTGGTGCTCGCGCGACAGCTCGATGAGTCGTTCGTCCCGTCTCATTGCCCGCCCCTCACGCAACCACGGTGAAGTCGATCACGACGCCGTCCTCGTCGCGTGCGCGATAGACGACCTCGACGGCGTCGCCGAAGTGCGTGGCGATCTGGTTCAGCAGCGGAATCGGGTCGTGGTCGTTGTGAAAGCGCATCGTCTCGCCCGGGTGCAGCGCGGCCAGGGCGCCGAAGATCGCCGCATGGCGAAAACGCTTGGCGATGCCCGAGGCGTCGAAGTGGTAGGGCGGGTTGCCGGCTTGCGGCAGACTACAGCTGTGCATCGTGATTCTCCGTCGGGTTGGTTGGGGGCAGCGCGAAACTGAAGATGACTATAGTTTGACTCTTTTTAAGAGTCAACTGTGATGCATCTTTTGATCACAGCCCCTATAATGTGTCCGAATATCGACGATTGAACCGGCAATGTGCCGCAGGAGCCTTGATGCACATCACCCAGCATACCGACTATGCGCTGCGCGTCCTGATCTATCTGGGCGAGAACACCGAGCGACTGGCCACCATTTCGGAGATCTCCGAACGCTTCGAGATCTCGCGCAGCCACCTGATGAAGGTCGTCAATCAGCTCGTGCGGGAAGGCTTCGTGCAGGGCCTGCGCGGCAAGGGCGGCGGGCTGCGGCTGGCCCGTGGCGCCGCGTCGATTCGCATTGGCGACGTGGTGCTGCGCATGGAGCGCGACATGGATCTGGTCGAGTGCTTCGGTGAAGGCAGCAAGTGCCTGCTCGATCCGGGCTGCAAGCTGAAATCGGCTCTATCGAATGCGCTGAAAGCGTTTCTCGGCAGCCTCGACGAAGTCACCCTCGCCGACCTGCTCGGCACGCCGAAGACACGCACGCTGCATCAGATCCATCCGCTCACGCCGCTCAGCAGCGCAGCACCGTTGCACCGCCCTGCCCGCTCGCCCGCCCGCGATGAAACAGCACCGTCCGACCTGCCGACGTCGTGAGGGGCGCACGTGGCAAACCGCGGTCAGTACAGGATGCGGCAGCGAATCGTGCCCTCGATCGCGCTGAGTTCGTCGAAAGCGAACTGGCTCGCCGCGGCATCGACGTCGATCACGACGTAACCGACCTGCGCGTTGGTCTGCAGGTACTGCCCGGCGATGTTGATGCCGGCCGCCGAAAACCGCTCGTTGATGCGCGCGAGCATGCCCGGCACGTTCTTGTGAATGTGCAGTACCCGACACATGCCGGCGTGCTCGGGTAGCGAGACCTCGGGAAAGTTCACCGCCGAGATCGTCGAGCCGTTGTTGCTGTAGCGGATCAGCTTCGCCGCGACCTCCCGCCCGATATTGGCCTGTGCCTCGGCGGTCGAGCCGCCGATGTGCGGAGTCAGGATGACGTTGTCGAAGCGTGTGAGCGGCGACACGAACGGCTCGTCGTTGCTCTTCGGCTCGGATGGGAAAACGTCGATGGCCGCACCGCGCAAGTGGCCGCTGTCCAGCGCCTCGACCAGTGCGTCGATATCGACGACCTTGCCGCGCGAGGCGTTGATCAGGAAGCCGCCCGGCTTCATCGCCGCCAGCGCACGCGCGTCGATCATGTTGCGGGTCGCCGGCGTGTCGGGCACGTGCAGGCTCACGACGTCGGCCGTCGCCAGCAGCCGCTCGAGCGAATCGACCGGGCGCGCATTGCCGAGCGACAGCTTGGGCTCGATGTCGTGAAACGCGACAGCCATGCCGAGCTGCTCGGCCAGCACGCCGATCTGGGTGCCGATGTGACCGTAGCCGACGATGCCGCGCGTCTTGCCGCGCACCTCCCACGCGTCGGCCGCACTCTTCATCCATCCGCCGCGATGCAGCAGCGCGTTCTTGGCCGGAATGCCGCGCATCAGCATGATGATCTCGGCCAGCACGAGCTCGGCGACACTGCGCGTGTTCGAGAATGGCGCATTGAACACCGGGATGCCGCGCCGGGCGGCCGCATCGAGATCGACCTGGTTCGTGCCGATGCAAAAGCAGCCGATCGCCACCAGCTTGTCGGCTTCGGCAAGCACCGCTTCGGTGAGCTGTGTGCGCGAGCGGATGCCCACGAAGTGCGCGCCAGCGATGGCCTCGATCAGATCGGCGCCGGACAGCGCGCGCGGGCGGGCATCGATCTGCGTATAGCCGTCGGCCACCAACGCGTCGGTCGCGGACTGGTGGATGCCTTCGAGCAGGACGAACCTGAGCTTGTCCTTTTGCAGCGAAAGTCGAGCTGGCATGTCGGCTCCTCAAATGATGGAAATCGCGACGGCATCCGCGGCACTGACCGCGACGAACGCCGACGCTCCGGCGTGCGGGTGGTGCGCGAACGCCCGATCAGCGCGCCGCTACGATGCGGAACACCTCGGTGTCCTTCTCGTGGTCGACGAGAATCCGTGCCACACGTTCCTGCCACAGCACGCCGAAGCGGCGGCGCTCGTCGGCGCTCGCCTCGCCGCGCATGCACAAGCCCATCAGCGGCGCCATGTCCGGATCGGCCGGCACGCGCGACAGATCGGCCTCGGCATCGACCGCCGCGCCGTTGTCGACGCGCGTGAAGCGCAGCGCGAGCGGCACCTCGGCCTCGAAGCGCTGCAGCCCGCGTCGCACGAACTGTCCGGCGAGTCCCTTGAAGCCGCCCTCCTGCGTCGCCCCGGTGAGCAGCGTCACGACGCTCGCGACGACGCCGGTGACGCCGTCGGTCAAGCCGTCGCGAAACGCGACCCGCACGCCGCCGCGCTCGGGCAGCTCACCGGCATAGAGCGCCTCGAGCGCATGGCAGGTCAGCATGTACGCCGAGCCGACGGTCGGGCACGAATGCCCGGCGAGCTTAACCGCGTCGTCGTAGCCATACTCGAGCACACCGTCACGCGCCGCGCCGAGGAAGTCGGCGAGCGGGTCGCGCACGCGCAGACGGCGCACCTGAGAGAAAAAATCCGGAAACTGCATCACAACCTCCTGTGGAAACGAAACCAAGGTCGGCAAAACGGCCGCCGCCTGCAAGACCGATCACCCGCCGGCGTGACGACCGTCAGCGCCCTGCCCGGCCGCGACCGCGTACGACGCTTGCGACCATCGTGACGATGAACAGCAGCAATGCCACCGCGTTCGCCAGTGCGCCGTGCTGGCGCAGCGGGAACGATTCGGCCAGTGTGCCGGCCATGCGCAGCGCCAGCGAGCCGTGCAGCGCCAGCAGCGGCAGGTAGAACACCGGGTGGTACGGGATCTTCACCCGCATGACGGCCGGGAAGATGATCGGCGCATGACCGAAGACCATCGCGAAGACGAAGCCGAGCGCGATCGCATGGAGTGCCGCGTCGCGCAGCGCATGCCCGGGCACGAAGCCGCCGAGCAGCCCGAGGGCGGCCCCGATGGCGAGCCACGCGTAGCCCGACAGCAGGCAGATCGCGATGAACTGCGCGAGTCCGCGCTGGCGCGCATTGTGCCGGGCGATGTCGTAGCGCAGCAGCCACAGCGACAGGGCGAGCAGGCCGGCGGCGAAGATCGCCAGTCCGGCCGCTTCGAAGCGCACGGTGATCGTCGCACCGGCCAGGATCACGGCGGTCACGCCGATGAACAGCGGTGGCGCAGCCGGCCGTGCCGGCAGGAAACGCGTCAGCTCGAGCCGCTCGCCGGCGATCGTCAGCACCAGGAAGGCAAGCCACCACGAAACCGCCGCATTGATGTTGCCGCTCGCAAGCCATGCGAGATTGCCGATCAGCCAGCACAGCGCAGCGATCGCGAGCATCACCGTGAACAGCGCGATCTGGCGCTGGACGACGCGCAGGCTGGCCAGAATCAGCAGGGCCGAGCCGCCGACGAAAGCCGTCTGCACGAACCACAGCGGCAGCCCCAGCAGCGCGGCGAGCCCGCCGACGCCGCACGCGAGCGGCGCGCCGTAGGCCCAGCCGCGGCCGAGCGCAACCGCGCGCTCGAGGCTGATCACGGTGCCGAAAAAGGCCGAAATCATCAGCGCGCCGTGCAGCCCCGCCTGCGCGGCCGCCGCGCTGGGCACCTCGACTGCAAAGCGCGCGAGCCCGCCCAGCACGCCGGCGACCAGCGACAACATGCCGAGAATCAGCATCGGAAGGCGCGCACGCGGGCGCAGATCGTCGAACATTGGCGACTCGGATGCAAAGGACAGGATGTCGTCACGATGCCGCGGAACTGCGCCAGGCACCGTGATCGCGGTCAAGGTTCTCGCGCCCGCCCCACCGCGCGAGGCCGGCAAGGACAACCGGCGCGAGCCTACCAGCCGAAGTGGCGCCGCGCATCGGTCTTCATCATGCCGGGATTCCAGGGCGGATCCCACACCAGCTGTACATCGACGGCCAGTCCCTCGGGCAGCAGCGCATCGAGCACGGCGTCGATGTCGTCGATGATCATGTCGGCCATCGGACACGCCGGTGAAGTCATCGTCATCGTGATGCGCACCTTTTCGGGTGTCGCGTCGATGCCGTAGACGAGGCCGAGATCGACGATGTTGACGCCCACCTCGGGATCGATGACCTGACGCAGGGCGGTGCGAATCGCTTCGACGTCGGGCGAGGGAGTTGGCGTGCTCATGGGACCATCCGCGCAGTTAAAGATGCATTGATGTTGCATCTTACGTCCAGTCGCGCGCGCGCGTCAATCTCCGCTCGGTGTCCTCGGGCGGCACGCGAGGCGGCCGCCCGCCGCCTAGCCGAACCAGCGCACCAGCACCAGACTGATGGACGGGAAGAACACCAGCAGCAGGATGCGCACCGCATCGGACAGCAGGAACGGCACGACCCCGCGGAAAGTGACGCCCATCGGCACATCGCGGGCGAGGCTGTTGATGATGTAGACGTTCATGCCGACCGGCGGCGTGATCAGCCCGATCTCGACCACCATCAGTGCCATGATGCCGAACCAGATCGCCTTGTCGGTGCTGTCGAGGCCGAAGAAATCGAGCCCCATGATCACCGGAAAGAAGATCGGCACGGTCAGCAGGATCATCGACAGGCTGTCCATGATGCAGCCGAGCAGCAGCAGGATCAGGAAGATGCTGAACAGCACCGCCAGCGGCGGCAGCCCCGCGCCGGTGACCCAGCTCGCCAGCTCGTTCGGCATCTGCGTGAGCGCGAGAAACACGTTCAACACGTCGGCGCCGAGCAGGATCAGGAAGATCATGCCGGTGGCCTGGGCGGTGCCGTAGACGCATTCGAGCCAGCCGCGTCCCCGCAGCCCACCCGAATGCAGTGCGACGATGCCGGTTGCGATCGCGCCGATCGCGGCCGCTTCGGTCGGCGTGAAGATGCCGCCATAGATGCCGCCGATCACGACGATGAAGATCACGACCACCTGCCACACGCGACCGAGCGCGCGCAAGCGTTCGCGCCAGCTGCACCGTTCCCCGGCCGGGCCGGCATCGGGATAGATGCGCACATACACCATGATCGCGATCATGTAGCCGACCGCGGCGAGAATGCCCGGCACGAAGGCCGCCAGGAACAGCTTGGCGATGTTCTGCTCGGTCAGGATCGCGTAGATCACCAGCACCACCGACGGCGGAATCAGGATGCCGAGGGTGCCGCCGGCCGCGAGCGCTCCGGTCGCGAGCCCCGGCGCATACTTGTGGCGACGCAGCTCCGGCAGCGCCACCTGCCCCATGGTGGTGGCGGTTGCGAGCGACGAGCCGCAGATCGCGCCGAAGCCGGCGCAGGCGCCCACCGAGCCCATCGCGATGCCGCCGCGCCAGTGGCCGATGAAGGCATTGGCGGCATCGAACAAGCCCTTGGACAGTCCGCCGCGCAGCGCGAACTGGCCCATCAACAGGAACAGCGGCACCACCGAGAGATCGTAGACCGAGTAGCGGGCATAGGCCGCGGTCTTCAGATAGGCGAGCAGCGGCGTCCAGCCGATCAGCGCAACGTAGCCGCCGATGCCGGTGACCAGCATCGCGATGGCGACATGGATGCGCAGCGCGAGCAGGCAGATCAGCACGCCGAAGGCGAGCAGCCCCATCTGTATGCCGCTCATGCGCGCGCCTCGTACAGTCTTGCGAAGGCCGTGTACAGCGCCGCAAAGCCGAGCAGCACGAATGACGGCACCATCGGCACATAGGCGTACCAGGTCGGCACGCGCAGAATCATCGAGCTGTCACCGCCGCCGCGCAGCTCGAGCAGGCCTGCCCAAAGGCGCCACGCCACCAGAAACGCGGCCGCCGCCAGCACCAGCGCGGCGATCGTGTCGAGGATCGCCAGCACGTGCCGATGCGCCTTGATCGTGAAGAAGTCGACGATGATGTGCCCGCGCACCATCTGGCAGAACGGCAGAAACATCGCCACCGAGATCGCACAGCCCATCTGCACGAGCTCGAAGTCGCCGGTGATAGGCGTGCCGATGGTCGCACGCCCGATCACGCTCACGACCGTCATCAACGCCATCGCCGCCAGCACCAGCCCGCCCCCGAGTGCGAATGCACGGCAGGAATGGTCGAGCGCAAGGCCGAGTGGCCCCTTTGGCCGCAGGAATGCCTGCGCCACTGCTTCACCCATGGATGTCCCCCTTGTCGGCCGAACCGCGCCGTGCGCGGCGGCGTCCGCGCACCGGCCGGTGCGCGGACAGACGCATCGACGGCTCAGTGGCCGCTATGCTTGGCGATGAGCTTTTGCGCCGCGTCGAGCAGCGCCTCGCTGTCGGCACCCTTGGCCTTGACGTCGCGGAGCCACTCTGCGGTGACCTTCTCGCTCGCCTGCTTCCACTGCTCGAGCTCGGCAGCCGGGATCACGTTGATCGGATTGCCGCGATCGACGACCTTCTGGCGTGCCGGTCCGTCCGCCGCATCCCAGACGCTGCCGATCCACGCCGAGGTTTCCGCGCCGCTGTTCGCATCGATGACCTTCTTCAGGTCGTCGGGCAGCCCGTCGTAACGGGCCTTGTTCATCGCGAACACGAAGACGGTGGTGTAGAGGCCCGGATAGTTCGGATCGGTCTCGCTCGCATAGCGCGTGAGCTCCTGCACCTTGACCGCCGGCACGACCTCGTACGGAATGATGGCGCCGTCGATGACGCGCTTGGACAGCGCCTCGGGGACCTGCGGCACCGGCATGCCGACCGGGGTGGCGCCGAGCGAGGCCAGCATCAGGTTGGTGAGCCGCGTCGGGGCGCGCAGCTTGAGCCCGCTCAGATCGGCGAGGCCGTTGATCGGCTTGCTCGCCATGAAGAAGTGGCCGGGGCCATGCACGTGGAACGCGAGCGGCCTGACATCCTTGAACTCGGCCTGGTCATGCGCCTGCACGAAGTCCCACACCGCGCGGCTGGTCGCCTCGGCGGTGGTCATCATGAACGGCAGCTCGAACACCTCGACGATCGGGAAGCGGCCGGCGCTGTAGCCGGGCAGCGTCCACACGATGTCGGCGATGCCGTCGCGTGCCTGATCGATCAGCTGCGGCGGCGTGCCGCCGAGCTGCATGGCCGGAAAGATCTGGCACTTCAGCCGGCCGGCCGACTCGCTGTTGATCTTGTCACACCACGGCGTGATGAACTTCGCGTGCGCCGTCGAACCGGTGGGCAGGAAGTGGTGTACCCGCAGCGTGACCTGCTCGGCCGCGGCCGGCAGAGCCGCGGCCAGGCACAGCGATGCGGCCAGGCCGCGCAGAAACATCCTGGGCTTCAACATGATCGTCTCCTGATATTGTGTTTTGAATCGGGCACGAACGACGGCTGCCACGCTCGGCAACCAAGGCCCATGCCCGTACTGCCTCGTCCGGCAACCGCGCCTGGAGCACGGTTGCCGGATGACTGGTGCGCACCGATCGGAGCTGGTGACCGATGCCGGGATGAAACAGGGCGGAGCTGGCCTCGTCCAGGCCTGACGCATGCCGCCCGATACTGCATCGCCTGGGGGCTCTGAACCCACGCCCACGGCACTGCACTATAAATCCTGGCAATGCAGTAGAGTGCACCAATGCTGCAATCGAATGCGTCGTGAGTCAACGAACATCGGCGCTACAGTTGCCCTTCGTCAACGCCGCGAGCTCGCCACGGCGAAGCTTGCCGGTTTCGGTGCGCGGAAACTCGCTGACCACATGCACTTCGGCCGGCCGCTGGTAGGTCGGCAAGCCGGTCATCGCGGCGGTCAGGGTCGCCTGCAGCTCGGCCTCGGTGCTCGCGGCCGCGGGCACGACGAACAGGTGCAGACAGGTGGTGTCCTCGCTGTCGGTGCCGCACGGCACGATGCACGCCTCGCGCACATGGGGCTGCAGGCTCTCCTGCAGGCGGTTCTCGACCGCCACGGTGTCGACCCAGCGACCGAAGACTTTCAGCAGCTGGTCCGAACGCCCGGCAAACGTCCATTGTCCCGGTTCGTCGGCCGGGCGGAACACGTCGCCGGGCGAGAACCCGTGCTCGCCGAAACGTGCGCTGTCGTGCAGGACCTCGCGCGAATAGCCCAGCGCCACGGCCGGATGCGAGAACCACAGGCGGACCGCGTTGTGCTCGCCCGCCGAATCGCCATCGACGTCGACCCGGGTCAGCGGCGTCGCCGCCACGCCTGCCATCTGTTCGCTGCGATACAGCATCAGCGACAGCGTCTCGGTCGTCCCGTAGCCATTCACCAGCGCGATGCCGGTATGTTCGCGCCAGGCCTCGGCGAGCGGCGGCGGACAGGCCTCGCCGGCCGAAACCGCGGCGCGGACGGACGGGAACGCCACGCCCGCCTCGACCATGCGCCGGTACAGCGTCGGCACGCTGAAGAGCAGCGTCGGCGTGTGGCGCCGCACCAGCTCGGCCACATGCTCGGGATTGGGCCACTCCGGGTCGAGCACGACGGTCGCGCCGAGCCGCAGCCCCGCGAACAGCGCGTTGGCGAGCGGATAGGCGAAGAACAGCTTGGAGGTCGAGTAGAAGCGGTCCTGCGCGCTCGCACCGAGGATGTCACGCGCGAACACGTGGGCATGGCGCACGGCGCGATGCGCATGGACGATGCCCTTGGGTTTGCCGGTAGTGCCCGACGAGTACAGCAGAAAGGCTGGTTCGTCGTCGCCGGCGGCGAACAGCGCGGCATCGGCCGCCGCCGCGTCGACCTGCGCACGCCAAGCCCCGCGTGCAATCGCCGCCGGTCCGCCGAATTCGTCGGCCACCTCGTCCTCGAGCAGCAGCGCCACCGCGCCCGAGTCGGTCACCAGGTCGCGCAGCTGCGCGACCGGCGCCTTCGAGCTCACCGCGATCGGCAGCGCACCGGTCCATACGAGGCCGAGGAACGCCGCCACCCAGTCGATGCCGTCGCGCATCGCGATCACCACGCGCGCACCCGGCGTGACGCCGCGCGCATTCCATACGGACCCGGCACGCATCACGCGCGTACGCAGATCGCCGTAAGCAAGGCTGTCGTCGCCTTCGATCAGCGCAATGGCATCCGGCTCGCCGGCAAGCAACAGTTCCGCCGCGTTCATGCCGCGCCCGCCCGCGTGCGCCTTGTCACAACCGACGACCTCGCGCGCGCGATCGCTCGCCCGCGATCGGCGGCACAGCCGGCAATACTCATGGTCGGCGTCTCCATTCACCCTCCTTATCGATTCATCAAACATTTTTGTTGTGGGGGCATTACACGCCCGCCCATCCGGCCGCACAATAGCAATCCGCCGATTACCGTTATCGGTTTTTAAAATAACGCGCGATGAAGGAGTTCGATCTCAACCTGCTGCGGGTGCTGGTGGCCGTCTATGACGCGCGCAGCGTCAGCCGTGCCGCCCAGGCGCTCGGCGTCAGCCAGCCGACCGTCAGCACGGCGCTGGGCAAGCTGCGGCGCAGCTTCGGCGAGCCGCTGTTCGTGAAGACCACCGCCGGCGTCTCTCCGACTGCGCGCACGCATGCGCTGGCCGCCAGCGCGCGCGAGGTGCTGAGCCAGATCGAAGCCGAGATGCTGTGCGAGGCGACTTTCGAGCCCGCGACGACCTCGGGGACCTTCACGTTTGCGCTGTCCGACGTCGGCGAGATGGTGTTCCTGCCCAAGATCCTCGCCAGCGTACGGCGCCAGGCGCCCCGTGCCGGGGTGCGTTCGGTTGCGCTGTCGCCGCCCCAGATCGAGGAAGGGATGGAACGCGGCGACATCGACCTGGCGGTCGGCTACTTTCCGGACCTCGACTCGGCGGCATTCCGCCAGCAGCACCTCTTCACCCACCGCTTCGTGTGCCTGCTGCGCGCCGACCATCCGCTGCGGGGCGACCGCCTGACGCTAGAGCAGTTCCTCGAGCTCGGCCACGCGGTGATCCGCGCCGAAGGCCGCAGCCAGGAGATCTTTGAGACCTACCTCGAGCGCCATCGCATCGAGCGGCGCATCGTGCTGCGCACGCCCCATTTCATGAGCATTCCGACGGTGATCGGCCAGTCGGACCTGATCGTGACGCTGCCGCACGCGATCGGACACTACTTCTCGCGCATCGGCGCCAATGTGCGCATGGTCGAGCCGCCGCTCGCGCTGCCGCCGATTCCGCTGTTCCAGCACTGGCATCGCAGCTATCACCACGACCCGCGCAACCGCTGGCTGCGCACGCTGGTCGCGATGCTGTTCAATGTGCGCAACGACGAGTGGCCATATCCGTTTGCGGATCGCAGCGGCGACCCGCCGTGTCCGGCGATCGGGCGCGGCGTGTCGCCGACCGCATGAACGCATCTCGCCGCCGGCCTCGCTCGCGGCCGATCGGCGCCCCGGATGCGATCGATGGGCGGACTCACCCGGATAGCGCCTGAGGCGCCGCCCGGGGGAGTCAACCGCCGCCCGATCCGCCTCCTTCCGATAGCAGCTCGAACACCAGCCCGCGCAGCCAGCGATTGCCCGGATCGTCGTGAAAGCGTGCATGCCAGTGCTGCTTGACGACGAACTCGGGCAGCGGAAACGGCAACCGAAAAATGCTGAATTCACCACGCCCGCGCAGTAGCTCGCCGAGTCGGCGCGGGATGGTCATCAGGAGATCGGTGCGCTCGACGACGAAGGCCGCCCCGAGAAAGTTCGGAATATCGAGCACGATGCGCCGGTCTATCCCCTGCTTCGCGATCTCCTGCTCGATGAGGAGGTGTCCGGTGCCGGCGATGCCGAACACGGCGTGATCCTCGGCCTCGAACTGCGCGCGCGTGAGACCGCCGCGAATGCGCGGGTGATCGGCGCTCGCCAGGCACACGTACTGCTGGCGAAACAGTGCCTGCTGGTAGAAACCGGCCTCGAGGCTCGGGATGAAACCGATCGCCAGGTCGGCCTCGCCCGCCTCGAGCATGCGCCCGGTGTCGTCGGATAGCGGTGCGATCTCGACGCGGATGTCCGGTGCCACCGTGCGCAGCCGACGCCACAGACGTGGCAGCAGCACCAGATGCGTGATGTCGGTCATGCACAGCCGGAACGTGCGCCGCGAGCGTGCCGGATCGAAGGCGCTGCGGTGGCCGAGCGCCGCATCGAGCGCGTCGAGCGCGCTGCGGATCGGCCCGGCCAGCTCCTCGGCGAGCGGCGTCGGCGCCATCCCCGATGCGGTGCGTACGAACAGCGTGTCGCCGTAGTGCTCGCGCAGCCGGCCCAGCGCCACGCTGACCGCCGGCTGGCCGAGCTCGAGCGCCTCGGCGGCGCGGCTGACGCTGCGCGTCTTGTAGATCGCGTCGAACACCATCAGGTGACGCAGGTCGGGCGTGCTCATCACGCAGCTTTATTCGAAATTCGAAATCACATTATTCCATGCATTGTCTAGACCGAATACATCACGGCCGATACAGTGCGCGCATCACAACACAACACCGCCCGCCTTGAGGTGCATCAATATTTTTTGCGCCGGGCACGGGCGGCGACCGACCCGATGGAGGAATGGAAGCCATGCAGGAACTCGGCACCCTCGAGGATTTGCCCAAGCCTTACCGCGAGGCGCTCACCGCCCGCAACCTGGTGCCGCTGTGGCCCAGCCTGCGCGCGGTATTGCCGCCGGGCAAGCCGGCACGCCGCACCGAGCCGGTGCACTGGCCGTTCGAAGACTTGCGCCCGCTGCTGATGCAGGCCGGCGAGCTCACCCCGATCGAGAAGGCCGAGCGCCGCGTGCTGGTGCTCGCGAACCCCGGCCACGGGATCGAAAAGATGCAGGCGAGCGCGTCGATCTACCTCGGCATGCAGCTCCTGCTGCCGGGCGAGTGGGCGCCCGCGCACCGCCACACCCCCAACGCCGTGCGCATGATCGTCGAGGGCGAAGGCGCATACACCACCGTCGATGGCGAAAAATGCCCGATGCGGCGCGGCGACCTGATCCTGACGCCGACGGGGCTGTGGCACGAGCACGGCCATGACGGCAGCGACCCCGTGGTGTGGCTCGACGTGCTCGACCTGCCGCTGGTGTATTACATGGAGGCGTCCTACGTCACCGAAGGCAAGGCGCAGACGGTCACCGCCGAGGCGACCGAGAGAGGCTACCTGCACGGCGGCGTCGTCCCCTCTCCCGTCTTCGCGCGTGCGGATCGACGCTACCCGATGCTGCGCTATCCGTGGGCCGAGGTGCGTGCCGCGCTCGTCGCACTCGCCGCCAGCCGCCCGGAGCTCGACGCGGTGCAGGTCGCCTACGTGAACCCGGAGACCGGCAGCGACTGCCAGGCGATCCTCGGCTTCTCGGCGCTGATGCTGCGCCCCGGCGAAACCCTGCGCCTGCCCGCGCGCTCGCCGGCGATGGTGTTCCACCAGATCGAAGGCGGCAGCGAGGTCGGCGTGGCCGGCAGCGTGTTCACGCTCGCCGAGGCCGACACCTGCTGCGCACCCGGCTACGAGCCGGTGACGCTGAAGAACCGCTCCACCGACACGCCGGCCTTCGTCTTCATCGCCGACGAGACGCCGCTGCACAAGAAGCTCGGCGTCTACGAAGTGCGCGACTGATCCCCCAACCCCACGCAGAGAGAAAACCCATGACCCAGGCCACTTACCTGTGGAACCCGCCGCCGGTGCATTCGCTGCCGGTGCGCGGCAGCGACGCCCGCTATCCGGTCAATCGCATCTTCTGCGTCGGCCGCAACTACCACGCCCATGCGGTCGAGATGGGCGTGCCGGTCGACAAGGCCAATGCGCGGCCGTTCTATTTCACCAAGGCCGCCTCGACGCTGGTCGAATCCGGCGCGACCGTCCCCTACCCGACCGGCACCGCGAACTACCACCACGAAATGGAGCTCGTCGTCGCGATCGGTGCGTCCGGTTTCCGCGTCGCCGAAGCGGACGCCCCGCATCTCATCTACGGCTATGCCGCCGGCCTCGACATGACGCGCCGCGACCTGCAGCTCGTCGCCCGCGAGCAGGGCCGCCCGTGGGACCTCGGCAAGGACTTCGAGCGCTCCGCGGTGTGCGGCGACGTCGTGCCGGCTGGCGAGCTCGGCGTGCTGACGCGCGGCGCGATCCGCCTCGAGGTCAATGGCCAGACGCGCCAGTCGGCCGACCTCGCGCAGCTGATCTGGAGCATCCCGGAGCTGATCGCCGACCTGTCGAAGTTCTACCACCTCGAGCCCGGCGACCTGATCTTCACCGGCACGCCGGAAGGCGTCGGCGCGGTCAAGCCGGGTGACCGCCTGACCGGCCACATCGAGCGCGTCGGCGAGATTGCGCTGACCATCGGCGCGCCCGAATGAACCGCGCGGGCGGCGCGGCGTCTTGGCCCGCTGCCCGGTCGCAAGCCCAGGAGGAGACAGACATGACACAGCAACTTCCCGTGATCGTCGCCGGCGGCGGCATCGGCGGACTGGCGGCCGCGCTGGCATTGGTGCGCCGCGGCTTCTCGGTCAAGGTGCTCGAGCAGGCGCCCGAAATCGGCGAGATCGGCGCCGGCATCCAGCTCGGCCCCAACGCCTTTCACGCCTTCGACGCGCTCGGCGTCGGCGACAAGGCGCGCGCTCGCGCGGTGTATACCGACTACATGGTGATGCACGACGCGATCGACGCGACGCTCATCGGCCGCATCGAAACGGGCGAAGCCTTCCGCAGGCGCTTCGGCAACCCCTACGCGGTGATCCACCGCGTCGACGTGCATCTGTCGCTGCTCGAGGGCGCGCAGGAGACCGGCCGCGTCGAGTTCCTGACCTCGACCCGCGTCGAGCGCGTCGAGCAGGACGCCCAAGGCGTCACCGTCCATGACCAGCACGGCAACGCCCACCGGGGTGTCGCGCTGATCGGCGCCGACGGCGTGAAGTCGGTGGTGCGCGAGCAGTTCGTCGGCGACCCGGCCCGCGTCACCGGCCACGTGGTGTACCGCGCCGTCGTCGACAAGCAGGACTTCCCCGCGGACCTGCAGTGGAACGCCGCCAGCCTGTGGGCGGGGCCGAACTGCCACCTCGTGCATTACCCGCTGCGCGGCGGCGAGCAGTACAACGTCGTGGTGACCTTCCACAGCCGCGAGCCGGAGGAATGGGGCGTCACCGAAGGCAGCAAGGAGGAGGTGCAGAGCTACTTCCAGGGCATCTGCCCGCGCGCGCGCCAGCTGATCGAGCTGCCCAGGAGCTGGAAGCGCTGGGCCACCGCCGACCGCGAGCCGATCGCGCAATGGACCTTCGGCCGCGCGACGCTGCTCGGCGACGCTGCCCACCCGACCACCCAGTACATGGCGCAAGGCGCCTGCATGGCGATGGAAGACGCGGTGACGCTCGGCGAGGCGCTGCGCGTGCATGACAACGACTTCGGCAAGGCCTTCGAGCTGTACCAGCGTTCGCGCGTCGCGCGCACCGCGCGCATCGTGCTGTCGTCGCGCGAGATGGGTCGCCTCTACCACGCCAAGGGTGTCGAGCGCCTGGTGCGCAACGACTTGTGGAAGGGCCGCTCGCAGGAGCGCTTCTACGACGCGATGGCGTGGCTGTACGGCTGGAACGCCGACAACTGCCTCGCGCGGGACTGAGCGGGAGCACGCCGATGAAGCTCTACAACTTCTTCCGCAGCGGCACTTCGCACCGGCTGCGCATCGCGCTGAACCTGAAGGGCATCGCCTACGAGTACGTGCCGGTCGACCTGCGCACCGAGGCGCACCTCGGTGCCGCCTTCCGCGCGGTCAATCCGCAGGCGCTGGTGCCGGCGCTGGTCGACGGCGACGCGACGCTGATCCAGTCGCCGGCGATCATCGAGTGGCTCGAGGAGCGCCATCCGACGCCGCCGCTGCTGCCGGCCGATCCGATGGACCGCGCGCGCGTGCGCGCGCTCGCGGCGATCGTCGGCTGCGACATCCACCCGGTGAACAACCGCCGCATCCTCGAGTACCTGCGCAAGTCCTTCGGCTGCGACGAGGAGGCGGTGCGGGTGTGGTGCGAGACGTGGATCCGCGCCGGCTTCGATGCGCTCGAGGCCTTGCTCGCGGCCGACCGCAAGCGCGGCGACTTCTGCTTCGGCGACGCACCGACGCTCGCCGACGTGTATCTCGTGCCGCAGGTCGAGAGCGCGCGCCGTTTCGAGGTCGATTTGTCGCCCTACCCTCGCATCGTCGCCGTCGACCGCGCGTGCGCCGAGCTCGAGGCGTTCCGGCGTGCCGCACCGGCGCTGCAGCCCGACGCGCCGGGCCAGACCACGCATCCCGGCGCCACCCCATCAAACCCGCGATCGAAGGCATGACGAGTGCCGCCATCGGACCAACGGACACGCCGGACCACCCATTGGCTCGCCGGTGTCGAGTGAGCGAACGATTCGATGACGGTGCGAGCCGCACCGCACGCCATCGCCAACCCGAACCCTGACCCGACCCCAAGCAACACGACAACGAGGGCAACGCCGCCAGGCACGCGCCCGATTCCCCCAGGAGACACCATGAAAACCCGCATTCTCAAGCTTGTGAAAATTGCCTCGGCCACCGCACTCGTCGCACTGGGCGCCGCAACCGCCTCGGCGCAGATGCTGCGCCTCGGCCACATCACGCCGCCGAGCCACGTCTGGCACCAGGTCTCGGAGAAGATTGCCAGCGAGCTCGAGACCGCCTCGGGCGGCAAGATGAAGGTCGCGGTGAGCCCGCTGCAACGGCTCGGCAACGAGGCGCAGATGATCAACATGATGCAGTCGGGCGCGATCCAGTTCGGCGTGTTCACCGCCGCCGGGCTGTCGAACCGCGAGCAGGCCTTCCTCGGCTGGTCGCTGCCCTATGTGTTCCGCGACATCGAGCATGCCGCCCAGGCCGCCGTCACGCCGGCGGCGCGTGAGATGCTCGCCCGCCTCGAGGCGCACGGCATGGTCGGGCTCGGCTACGTGTTCGCCGGCATGCGCCACGTGCTGTCGGTCGAGCCGGTCGGCGCGCCGGGCGATCTCGCCAGCAAGAAGGTGCGCGCGTTCCCGAACCCGGTCTACAACGACTGGTGGTCCGCGCTCGGTGCCGCGCCGACCGCGCTGCCGTTGTCCGAGGTCGCGCCGGCGCTGACGACCCGCCTTCTCGATGCGGTCGACATCGACCTCGATGCGCTGGTCGGGCTGCAGTTCCACCAGCAGGCGCCGAACCTGACGCTGACCCACCACATGGCTTTCCCGGCGGCGATCGTCGTCTCGAAGCGCTGGTGGGATGCACGCAGCGACGCCGAGCGCGACATGATCCGCAAGGTCGTCGCCGACGCCGAGGCATGGGGCTTCGCGCTCGCCGCGCAGACCGACCGCAGCAATCTCGACAGGGCCAAGGCCGACGGCGCCAAGGTCGTCGACGCCGATGTCGCCGCATTCGAGCAGGCGGCCGCGGCGATCCGCGACAAGTACCTCGCGCTCGATCCGCTGATCGCCGACTTCCACGCCCAGGCCACCGGGCTTTGATCGCGCCGCGGCACGCGGTGGCGCGGACGGATCGCGCGCTTGCCGCCCGCGCCGCGAACCGAAACCCGTAACGCCGAGCGTGCGGGCGGCGCAGTCGCCGCGCGTCGCCCGCGCCCCCCTGCCCGAACATGCCCCGACCGCAGCGCCGCGCATGCGCCCGGCCGCGTCGGAGCGGGAGTAACGCTTTCATGCCGCTCTACCACTTCATCCAGCGTGCCGACGACGGGCTCGCGACCGTCGAGCGTGCGCTCGCGATCGCGCTCACCGCCGCACTCACCTGCATCATGATGGTGCAGGTCGTGCTGCGCTATTTCTTCAGCGCACCGCTGTTCTGGGCCGAGGAGGTCGCCGTGCAGCTTCTCGTGTTCATGACGCTGATCGGCCTGTCGCTCTTGGTGCGCGCCGAGAAGCTCGTCGCGATCGACTTCGTCATGCATGCATTGAAAAGCCGCGGCCGCCATCTGCTCAACATCGTGCTCGGCCTCGGCTTCCTCGTGCTGCTCGCCTTTCTCGCGTGGCTCGCCTGGCAATGGGTGAGCCGCCCGGACGTGCGCCTCGAGCTCGGCGCGACGATCCGGCTGCCGCGCTGGTACAACTACAGTCTGCTGCCGGGTGCGCTGCTGGCGATGGCCTTTCACCAGTTCGCCGCCGTGCTGCGTCACGCGCGCGCGGCGCTCGCCGGAGCCCGCCCATGATCACCGCCATCGTCTTTCTCGGGCTGCTGTTTGCCGGCTTGCCGATTTTTGGCGCGATCCTCGCCGGCGCGATCGCGTTCCTGGTGACGCACGACCTGGCCGTGCTGTTCGACTCGATCCCGATCCAGTTCTATGGCGCGCTCGAGATCACCGGCCTGCTCGCGATCCCGCTGTTCATGCTGGTCGGCGAGATCATGAACAAGGCCGGCCTGACGCAGCGCCTGATCGCAGTCGCCGAGGTGCTGGTCGGCGGTCTCAAGGGCGGGCTTGCGTACGCGAACCTGTTCACGAACGCGATGGCCGCCTCGATCCTCGGCTCCGCGGTCGCGCAGATCGGCGTGATGAGCAAGGTGATGATTCCGGCGATGGAGCAGCGCGGCTACGACAAGTCGTTCTCGGGTGCGGTGACGGTGTCGGCGGGGCTGCTCGGACCCATCATCCCGCCATCGATGCTGATGATCATCTACGGCGTCGTCGCCGTGCAGCCGATCGGGCCGCTGTTCATCGCCGGCATCATCCCCGGCCTGCTGATCGTCGCCGCCCTGGCCGGCGTGATCTTCCTGTACGGCCAGTTCGGCGATGCGCTCCCCGACGGCACGCCGACGCGCTGGCGCGATTCGTGGCGCACCATCGTCGCCGGCATCGCGCCGGGCTCGATTCCGGTGGTCGTCATCGTCGGCATCATGGCCGGCGTGATGACGCCGACCGAAGCCGGCGCGGTGGCCGCGATCATCGCGCTGCTGCTCGGCTTCGCCTACCGCGAGCTCAGGCTCGGCGACCTGCCGGCGATCCTGCACGCGGTCGCGCTCAACACCGCGACGATCACCGGACTGATCGCCGCCGCGTCGGTGTTCAGCTGGGCGCTCGCGTTCGAGGGCGTGCCGGATCGGCTGGTCGAGCTGATCTCGGGCCTGACCGACTCGCCGGTCGTGTTCCTGCTGCTGGTCGCTGCGCTGATGCTGGGGCTGGGCATGCTGCTCGAGAGCATCAGCGTGCTGATCGTGATCGTGCCGATCCTGATGCCGGTGGTCGTCGCGCTGGGCATCGACCCGATCCACTTCGGTGTCGTCGCGACGGTCGCGACCGTGATGGGGCTGGTCACGCCGCCGGTCGGCCCCGGCCTCTACATCGCGATGGTGCAGGCCAACCTGCGTATGGGCCGGCTGTTCTACGCGACCGTGCCGTTCCTGCTCGCGGTGCTCGCGATGATGGCGGTCATCATCGTCGTGCCCGAGCTGTCGACCTGGCTGCCGAGCCTCGGCACGCGATGAGCCGCACCGCCGCAGAGCAACGCTTTTTTCGACCAAGGAGACTACGACATGAACCCGATCAACCGCTGGATCGCGCATACCGACACCCGCATGGCGCTGATGCGCCGCATGCTGGCACGCTTCGCCGCCGACGCCGGGGCAATGGCCGCGAGCGATATCGATCCGACCTTGCGCAGCGCCCTCTCGCGCTGCCGGGCGTGCAGCGCGGAAGACGTGTGCCGGCACTGGCTGGATGGCACCGGACACACGAGCGAAGCGTCGTCGTTCTGCCCGAATGCCGACACGTTCACACGGGTGCGTGACGGACGAGCGGTCGACGCTTGAGGCCGCGGGGCACGAACATGGCAGACGGGGCAGGCAGGATCACCGGCTGATGCACGCATGCGACCCGCCCTGGCGCCTCGTCAACGCGACGAGGCCTGGCGTGGCCTCACAACTCGGTGCGCGCCTGCACGCTGCGTCGCCGCCGTCCGAGCCGCATTGCCGGATCCGACGTTCTCACAGGTCGGTGCGCGCCTGCCACAGCTCCGGAAACAGCTCGGTATCGAGCATGCGCCGCAGATACGGCACGCCAGCGGTGCCGCCGGTGCCGCTCTTGCCGCCGATGATGCGCGACACCGTCTGCATGTGGCGGAAGCGCCAGTGCAGGAAGGCATCTTCGAGATCGACGAGCTCCTCGGCGAGCTCGTAGAGGTCGAAATGCGTGTCGGGGTCGCGGTACACCGCCAGCCACGCCTGCTCGACGCTGGGGTTGGCGCGGTAGGCTTGCGTGACGTCGCGGTTCAGCACCGCCGCATCGATCGCGAAGCCGCGTGCGGCGAGGATGCGGATCGCCTCGTCGTAGAGCGACGGGGCGTGCAGCGCCGCCTCGAGCCGGTCGAGCAGGTCCGGCCGGTGCGCGTGCGGCTTCAGCAGCTCGCGGTTCTTGTTGCCGAGCCTGAACTCGATGAGCCGGTACTGCCACGACTGGAAGCCGCTCGACTGGCCGAGCCGTGCGCGGATGCGGCTGTACTCGGACGGCGTCATCGTCGCGAGCACGTTCCACGCCTGGATGAGCTGCTCCATGATGCGCGACACGCGCGCGAGCGCCTTGAACGCCGGCGGCAGCGCGTCGGCGCGTACGAACGCGAGCGCCTGCTCGAGCTCGTGCAGCATCAGCTTCATCCACAGCTCGCTGGTCTGGTGCTGGATGATGAACAGCATCTCGTTCGGATCGTCCGAACGGGGATGCTGCGCGTCGAGAATGGCGTCGAGCGCGAGATAGTCGGTGTAGCTCATGCGCTCGCCGAACTCGGTCACCGCCCCGCCGAGCCGGGCGGAGTCGTCCATCCTGCCGCCGTCACTCATGTCGTTTCCCATATGCGCCGCCCTGCTCAGGTGACCGCTGCGCGCGCATGAAATTCGGGCCGATCCCAGTCGCCGCTGTCGATGAGCTGCGCGAGCACCTCGACGGCGTCCCACACGTCGCAATGGCGCGTGTAGAGCGGGGTGAAGCCGAAGCGCACGAGGTCGGGTGCGCGGAAATCGCCGATCACGCCGCGATCGATCAGCGCCTGCATCAGCGCGTAGCCCTGCGGATGGCGAAAGCTCACCTGCGAGCCGCGCTCGGCCGCGTCGCGCGGCGACGCGAGCGCGAGCTGCGGGCAGCGCGCCTCGACGAGCGCGATGAAGGCCTCGGTGAGCGCGACCGATTTTTCGCGCACGGCGGCGATGTCGGCCTCGAGCATCAGGTCCACGCCGCACTCGAGCGCGGTCGTCGCGAGCACCTGTGGCGTGCCGCACAGGTAGCGGGCGATGCCGGTGGCCGGCCGGTACACCGGATCGAAGTCGAACGGCGCCGCGTGGCCCATCCAGCCCGACAGCGGCTGCACGAAGGCGTCCTGGTGACGTGCCGCGACCCACACGAAGGCCGGCGCGCCGGGGCCGCCGTTCAGATACTTGTAGCCGCAGCCGACTGCGAAGTCGGCGCGCGCGGCGTTCAGATCGACCGGCACCGCGCCGGCCGAATGCGCGAGATCCCACAGCGCGAACGCGCCGGCACGCTGCGCCGCGGCGGTCAGCCGCGCCATGTCGTGGATGCGGCCGCTGCGGTAATTGACGTGCGTGAGCATCAGCACTGCGGTGTCGCCGTCGAGCGCCGCCTCGACCGTTTCCGCGTCCGGGTCGTCGGGCAGCAGCACGAGCTCGTGGCCGCGCCCGAGAAAGGCCGCCAGGCCCTGCGCGATGTAGAGATCGGTCGGGAAGTTGTCGCGCTGCGAGACGATCTTCGTGCGCCCGGGCTTCAGCGCCAGCGCCGCGGCGAGCACCTTGAAGAGGTTCGCCGAGGTCGAGTCGGCGACCACGGTCTCGCCGGCGGCCGCACCGATGAGCCGCCCGATCTTGTCGCCGACGCGCGTGGGCAGGCCGATCCAGTCGGCGCTGTTCCAGCTGCGGATCAGGCCTTCGCCCCATTCGTGCTCGACCGCCTGCTGCAGCCGCGCAGCGGCCGCGACCGGCCGCGCGCCGAGCGAGTTGCCGTCGAGGTAGATCACGCCCGGCGGCAGCGCGAAGCGCTCGCGGAAGGCGGCGAGCGGGTCGGCGCCGTCGCGGCGCACGCATTCGTCACGGGTGAGTTGCAACTCAATCTCCTTCGTTCGTCAGACGGTACGCAGCACCGCGCGCACCGGCGAGGCATCGAGCCCGGCGAGCTTGAGCGGCAGCGCGATCAGCTCGTAGTCGCCCTCGGCGACCGCATCGAGCACGAGCCCTTCGAGAATCACCATGCCGTGACGGCACACGGC
Source organism: Rhodocyclaceae bacterium (assembly GCA_035444405.1). Taxonomy (GTDB): domain Bacteria; phylum Pseudomonadota; class Gammaproteobacteria; order Burkholderiales; family Rhodocyclaceae; genus DAOMOP01. Next base: position 47,176 of record DAOMOP010000002.1, read on the forward strand.
GAGGTGGGCATCCATGGTCTTGGACTCCTGCGGATCGAGCGATGGCGTGTCGAGCCCGATCAGACGCACGCCGGCCGCCGCGAGGCAGTCGACCGTCTCGGCGGCGACCGCGCAGAAATCGCTGTCCCAGCCATCGACCGGGGCCTGCGCATAGGTGCGCAGCAGCACGCGCGGCGGACAGCCACGCAGCCGCTCGGCGATCTCGCCCGGACGAACCACCCCACGCGCGCCGATCACGTGGATCACGCGGCACGGACCGACGTAGGTATCGAGCGCGACGCGGTCGATCGGCGCACCGGCCGCGTCGAAGTGAAACGGCGCATCGACGTGCGCGCCGGTGTGCGTCGAGAAGCTGACCTTCGACACATTGACCGGGCAGTCGGGGCCGATCGTCCACGTGCGCTCGAACTCGACCGGCGCGTCTCCCGGCCATACCGGCAGGCCGGGGTGGATGGCCGGGCTGATGTCGATGATCATGCGCGGCGTGCCGGATCAGAACTTCTCGACCCACGGCCGCAGGTCGAGCTCGTGCGTCCACGCGCTGCGTGGCTGGCGCCACAACTGGAAGTAGGCTTCGGCGATGGCGGCCGGATCGAGCTGGTCCTCGCGCGCGGCGGCGCCCACTGCCTCGACGACCTCGGGCGGACGGATGTGGCCGTCGATGATGACGTGCGCGACGTGGATGCCGCGCGGGTGCAGCTCGCGCGCCATGCTCTGCGCCAGGGCCCGCAGTCCGAACTTGGCGACCGCGAAGCTGTGAAAGCGCGCGCTGCCGCGCAGGCTCGCCGTCGCGCCGGTAAACAGGATGGTGCCGGCCGGCCCGCCCTCGTCGATGCGTTGCGCCATCGCACGCGCGGCGGCGCGCCCGACCACAAAGCCGCCGAGGCAGCCCGTTCGCCATGCGCTCTCGAAGGCCTCCACGGTGGTGTCGAGAATGCTGCCTTCGACGAAGTCGCCGGCGTTGTAGATCACGACATCGGGCGGGCCGAGCTCGGCGACGACGTTGCGAAACAGTGCGTCGACCGACGACTCGACGCTGGCGTCGCACTCGTAGGCACGTCCGTAGTGCCCGATGCCGGAACACTCGATCGCGAGCGTCTCGAGTCGGTCGGCATGGCGCGCGGCCATCGCCACATTCATCTCGGCGCGCGCGAAGCGCTGCGCCAGCGCGCACCCGAGCCCAGGCCCCGCCCCGACGATCATTGCCACTTGACTGCGATCCATAGCCTGCCTCCTCTGTCGATGTGGTCCGCCGGGCTGCCGGCGCTCGCTGGTTCAGCATAGCTCACAAAAGCGCCCCCTCGCAGATCACCTGCCTGCCGAACGACGCCCCGGCGGCAGCCCTTGCACCGGTGCACAGGCCGTCATGCTGATTCGGTTCTATACTATTTCAGGAACAACCATTCATGCGTTGACAGCCCATGCAAACTTCCCGACACTGCAATCGACCAGGCGGCCAGCCAACACCGTGCCCTCGCGCGCGGCGCCGCGCATGAACATCCGGGCTCACGACGATGCTCGCCCGAACATCGGTAGAGGAGACACCATGACCCGCAGCGCCCATGTCGACCCCTTCGTCCGCGACCATCTTCCGCCTCCCGAGCAGTGGCCCGAGTTCATCTTCGAGCGGCCGGAGCTGCAGTTTCCCGAGCGCCTCAATGCGGCCGTGATGCTGCTCGACCAGGCCGTCGAGCAGGGCCACGGCGAGCGCCCCGCCATTCTCGGTGACAACGTCCGCTGGACCTACCGCGAGCTGCAGCAGCAGGTCGATCGCATTGCGCGGGTGCTGGTCGAGGACACCGGGCTGCAGCCCGGCAACCGCGTGCTGCTGCGCGGGGCCAACAGCCCGATGCTCGCTGCATGCTGGCTGGCGGTGCTGAAGGCGGGCGCGATCGCGGTCGGCACGATGCCGCTGCTGCGCGCGAAGGAGCTCGGCGACGTCATCCGCATCGCCCAGGTGTCGCACGCGCTGTGCGACGGCAAGCTCGCGGCCGAGCTCGAGCAGGCCCGCGCCGGGCACCCGCAGCTCGCCCACGTGCTGCTATACGCCGAGGGCGGCGAGCTCGAGGCCCGGGCGGCGCGCAAACCCGATGGTTTCGCCGCCGTCGACACCGCCGCCGAGGATCCGGCGCTGGTGGCGTTCACGTCGGGCACGACCGGCGTGCCGAAGGGCACGGTGCATTTTCACCGCGACGTGATGGCGATGTGCGAGGTGTTTCCGCGCCATTGTCTGAAGCCCGCCGCCGACGACGTCTTCATCGGCTCGCCGCCGCTCGCGTTCACGTTCGGCCTCGGCGGCCTGCTGTGCTTTCCGCTGTGGGCACGTGCGGCCACGGTGCTGCTCGAGAAGCTCACGCCCGAACCGCTGCTGCAGGCGATCCAGGACTATCGCGCGACGATCTGCTTCACGTCACCGACCGCGTACCGCCAGATGGCAGCGATGGTCTCGCACTACGATATCTCCAGCCTGCAGAAGTGCGTGTCCGCGGGCGAGGCGCTGCCGACCGACACGCGCGACAAGTGGCGCGAGGCGACCGGCATCGAGATCCACGACGGCATCGGCGGCACCGAGGTCATGCACATCTACATGGCCTCCGGTCCGGAGGACTACCGCCCCGGCGCAGTCGGCAGGATGCTGCCCGGCTATCGCGGCATGATCGTCGACGACGACATGAACCCGCTGCCGCCCGGCGAGATCGGCAAGCTCGCGATCAAGGGTCCGACCGGCTGCCGCTATCTCGCCGACGAGCGCCAGAAGAACTATGTGCGCAACGGCTGGAACCTGCCCGGCGATGCCTTCCACATGGACGAGGACGGCTACTTCTATTACCACGCACGCACCGACGACATGATCGTCTCGTCCGGATACAACATCGGCGCCCCCGAAGTCGAATGGGCGCTGCTCGCGCACCCGGCCGTGGCCGAATGCGGCGTGACCGGCGTACCCGACCCTGAGCGCGGCCAGATCGTGAAGGCCTTCGTCGTGCTCAAGCCCGAGTTCAGCCCCTCCGAACGGCTTGCCGCCGAGCTTCAGGAGTTCGTCAAGCGCACCGTGGCACCGTACAAGTATCCGCGCGCCGTGCGCTTCGTCGAGTCGCTGCCGCGCACCGAGACCGGCAAGCTGCAGCGCTTCCGCCTGCGCGCACTGCCCTGACGGTCCGACCGCCGCGACATGGAGAGCGTCCAGCATGCCCCGCCGAAGCGAAGATTCACGGAATACGTATAATTGCGCCCCGCGCGCGTCGAGGCCGGCCGCCCGCGCATGCCGACGACAGACAGCCCCGGAACCCCGTCCATGAGTACCGCCCCATTCGACACCCCGGACCGGCCGCCCACGGTCGATCACGAGACCCGCGCCACCGCGGACGACCACGAGGCCTTGCGGCTGTGGCTGCGGGTGCTCGCCTGCACCAACATCATCGAAGCGGACCTGCGCACGCGCCTGCGCCAGGGCTTCGAATGCACGCTGCCCCGATTCGACCTGATGGCGCAGCTCGATCGCCATCCGAAGGGGCTGAAGATGCGCGAGTTGTCCAAGCGGCTGATGGTCACCGGCGGCAACGTCACCGGCCTGACCGACAAGCTCGTCGAAGAAGGACTGGTCGAGCGACGCGAGAATCCGAAAGACCGGCGGGTCTATACGGTGCTGCTCACGCCCGCCGGCAAGCGCCAGTTCCGGCGCATGGCGCAGCAGCACGAGAAGTGGGTGGTCGAGCTCTTTTCCGGCCTCGACCAGGACGAGAAGGATCAGCTCTTCGAGCTGCTCGGCAAGCTGAAATCGCACATCGTCGACACGCGCGACGGTATCGCCGACGGCGAGCGCGCCTGACGCCGGCGCGCAACGCCAATACCGCTGCCTGCATCTGTTTCATTTCCGCCTGCGCGCGGCGTGCGCGATGGCGGGGCACGCATCAGGCCTTGACCGGCCGCTTCGCGAGTTTGCGCTGCAGCGTTCGCCGGTGCATCTTCAGCGCCCGCGCCGTCGCCGAGATGTTGCCGTTGTGCTGTGCGAGCACGCGCTGCAGATGCTCCCATTCGAGACGATCGATCGACATCGGTTCTTCCGGAGCGGCGGCGTCGATGACCACCTCGTCGGCGGTCAGCGCCTTCACGATTGCATCGACGTCGGCCGGTTTGGCCAGATACTGGGTCGCACCGAGCTTGACCGCGTCGACCGCGGTCGTGATGCTCGCATAGCCGGTCAGCACCAGCACGCGTGCCTCGGGATTGGCCTGCAGCAGCGGCTGAATCAGGCGCAAGCCGGACTCGCCGGCCAGATTGAGATCGAGCACGACGAATTCGGGCTCATGCCGACGCGCAAGCTGCAGCCCCTCCTCCGGCGCGTGCGCACTGAACACCGTGAAGCCGCGCTGCGCCAGGGCCCGAGTGAGGACGCGGTTGAACGCCGGGTCGTCGTCGATCACCAGCAGATGGGGTTGCGATTCCTCGTCACGCGCGTCCGTCATGTCCCGATCCGCTCCAGCGGCAGTTGCATGCGGGCACGCGTGCCGCCGCTGGCACGCGCCTCGAAGCTCAGTCGTCCGCCGTGCCGCACGAGTGCCGCCCGCGCGAGAAAGAGGCCGATTCCCATGCCGTCCGGGCGGTCCCCACCCGGCGCATTGCCGAGCGATGCACGCAACGGCTCGGGAATGCCCGGTCCGCGATCGAGTACGTCGACGACCAACTCGGCGCCGACGCGCTCGGCCTCGACCGCGACGGCCTGCGGACTGGCGTCGGCCGCGTTGTTGATCAGCGTCTGCAGGGCCTGCGCGAGCGTGGCGTCGGCGACGATGCGGGTGTCGCGCAATCCGGACGAATACGCCAGGAACACGTGCGCATGCGGGCGCTGGCGCCGCCATTGCGCGACGGTCGCGTCCACCCATGCGGCCACGCTCTGCGCTCCGCCGCCTTCGGCGCGCGGCTGTCCCGCGCTGGCGGTCAATACCGCGAGCGTCTGCCGGCACTGCTCGACCTGCTCGTTCATCAGCTCGAGGTCGGCGCGGGTGTCGGCATCGAGGCGCGGCGCGCGCAGCAGCTCGCCGATCAGGATGCGCAGCGTCCCGAGCGGGGTGCCGAGGCTGTGTGCCGCCCCGGCGGCGAGATTGCCGAGCGCGACGATGCGCTCGTCGCGCACCCGCGCTTCGCGCGCATCGGCGAGCGCGCGATCGCGCTCGCGCAGCGCCGCCGTCATGCGCAGCACGAAGGCGACGATCACGCAGGCCGACAGGGTGAATGTCAGCCACATTCCCGACAGATGCCAGTAGCCGGCCATCGCCGCATCATGGACACGAATCGGGTGGTGGAAGCTCCACAACAGCGAGTAGGCGACGACGCCCGCGGTCGCGAGCAGCCACGCCTGCACCGCCGGCAGCACGGCCGCCCCGATGGCGACCAGCGCCAGCAGCAGCGAGATGAGCGGATTGGTCGCGCCGCCGGCGAAGTACAGGAACGCGCTCCAGGCGAGCAGATCGAACAGCAGCTGCACCAGCGGCGCGGCCGCGCCCGGCGCCGTTCCGCGCGCGAGCCATGCGAGCGTGAACAGGTTGAACGCGGCCATTGCCGCCGCGATGGCCAGCAGGGGCCCGAGCCACACCGACAGGGCGAGCAGCGGCGGCAACGCAAGCGCCGACAGGCTCATCACCACGACCGACATCCAGCGCAGCATGACCAGCCGGCCGATCTGGGCGGCGGCCAGGTCGGTGGTCTGCATCGGCGGGGGGTCGGCGCGGGTCATCGCGCCATTATTGCCGAAGCATGATGTTCTGACGAGCGTGTGCTCCAGTTGGTGCCCCATCGTTGCGCCGCCCCCGAGCCGCGCAGCACCGCCGGCCGGATGCCGTTCGCTGCCGTCGTCCGCCCCGCCGCAATGTGCGCAAACGGCAGCAATGCAGCCCTTCCAGGCCGGAATTGTTCCGTTTGTCATGGATTGCGGGACATTTGTCCTAAGTCAAAGAAATCTTCGCGGCCGCTCGATTAGAGTTCGGGTGCGACAAAACGCCGCAGCGACAAGCCGCCGCAGCCAGAACACCCCTTGTCGGTCGGTCCGCATCGCCGTGCGATGCGCCGACCGGCAATGTCGATCACCTGTGAAAACGGAGTCAACCACGATGAGTCAAGATCTGACCAAACCGCAAGACGGGCAGCCCGACCCGAGCCGCCGGAAGTTCCTCAATACCGCCGCCATCGTCGGTCTGTCCGGTGCCGGCCTGTCGGTCGGACTTGCCGGCTGCAAGCAGGAACAGTCGGCACCGGCCGCCGCCGCGCCCGCGGCCGCGCCGGCCGCCGCCGCGGCGCCTGCCCCGGCGGCCAAGTCGGCCAGCGATGCCATTCACCTGAAGCCGGGCGAGCTCGACACCTACTACGGCCTGTGGAGCGGCGGCCACACCGGTGACTTCCGGGTGCTCGGCCTCCCGTCGGGCCGCGAGCTGCATCGCGTGCCGTGCTTCGTGCCCGATGCGCTGGTGGGCTGGGGCGTCACCAACGAGTCCAAACAGATCATGGGCACCAAGCCGAACGGCCAGCTGCAGTTCACCGTCGGCGACACGCACCACACCCACGCGTCGTACAAGGACGGCAACTACGACGGCCGCTACGCGTGGATCAACGAAAAGATCAACAGCCGCATCGCGCGCATCCGCCTCGACTACTTCGTCTGCGACAAGATCACCAAGCTGCCGAACGTGCAGGGCTTTCACGGCATCTTCCCGGACAAGCGCGACCCGGTCGATCCGGCGATCAACCACACCACGCGCGTGTTCTGCGGCGGCGAGTTCTCGATCCCGCTGCCCAATGACGGGAGCGACGCCAACGACCCCACGAAGTACCGCTCGCTGATGACCTGCGTCGACGCCGAGACCATGGAAGTGCGCTGGCAGGTGCTGATCGACGGCAACTGCGACCTGCTGGCCACCAGTTTCGATGGCAAGCTGGCGGCGACCAACCAGTACAACACCGAGATGGGCGTGCACTACGAGGACATGATGTCCGCCGAGCGCGACGCCTGCCTGTTCTACAACATCGGCCGCATCGAGCAGGCGGTGAAGGACGGCAAGACGACCACCATCGGCGACAGCAAGGTGCCGGTGGTCGACGGCACCAAGGAGGCCAACAAGGACCCGAAGACCGCGCTGGTCGCCTACGTGCCGGTGCCGAAGAACCCGCACGGCGTCAACGCCAGCCCCGACGGCAAGTACTTCATCTGCGCCGGCAAGCTGTCGCCGACGGCGACCGTGATCGAGCTGCAGAAGGTGCTCGACTGGTTCGACGGCAAGCTCGCCGACATCGACGAGGCGATCGTCGCCGAGGTCGAGATCGGCCTCGGCCCCCTGCACACGGCCTTCGACGGCCGCGGCAACGCCTACACCACGCTGTTCCTGGACAGCCAGATCGTCAAGTGGAACGTCGAGAACGCGATCAAGTTCCACGCCGGCGACACCGGTGTGCAATACGTCGTCGATCGCCTGGACGTGCACTACCAGCCCGGCCACATCAACGCGACGCAGTCCGAGACGATGTTCGCGGACGGCAAGTACCTCGCCGTCGGCTGCAAGTTCTCCAAGGACCGCTACCTGCCGGTGGGCCCGCTGCATTCCGAGAACGAGCAGCTGATCGACATCTCGGGCGACAAGATGGTGCTGCTGGCCGACCACCCGGTCCGCCCCGAGCCCCACGACTTCATCATGTTCAAGCGCGAGCTGCTGAGCCCGAAGAAGATCTACTCGCACGACGAGTTCCCGCTCGCGGTCACCGACCCGAAGGAAGCCGGCGTGTATCGCGACGGCAACAAGGTCACGGTCAAGATCACCTCGCTCGCCCCCGCCTTCGAGCCGCGCGAGTTCAAGCTGCAGCGCGGCGACGAGGTCACGATCATCCTGACCAACCTCGACCGCATCGAGGACCTGACGCACGGCTTCGCGATCCCCGAGTACAACATCAACTTCATCGTCAATCCGCAGGAGACGAAGAGCGTCACCTTCGTCGCCGACAAGCCCGGCGTGTTCTGGTGCTACTGCACGCACTTCTGCCACGCGCTGCACCTCGAGATGCGCAGCCGCATGATCGTCGAAGCTTGACGACCTTCCCGCGACTCGTTCGTCGAACGGGTCGCGCCCAGCACATTCGGCGCGGAGCGATGGCGAACCGCGCGAATGTACCGTCCGTCTGGCGGACGGTTTCGACAGGGTGATCTTTCGAGGGGCCGCGCGCCCCTCGTTTTTTCCCATGCATTTAAGCAGTTTCTGATTTTTTAATTGACCCGGGACAATTACGGCAGCGCCCTGCCTTTCTACACTGCCGCAAACCCCGCAAGCAGCGAACCATGAAAACGATATTCACCGGAGTCCGGAATGCGTTCATCGCGGTCGCGATGGCGCTGCTCCCTCAGCTGGTCACGGCCACCGCCTACGAGGCGAAACTGCCGGCCGAACTCAACACCGCGCCAAATCTCTGCGACTACGCACCGTGTTCCGAAGTGCTGCCCGGTGCAGCATCGTTCTCCGAACGCAAGGGGCGCCCGTTCTATGTCGAGGGCTATGACGCCGCCGGCGACGTCGTCGGCTACGTGATGCTGTCGACGGACATCACCGACGTGCCCGCCTACTCCGGCAAGCCCGTGATCACACTGATCGGCATGGACACCGAGGGCCGCTTCGCCGGCGTGAAGATCCTCAAGCATTCGGAGCCGATCCTGCTGCTCGGCATTCCCGAGTCGGCACTGATCAAGTTCAACGAGCAATACCTCGGCAAGTTCGTCGGCGACAAGATCGAGATCGGCGCCTCGCGCAACGACCGGGACGTCATCGCGCTCGATGCGATCTCCGGCGCCACGGTGACCGTTGTCGCGCAAAACCAGGTAATGATGACCTCCGGCGCGGCCACCGCGCGCCAGGTCGGCATCCTCGAGCCGAACGTGCGCGAGCAGGCACGCTTCCTCGAACTCGGCACCACCCCCGACTGGGAGACGCTCGCGCGCGAAGGCAGCGTGCGCCGGCTCACCGTGCGTCCCGAGCAGGTCGGGCTGGAGCGTGCCAAGGAGCCCTTCATCGACCTGTGGTTCGGCCATCTGAACCAGCCCGACATCGGGCGCGCAATCCTCGGCGAAACCGCCTGGCGCAACCTGATGGGCCGCCTCGAAGAAGGCGAGCAGGCGATCTTCGTGATCCGCACCGGCGGTGCCGAGTCCTTCAAGGGCTCGGGTTTCGTGCGCGGCGGTCTGTACGATCGCGTCCAGGTACGCCAGGGCATGGACGTCTTCACGTTCCGCGACCTCGACTCGCTGCCGCTCTATGACATCCGCGCCGCAGGCTCGCCCGCGTTCGACGAGTCGATCATCTTCATCGTGCGTTCCGAGGCCTTTTCCGCCGCTTATCCCTGGCAGTTCGTGTTCCTCGGCAACCGCGTCGACCGAAACACCGGGGCGCGGACCTTCGCGAAATTCGATACCGAATACTGGATGCCGGCGGCCTACATGGAGGGCGGACGTCCGAAGATCGAGGCGCCGGCCGCACCGTGGGTGCGCATCTGGAAGATGCGCGCGCTCGAGATCGGCCTCTTCGCGGCACTGCTCGTCGCCGTCGCCGCCGTCTATGCCAACCGCGATCGCCTCACGCGCGCCGCGACGCGCAAGAACAAGTGGCCGGTCAATGCCTTCAAGTACACCGCCTGGGTGATCAGCATCGGTTTCGTCGGCTTCCACCTGATGGCCCAGCCGTCGATCACGCAGGTGCTCACGTGGTTCCATGCCCTGCTGTTCCAATGGACTTGGGAGCTCTTCCTGACCGATCCATTCATCTTCCTGTTCTGGATCTTCATCATCGTCACGGTGTTCCTGTGGGGTCGGGGCCTTTTCTGCGGATGGTTGTGCCCGTTCGGTTCGCTGTCCGAGCTCCTTTACAAGAGCGCCGGCGCGCTCGGGCTCAAGCGCTTCCAGTTCAAGCTGTCGCAGCCGATGCACGACCGGCTGAAGTGGATAAAATACTGGGTCTTCTTCGGGCTGCTGGCGGTGTCGGTGTTCTCGATGGGCTGGGCCGAAATGCTGGCCGAGGTCGAGCCGTTCAAGACGACCTTCCTCGTCGGTCTCCTGAACCGTACCTGGCCTTACACGCTGTTCGCGGCCGGCCTGCTGGGGCTGTCGATCTTCATGGAGCGCCCGTTCTGCAAGTATCTGTGTCCGCTCGGCGCCGCGCTGGCGATGCCTTCGACCTTCCGCTGGTTCGGACTCAAGCGCAAGCAGGAGTGCAGCAGCTGCAACGCCTGCGCGGCCGGCTGCGGCTCGCTCGCGATTGACAGGAACGGACGCATCGACCATCGCGAATGCATGCTGTGCCTGGATTGCATGGTGCTCTACACCGACACGCACGTCTGCCCGCCGCTGGCGAAGGAGCGCAAGCGTCGCGCCAGGGTCGGCGAGGCGCTGACGCCGATCGGCAAGGACGGCTACTACATTCCGATCACCCCGGTGGCGGGCGCACCGGCCGCGCGGCCCCAGGCCAACTGAGACATGGAGGTTGAACGAATGGTCGACCCGAAGATGATGACCGACCCGGTCGAGCCGCCGTACGCGAGGCACTCCAACCCGCTGCTGGTGCTCGCCGCCGAGGTGTGGGACCACCTGTGGCCGTGGAGCCATCACGGCTTTCGCCGTCAGATCGCGGTACAGGCTGCCGGATTCGCGCTCGCGGCCGCCGCGACCATCATGTGGGTGCTCGCGGCGATGGGGCGGCTCGATGCCGGCGCGATCATCGGCTGGTGGTTCGGCTGGAGCGTGTTCGAGGTCATCGTACGCCTCGGCTCCAAGCCCTACGTCAAGGAAGGCCCGTGGTGGGGGCGCAGCTACCGCCGCGCCAACGTCATGGACATGGTGTGCTATGTCGGCTTCAAGAACCTGCTGATCGGCGCGACGCTGTTCATCGCGCTGAAGTCGGCCGGCGTGCTGTACGTCTAGGAACTGCGGCGGCCGATGTACCCCCTGCCCTGGAGCCGTCCACTCGTCGCGGTCCTCGCCGTCGTTGCCTTGCTCGCCTCGGGCGCGGCCACGGCGGCGGCGACCTGGCGCGTTGCGCCTGGCCAGTCGATCCAGGCGGCGATCGAACGTGCGGCCGCGGGTGACATCATCGAAGTCGAGCGCGCACGCTATACAGAGAATCTGCGCATCGACAAGCCGCTCACGCTGCGTGGCATCGACCGGCCGACGGTCAGCGGCGGCCTGTCCGGCCACACTGTCCTGGTCACCGGCGAAGACGTCACGATCGACGGCTTCATCATCATCGATTCGGGCGACAGCCTGCGCGACCAGAACGCCGGCATCTACATCTTTCCCGGCGCACACCGCGCCGTCGTGCGCAACAGCGATCTCGCCTACAACCTGTTCGGGTTGTGGATCGAGAAGGCCGACGACGTGGTGATCGAGAACAATCTGATCGTCGGCAAGCGCGAGTACCGCTCGCCGATGCGCGGCAACGGCATCCAGCTCTACAACACGCGTCGCGCGCAGATCATCGGCAACAACATCGGCTTCGTGCGCGATGCGCTGTACGTGGACGTCAGCCACGACGCCGTGTTTCGCGGCAACCGGCTGCACCACAGCCGCTACGGCACGCACTACATGAACTCCTATCGCAACGTGTGGGAGGACAACGACGTCTACCTGAACCGCGGCGGCCTTGCGCTGATGGAGGTGCGCGAGCAGGTCGTGCGCAACAATCGCGTCTGGGGCAACTCCGACCACGGCATCATGCTGCGCACGATGTGGGACACCGTTCTCGAGGACAACGTCGTCGCCGGCAACGCGCGCGGCTTCTTCATGTACGACGCCTATTTCAACGAGCTGCGCGGCAACCTCGTCGTCGACAACGTCGTCGGCGTTCATATCTGGGCCGGCTCCAAGGACAACGTGATCGAGCGCAACGACTTCATCAGCAATCGCGAACAGGTGCGCTACGTGGCGGCGACGGATCAGATCTGGGGCGCCGAACATGGCAACCACTGGAGCAACTACCTCGGCTGGGACCGCGACGGCGACGCCATCGGGGACATGCCGTACGAGGCCAACGACATGGTCGATCGGCTGACCTGGCGGCATCCGATGATGAAGCTGCTGCTGGCGAGTCCGGCGCTGCAGACGCTGCGGCTGGTGTCGCAACAGTTCCCGCTGCTGCGCGCGCCAAGCATCGTCGATCCGAATCCGCGCATGAGACCCGAAAACCAGAACTGGAGAGACTGGCTTGGAAAGCACTTTCCCGGCAGCCGCTGAAGCGCACGGCGCGGCGCGGAGCGAATCCGTCGTCATCGCGCGCGGTGTCGCCAAGCACTATGGCGCCGTGCACGCCGTCGACGGCGTCGACCTCGAGGTCGGGCGCGGCGAGCTGTTCGGCCTGATCGGCCACAACGGCGCCGGCAAGAGCACGCTGTTCAAGATGATGCTGGGCCTGATTCCGGTCAGCGCCGGCCACATCCTGATCGACGGCGAGCCGGTCGGCGGCCGCGGTTTTCGCTCGGTGCGCCGCAAGATCGGTTATCTGCCCGAGAACGTCGTGCTCTACGACAACCTGACCGGCCTCGAGACGCTGCAATTCTTCTCGCAGCTGAAAGGCTCGCCGGCGCGCGACTGCGCGGCCGCGCTCGAACGCGTGGGGCTGGCCGACGCGGCCCGGCGGCGCGTGCGCGAGTATTCGAAAGGGATGCGCCAGCGCCTCGGCTTCGCTCAGGCGCTGCTGGGTCGCCCGCAGATCCTCTTCCTCGACGAGCCGACGACCGGCCTCGATCCGGAAGCGATCCGCGAGTTCTACGCCATGCTGCGCACGCTGCGGGCCGACGGCGTGACGATGATCCTGACCTCGCACATCCTTGCCGAGATCCAGGAGCGCGTCGATCGGCTGGCGATCATGGCCGCCGGCCGCATCCAGGCGCTCGGTACGGTGCAGCAGCTGCGCGAGCAGATGGACCTGCCGCTGTGGTTCGACATCCGCATCGATGCGGCCCACTTCGACGCCGTGCGCGACACGCTCGGTCACCTGCCGATCAGCGCCATCGAGGCACGCGACGGCCATGTCGCCGTGCAGTGCCGGCGCGAATCCAAGATGGCCGTCATCGAGGCGCTCGCCGCCCTCAACGGCCGCATGCTCGACCTGCACGTGCGCGAACCTTCGCTCGAAGACGTGTTCTTCGGCTTCTCCGACTAGGACGCAACATGGAACTTGGCCAGGTCTTGACCATCGCCGGCAAGGAATTCTGGGATCGCATCCGCAATCGCTGGGTGCTCGCGGTCGCGCTGGTGTTCACGGTGTTCGCGCTGGTCATCGCGTATTTCGGCGGCGCGCAGCAGGGCACGGTCGGTTTTCGCTCGATCGAGTTCACGATCGCCAGCCTCGTCAGTCTGGTGATCTACCTGATCCCGCTGATCGCGCTGGTGCTCGGCTTCGACGCAATCGTCGGCGAGCGCGAGCGCGGCTCGCTCGACCTGCTGCTGTCGCTGCCGATCACGCGCTTCGAGCTCTTGCTGGGCAAGTATCTCGGGCTCGCCGCCGCACTCGCGTTCTCGACCGTTGCCGGCTTCGGGCTCGTCGCGGTGGTGCTCGCCGCCCAGCTCGATCTCACCGCGCTCGTTCATTACTTCGGCTTCATGGCGAGCTCGGTGCTGCTCGGCATGGCCTTTCTGAGCCTGGCCGTCATGGTGTCGGTGTTCGCCGCCGACCGCACACGCGCCTCGGGGCTCGCGATCGCGGCGTGGTTCTTCTTCGTGCTGGTATTCGACCTGCTGTTGCTCGGCGCGCTGGTGGTCACCGGCGGCGCCTATGGCGGAGACATCTTCCCGTATCTGCTGCTGTTGAACCCGGCCGACGTCTTCCGCATTCTCAACATCTTCACCCTCGAGGACGTGCGTGCCCTCTACGGACTGGCCACGGTCTTCCCGAGCGGCCTCGCGGAACCTTGGGTCCTGACGCTGGTCATGCTCGGCTGGATCACGGCGCCGCTCGGCATCGCCGCGTGGCGCTTCAGGAATTAGACGCTTTCCATCGGAGTCTCCCCATGTGCAACCATCATCACCATCGGCGTTTCGATCGGCGACGCTTCCTGCTCGCCGGCGCAGCGACGGGACTGCTCGCCGCGTGCGGGCAAGCGAGCGACGGCACGAAAGGCGTGGTGGCGGTCGAGATCGATCGCAGCACCTCATGCGCGCTGGACGGCATGCTGCTCGCCGACTATCCCGGCCCGAAGGCCCAGATCCACTACGCAAACCGCAGCGAGCCCGATTTCTTCTGCGATACGGTCGAGATGTTTCACGTGCACCTGAACCCGGAGATCGTGCAGCCGGTGCGCGCGATGTTCGTCCAGGACATGGGCAAGGCGGACTGGGACGACCCGCGCGGACACTGGATCGATGCCAGGAGCGCCTGGTACGTGCATGGCTCGTCGCGGCGCGGCTCGATGGGCCCGACCCTCGCATCGTTCGCCGACGAAGCCGGCGCGCGCGCGTTCGCGCAGGAGTTCGGTGGCAATGTACTGCGCTTCGACGACGTCACCGCCGACATGGTGGTGCTCGACGGCGGCGCGCTTCACGACAGCAGGATGTAGGGAAAAATGCCAGATTTCTTCAAGAATCTCGAGTACGACAGGGCTCTCGAGATCGAACGCTTGTCCAGACTGACCTACGAGCTGCGCGAAAACCGCGGCGCCGTGCTGGCACCTTACGGCGTGCAGAGCGAATCCGCATTGCTCGAACAGATCACGAGCGGCACGGTCGCCGAACATCCAGCCTACGAGCACTATCTCGCGGCACGTGTGCTCGAGCAGACGCGCGACCACGCGCGCGCGCTGATGGCCGACAAGCTCAGGGAGGCGAACCGCTCATGACCCTGCATCTCGAACTGGCCGACCTGCTCGAGCGCGAATTCAACGGCAAGCTCCAAGGCAGCATCGAGCGCAAGCAGGACGCGCTGATCGTGCCCGTCGCCGATGGCGTCACGCTGACCGTACGCTACGCCGGCGCGGCCGAATACTCGCTGCGCTGGACCCACGGCGGTGTCGAGGCCGGCATCGACACGGCGCCGCTGCACCACGACCTGGCGACCTTTCCGAACCATCTTCACTGTGGCGACGGTCGCGTCGTCGCCGACCCGATCACCGACCCGGCACGCACCCCGCCCGATAATCTGCGGCGCCTGGTGAGCGCGCTTCTCGACGATCCGGGTCGGCTCGAATCGGGTCAGGCCGAATGATTCTGCGCACACCGCGCCGCCTGTTCGCTGCGGGCCTCGTACTCGCGGTGGCCAGCGCAGCGTTGCTGTTCGTGCCCGATCGAGGCGCTCCGGCCGCGGCCTTCGACCCGATGGACGACTACTGCCTGGTCGCACCCGCGTTGCCGTACGACGCACGCTCCGGCCTGGCCGTTTTCGATCCACGTCCGCTGCCAGCGCATGCCCGCTGCCCGGTGTGCGGCATGTACCCGGCGCGCTTTCCGCGCTGGGCCGCGCAGACGATCTTCCGTGACGGCGCCGTGCATTTCTTCGACTCGCCGGTCAATCTCCACTTGTTCCTGGCCGACGTGAGCCGCTACAACCGCGCCTACGAAAGCGCCGATGTCGTCGTCAGCTTCGTCACCGACGTCGAAGACGGCCGCTGGATCGAGGCCGGCCAGGCCTACTACGTCCACGGCTCGAACGCGCTCGGCCCGATGCGCGGCGGCAACCTGCCCGCCTTCGCCAGCCGCGAAGCGGCACAGCGCTTTGCCGAAGCGCGCGGCGGCGATGTGATCGGTGCCGCCGAGCTCACCGCCGATCTGCTGCGCGGCTTCGTCCACGGCGGCCATCACCACTGAATCGCCGGGGCGGTGCGGCCACAGCTTGATCCGCCCGCGTGAACGGCAGACGGGGGAGCCTCGCTCCCCCGCCTGCAATCGCGCCGCCGAGTGAAACGTGGCCGCTCGTGCCCACCCCGCCGTGACGCTGGGACGGGCCGAGCCAGCACGTCGTCACTTCGACTGCGCGACCATGTAGTCGACGGCGGCCTTGACTTCGTCGTCCGACAGGTTCGAAGCACCTCCGCGTGCGGGCATCATGCCCTTCGAACCGGTGAAGCCCTCGATCGCATGCTTGTACATGACGTCCATGCCCTGGGCGATGCGCGGCTCCCACTCGGCCTTGTCGCCGGGCTTCGGCGCGCCGGCCACACCGGCCGCATGACACAGGGCGCAGGTCTTCTTGTACACACTCTCGCCTGCAGGGTTGGCGGCCGGGGCCGGTTCGGCCGGGGCGGCAGCCGTCTGGGTCTGCGCCGGAGCGGGAGCCGCAGCGGGCGCCGCCGGCGCGGGTTCGTCCTTGCCACACGCGGCAAGCAACACGGCCATCGAGGCGGCCAGAATCAGTGCTGTCTTCTTCATTGGGATCTCCATGTTATCCCCGGACCCGTTCGCACGGGCGGCCGGAGTTGGGTCGTCGATGCTAGCCGAGCGCGGCAGCGAATTGATTGACGTGCATCAAGCCCGTCCGACTGCCGTCGGTGAGCCCCGCGCGGCTTCGAGCCCATGCCGCCGGCCTCGCGAAAGTGCCGCGAAGCCTGGGTTTGTCCGCATCGGATGTGATATAAGTTGCAATCCAACAGTTTGATACACAGTCTAACGAGCTGCGCAGGCGCATCGCCCAACATAGCAAATCTTTCGCGTAACGAGACGGACTTGCAACAACCCTTTGCAAATCCACCCGTCACGCGAGCCGTCGCCCTGCCGACGGCAAGGCCCGGCGAAGCGATTGCTCAAGTCCTGCCGCCTGCCTCCGTTAATCTAACCGTACTCCTTGCTATCGAGAGGTTGCCATGCAGTTGGGAAGGCGCACTGCCGTCGGGCTCGCTACAGGACTGTCAGCGTTGATCATCGCCCTTGTCTGGATGGCGAACCAGAATGGCGCAAGTCAGATTCCGGGTTTCGTTCCGTACGCATTGGGGCTGATCGCCATTGTCGGACTGTTCGTGCTCACCGGCACGGCCACGCGCGTGAAGCCTCCTGCCGCCGATGAGCTCCAGAACCTGCAGCACGAGCGCCCCGACCTCGCAAAAACCCTCGATGCGCGCGAGATCGGGCCGATCGCAGCGCCGGTCAACGCGTTCATCGGTCAGGTACGGGAGATGACCTCCGACCTGCGTGCGAAAGGCGCCAACATCGCAGTCGAATCGGCCCGTCTCAACCAGCGCATCCACAAGACCGCCGAGCTCGCGGGTCGACAAAGCGCGCTCGCGAGCGAGATCTTCACCGTCAGCGAGACGGTCAGCGGCGCGGTCGACTCGGTCGCCCGCAATGCCGATGCGATCAACACGTCGACCTCGGCCAACCTCGACGCGGTCCAGAGCTCCTACCAGGAGCTGCTCGACGTGACCGACACGGTCGGGCGCATCACCGAGAAGGTGGGCGGATTCGCGGAGATCGTCGAGGAACTCAATCGCAACTCGGTGCAGGTGCGCGACATCGGGCTGCTCATCAACGACATCTCCGACCAGACCAATCTGCTTGCGCTCAACGCAGCCATCGAGGCGGCCCGCGCCGGCGAGGCCGGGCGTGGATTCGCCGTCGTCGCCGACGAGGTGCGCAAGCTGGCCGAAAAGGTCAAGAAGGCCACCGTCGTGATCTCGGAGAACACCGCTCGCATGATCGAGCTGGTCACGAGCACCGGCAACGAGACGGCTCGCATCGTTGCCGACAGCACGCATGCACGCGATGTCGTCGACAAGTCCGCAGCCAACTTCGCGACGCTCGTGCGCGACCTCGGCACCATGGGCGAACAGCTGCAGCAGATCACGATGGCGATCCACAGCATCCACGACACCAACTCCACCGTGCACGGAAAGGTCGGCGAGATCAACCAGCTGTCCTTGCAGGTGGCCGAGCAGATGAAGGACTCCGAGCGCTTCTCGAACGAGCTGCGCAACCACACCGAGGGCATCACGTCGATCGGCATGCGTTTTCGCATCTCGGGCAGCCGACTCGACGAGCTGCTCGATGCGACCAGCCGCTACAGTGCCGAGACCGCACAATACCTCACGAAGGCTGCCGCCTCCGGTGTGCGCCTGTTCGACACGCGGTACGAGCCGGTCCCGGGGACCAACCCGACCAAGTACCGGACCAGCTACGACCAGGCGGTCGAGCAGCCGCTGCAGGACATCTACGAACGCATGGTGCGCGAGATCGAGGGGGTGGCATTCTGCGGTGCGTTCGACATGAAGGGCTATCTGCCGGCCTTCCTGAAGAAGTTCTCGGCCGAGCCGACCGGCGACTATCAGAAGGATCTGCTCACCAGCCGCCACAAGCGCATCTTCGACGATGCAACCAACAAGCGCGCCCTGTCGAACCAGGACTACGCGCTGTTCCAGACTTACGTCCGCGACACCGGCGAGGTGCTGTGCGATCTGTCGATGCCCTTGCGCGTCGATGGACGCCACTGGGGCGCATTCCGCATGGGCTTTCCGGCCTCGCTGCTGCTGAGCTAGTCGGCAAGCGGTCGCGCATCGAACTCGATCGGCTCGGACGCCCCGGCGGTGTCGAGCCGAAAACGGATCACTCCGTCCTCGAGAATGCCGCTATAGGCATGGCGCAGCTCGACCTGATCATTGCCGCGCCGCTCGCGTGTGCGAACGAGGAAGCTCAACATGTTGCCGTCGAACTGACCGTCCTCGAGCGCACGGCGCACGCCCCGATAGCTGGCACTACCCGACAAGGCACGCCCGGTCAGCCGGAACTCGAACCGCTCGTCGAAGCTGCGTCCATCCGGGTAAGCCACCTCGGCACGCCATGTGCCGACGACCGCCGGCACCTCGTCCAGCCAGAAGCGCGTCGTCAGCAGAAAGACGCCGAGCAAGAACAACGCTGCAAGCAAGCCGCCCGTCAGCATCGACGCGGACGAGCCCTCGCCCGCCCCCGGCATGATGCGTCGTTGGCTCAGGAATAACCGCATCATGTGCGCGCTCCACCAAACATGAGAACCGATTCCGCATAAACCCAGCGCATCTTCGTCAATCCGGCACTCGGAACGACTGAAATGCAGCCGTCCCCATCGACCGGCCCGGTCCCGCCTCGCCCGCCTACCCCTGCTCGAGGTCGGGCTCACCGCAATGCTCGAGAATCGCGCGCCGGACCGCATCCCTGAGCACGAGCACGTCGCGCCATTCCCCCCCGCCGGAGCGAACCGGCTCGCCGATGCTCACCGTAGCGGTTCCCCGCCGCGGCAGCCAAGACTCGGCACGCAAAAGGCGGCGCGTTCCGGCCAACGCGACGGGCACCACGGGCAAACCGCACTCCGCCGCGATCTTGAACGCACCCAGTCGGAACACCCGCAGTCCCGCCTGCGCCGAGAAGGTGCCTTCGGCGAAGAACAGCAGCGGCACCGGGTCGTGCGCGACCTCCGCAATCGCACCGACATCCTCGATACTCTGGCGCGAATCGAAGCGCTCGACGAAACGCGCCCCCATGCGCTCGAACAATGAGCGCAACAGCCGACTGCGCATGAACTCCGCCTTCGCGACGAAGCGCACCGGATGCGGCAACGCCGCGGCGAGGACGAAGCCGTCCACATAGCTTGCATGGTTCGCAACCAGCACGCACGGCCCCGTCGGCAGGCGCTCCAGTCCGGTCACATCGATACGGCATCGGCACAGCCGCGCGAACAGCCGCGAGAGCTTGTGCGACCAGCGCCAACGTCGCTGCAAACCCGGCAGAATCAAGATACCCGCAGCCGCGACACTGACGAGCAAGCCGAACCAGCCCCATACCCATGCACCATACGCGTAGGCTCGCGTCGTCGCACCCGCCTCGCGCAAGCGCCCCGAAAGGCCCGAAAGCCACAGGCTTGCGACCTGCCTCCACGGGGCACGTTGCCCGGCTTGCAGTGTGCCCGCGCGATAGGCATCGCGAATCGCCGCACGCCGGATCTTGCCGCTCGAAGTCTTGAGCACCGTGTGCGGCGGTGCGAGCACGACGACGTCGGGCGCGAGGCCGACCAGCTCGGTCGCAAGCCCGGCGATGTCGCGCTCGAGCGCCGTGCGGGCCATCGCGTCGCGCACCCGCGTTTCGGCGAGCACCACGAGTTGCTCGATGGCGGCGTCGGGCTCGCGCACGCCGAACACCGCCACGCATCCCTTGCGGATGCCGTTCAGGTCGCCAATGGCCTGCTCGAGGTCATAGGGATAGAAGTTGCGTCCGGCACGGATGATGAGATCCTTGGAACGGCCGGTGATGAACAACTCGCCATCGGCGAGATAGGCATAGTCGCCCGAAACCAGCCAACCGTCGCGAAACAGCGCCGCCGTCGCCTGCGCGTTGCGAAAATAGCCCGCCGTCGCTGACGGACCGCGGAATTCGAGGTTGCCGACGCGGCGCTCGGGCAGCGCGTTGCCGTCGTCGTCGACGATGCGCACCTCATGCCCGGCGAGCGGCCGTCCGCACGAGACGAAACGCAGCGCATGCGGATCTGCCGGATCCGCCGGCGTCGCCTGCGCGTGCAGCATGAACGCCTCGCGCGCAACCCGATCGACCCGTACGCCGCGTTCAAGCGGAGGCACGGTCAGCCCGACCGTGCATTCGGCCAGACCATAAACCGGCAGCAAGGCCTCGGCACGCAAGCCATAGCGCGCGAATGCGTCCGAGAAACGTGCCATCGTGTCCGGGTTGACCGGTTCGGCACCATTGGCTGCCATGCGCCACGAGGAGAGGTCCAGGCCCTCGAGAGACTGGCCGGCGAGCCGCCGTACGCACAGATCGAAGGCGAAATTCGGGGCGGCGGTGATCGTCCCGCGATGTCTGTGAATCGCCCACAGCCAGCTCTCGGGGCGGGCCAGAAAGTCCAGCGGCGACATCAACACGAGCGGAAAGGCATGATACAGGCTGCCGAGCCATGCGCCGATGAGGCCCATGTCGTGGTAAAGCGGCAGCCAGCTCACACCGACATCGGTCGAGTCGATCGCAGCGGCCCTGCCCCAGGCGCGGACGTTTGCAAGCACGTTGCGATGCGTCAGCGTGACGCCTTTCGGTGCCCCGGTCGAACCGGAGGTGTACTGGAACAGGGCGAAGTCGTCCTCTCGCACCGGCAGCCGCGATGCTGGCCTGCCCGCGCACAGCTCGGCGGCGACGATCACGCGCCGGAGCTCCGGAGCGAGCCCGGTCAGCACGCCTGCGAGCGGGCGCACGGCCCCGAAGGTGATCAGCACCGTCGCACCACAGTTGCGCAGAATGCCGGCCTGACGGCGCAGATGATCCTCGATCTGGCTCGCCCGCGCCGGCGGATACATCGGCACCGGAATCGCACCGGCAAACAGGATGCCGAAGAAGCAGCGGAAGAAATCGAGACCCGATGGAAGCATCATTGCCACGCACTGCCCGCGCTCCACGCCCACCCGCGCGAGCCCTCCGGCCACGTGCGCCGCGCTGCCGGCCAGCTCGCCGTAGGTCAGGCTTTCGGTCTCGTCCGGCCTGCAGTAGAAGGTCACGTGGGCGCGATCCGGATGACGGGCGAGATGCCAGTCGAGCACCTCGACGAGCGTTCGCGCGTTCTCGGGCAGCCCTTCGGCCGCCTGCGGTCGCGCCCGCCTGCCCTGTTCCGCCAGCCGCGCAATGCCACGATTCGGTAGCGCGGCGTCAATCGCGGCAAGCAGGTCACGCGGCGTTTCGGCGCTGCCGAGCACCTCCGCCGGCAGCCGCACACCGAAGGCACGCTCGACCCTCGCCAGCAGCTCGACGCGCGCCAGGCTGTCGAGTCCCAGCTCGCGCTCGAGCGCACTGTCGAGCGCAGCGTGCGCGCGCGCGCCGGGCCGCAGCTCGCCGACCAGTTGATCGATGAGTTCGATCAGCGCATCAGCGTGATCGGTGCTCGAGGACGCTGTTCCGCCTTGCATCGGTTCACTCTGAAGCGATGGCGCGCCCAATGCAAGGTGCATCGGGGACGTGTTGGTTGTCGGACGACGAGAATCTGTCCATTCGTTGAAATCGAAAGCTCAACGTGCTAGCCTGAAAAGCATTGCCTTGACAGCAAAACGTTTTGCAGCAATCCGTTTCAATGCAGAACGCTTTTGCGGAACAATGTTCCAGATTAAAACGTTAAACAAGCAAACAGCCACTCTTCCCGCATTCGCTCTGCGCATTTCGCGCAGCTTTGACAGTGCCAGCCGCCCGCGTGGGCGGGCCGCAGCAGACCCGTTCAGGCATGGCCTCGAGCGCCGACCGGCGGCACTTCGCCACCGGACGCGCTTGCGCGTCGACGAGTCCTTCCGCGCACGCTTCTACGTTCCAGCCCACCTTTGTGGCGGCTGGAGCACTCGTGTGACCTCGGCCGCGCGAGCCGATACGCCCCCGCCCTGAAATTCTCCATCGTTGCTGTGCAGCAGCGCGGCATTGGCCTGCGTCGCGTCCAGCATTGCCGCATTGATGCATTTGGCATTATCTGACCAAGGAGACCACCAACAATGACCACTTTGATCCGGCGACCGGAAACGATCCCGCCACTCGAATTTCGCTCCGCCCGCCACGGCGATGGCGCCGATCTGTGGCGGCTGGTGCAAAGGGTCGGCACCCTGGAGCTCAACTCGGCCTATTTCTACATGCTTTTCGCATCCGACTTCGGCGACACGTGCCTCGTCGCGGAGCACGATGGTCGCCCCGTTGGCACCGTCATCGGCTACCGCCCGCCACGCGACCCCTACAGCGCCTTCGTCTGGCAGATCGGCATCGCACCCGAACTGCGCGGTCACCGGCTCGGCGCCCGCTTGCTGCAAGCGTGGCTCGACCTGCCCGCCAATCGCGACGCGCGCTGGCTGACCGCGACGGTGGCGAGCGACAACCTTCCGTCACAGAAGCTGTTCCGCGGATTTGCCCGCCTCACCGGCGTCTCCTGCGACGAATCCGACCATTTCCCGGCCGAGCAGTTTCCCCATGAACATCCGGCCGAGCGCCTGTTCCGCATCGGCCCGCTATCGGAACGGAGCGCCGTTCGCGGCGCGGCGGGGGCCTCCGCCATCACGGTCGACACGTAGCCGATTGCCACAGCAGATCACGCGACGAACCCGCAGAAACTTTCGGGAACGCAGATTCACACAAACAAGAGGAGCCAGATCATGAATATCTTCGAGCAGCACGAATCGGAAGTCCGCGGCTACTGCCGCAATTTTCCCGCCGTATTCGACACCGCCAAGGGCGCATGGATGACCGACGTCGACGGCCGCCGCTATCTGGATTTCTTCGCCGGCGCGGGCGTGCTGAACTACGGTCACAATCCGGACAAGCTCAAGCAGGCGTTGATCGGCTACATCGAGCGCAACGGCATCACCCACACGCTCGACATGTACAGCGTCGCGAAGCAGCAATTCATCGAGCGCTTCCACGAAACCATTCTTGCCCCCCGCGGCCTGAACTACAAGCTGCAGTTTCCGGGGCCGACCGGCACGAACGCAGTCGAGGCAGCCCTCAAGCTCGCCCGCAAGGTCACCGGGCGCGAGTGCATCGTCAGCTTCACGAACGCTTTCCATGGCATGACGCTGGGCTCGCTTTCGGTGACCGGCAACGGCTTCAAGCGCGCCGGAGCGGGCGTCCCGCTCGGCAACACGCATGCCGTGCCGTTCGACGGCTATCTGGGCAAGGATGTCGACACGCTCGACTACTTCGAGGCATTGCTCGATGACGACGGTAGCGGTCTCGACACGCCGGCCGCGGTCATCGTCGAGACGGTGCAGGCCGAAGGCGGCGTCAATGTCGCCAGCAACGCGTGGCTGCAACGCCTGCGCGAAATCACGCACAAGCACGGCGTGCTGCTCATCATCGACGACATCCAGGTCGGTTGCGGGCGTACGGGCTCGTTCTTCAGCTTCGAGGCGGCCGGCATCGAGCCCGACATCGTGACGCTGTCGAAGTCCCTGTCGGGTTACGGGCTGCCGTTCGCGCTGGTGCTGATGAAGCCCGAGCACGACCAATGGGCGCCCGGCGAGCACAACGGTACTTTCCGCGGTCACTGCCCGGCATTCGTGACGGCCACCGCTGCGCTCGAGTTCTGGAAGGATCAGTGGCTCGAGAAGTCGGTCGTCGCCAAGGGCAAGCTCGTCGCGGAGCGGCTGCGCACCATCGTCAAGCGTGCCGGCGTCAGCGCGACGGTGCGCGGACGCGGGCTGATCTGGGGCGTCGCGTTCGAGGATGCGACGCTGGCCGGGCGCCTCGCAGCGGCCTGCTTCGAGCGCGGCCTGATCATCGAGACCGCCGGTGTCAGCGACGAAGTACTCAAGCTGCTGCCCAGCCTGACGATCAGCGAGGACGAGCTGAGCAAGGGTCTGGACATCATCGAGCAAGGCCTTGCGGCCGTGCTGAAGGCCGGCGCACGCGATGCGGCCTGAGCGCGCTCACACCACGAACGAACAGAGGGAGTTCACATGATCGTCAAACATCTCGACCAGCTCGTCGGCACTTCGGCGGAAGTCGACACGGAGGGCTGGACCAGCCGGCGTTTCATCCTCAAGAGCGACGGGATGGGCTATTCGGTGCACGACACGGTGATCAAGGCCGGCGCCGAGCTCGAAATGGAATATCGCAATCACCTCGAGACCGTCTACTGCGTCGAAGGCGAAGGCGAGATCACCGATCTGGCGAGTGGCGAAGTCCATCCGATCCGGCCCGGCACGCTGTACGCCCTGAACCGTCATGACCGTCACATTCTGCGTGCCAACAAGGGTTGCGCGATGCGCATGGTGTGCGTGTTCAATCCGCCGCTGACGGGACTCGAAGTTCATGACGCGAGCGGGGCCTATCCGCTGCCGGACGAAGAGGGATTGCTCGCGAAGGCATGCTGAAACCAATGTGAGCAGGCCCGAGCGGCACGCCGGGCCTATCGACCAACAGACGTGCGCGGACACGTCCGCGCACGTCGCACGAAGGAGGATTTTCACGATGACACAACACGCCGCCAACCGTCACCATGCCAGCGAGGATCGCTATCCCTCGCGCATGTCTGCCGAGCCGCGGCTCATGCAGCGCGACGACCCGGTGGTCTACGGCAAGGCCGGAGACGGTCCGCTGTCGGCAAGCGAGCTGGACTCATACCAACGCAACGGTTTTCTCAGTTTCGCGGAGTTTCTGTCGGCCGACGAGGTCGAGGCCGCCATCGCCGAGCTGACCCGGCTGCGCGCCAGCCAGACGGTCAAGCAGTCGGCCGAGGCGGTCATCGAACCGGACAGCGGCGAGCTGCGCTCGGTGTTCGCGATCCACAAGGACGGTGGAATCCTCGGCCGCCTGTGCCGTCATCCGCGCCTCGTGCGGGTGGCCCGGCAGATCCTCGGCAGCGACGTGTACATCCATCAGTCGCGCATCAACTACAAGTCGGGCTTTCGGGGCGCGCCCTTTTACTGGCACTCGGACTTCGAAACCTGGCACGTCGAGGACGGCATACCGGCGATGCGCATGGTGAGCTGCTCGATCAGCCTGACACCGAACACCGTGCACAACGGCCCGCTGATGGTGGTGCCAGGCTCGCACCACCGCTTCCTCTCATGTGTTGGCGAGACGCCGGAAGACAACTACAAGCTGTCGCTGCGCCGCCAGGTCGTCGGCGTGCCCGACGACGAAAGCCTCACCCGCATGATCGACGAAGGCGGCATCGTCGCGCCGACCGGCGGTGTGGGCTCAGTGACCTTCTTCGAGTGCAACCTGATGCACGGGTCGAACTCGAACATCACGCCGCTGCCGCGCAGCAACCTCTTCATCGTCTTCAACAGCGTCGCCAACACGCCGGTAGCGCCATTCTGCGGCTGCGCGCCGCGACCGGCGTTCGTCGCCGAACGTGACGATTTCCAGCCGATCCGTAGCGCCGAGTGACGCAACATTGTTGTCCGCTCGCGCAGCTTTCGGTGGCCGCCATCACTGCCGCACGCGGTGCCATTGACCCTGCGAGGCGATCCAGTAGTCGCGCCCGTCGACCCGGTACTCGATCGCCCGCGACACTTGGCGTTCGCTGTGGAAAGGTGAATCCGGCGCCTGGTAGTTGATCGCCACGTGGCGCGGCAGTACGCGCAGCTCGCGGGGAGTGAGCACCGGCGTCAGACGTGCCGTGATGGTGAGCGTGGCGCTGCCGCCCAGGGCTGCCGCCCCGCCGCGTGCGCTGAACTCGTCCAGGCGCTCGAGCACCCGTGCATAGGGAATTTCGACCACCCGATCGATGGCGTGGGCTGGCAGCTCGAATCCTTCGCGGTGCTCGTAGACCTGACGCACAAGCGCGTCGTGCAGCGTCACCGACAACACATACTGGCCGGCGCGCGTCCCTCGCCCCTCGATGGCAACCGCCCACGCCGTATGGTCGGGCCGCTCACTCACGCGAAGGTCAGTGAGCTCGTGGCGTCGAACGAGCAGCTCTTCGAGCCACGCCTGTCGCTTCACCAAGGCCGCATTCTGCGCATGCAGTTGATAGCCGCCCAGCACTGCCGACGCGAGCGCAGCAGCAATGAGCAGATGGGCGCGTCGGTGCTCGGCCCGGCGCTCCTCGACCGCTTGCCGCTCCGCCCATTTGCCGTAGGTATAGCCGACGGCCATGCAGAACAGCACCGTGCCCACCAGCGCGAGCAGCGCAAGCCCGTAGAGCAGCGAAGAGGTATTGTCCGCCCACGGTCCGTCGCCATACACCAGCGCCCACAGGAACGCGACACCCAGACCGGTGGCGATCGCCACTGCCCCGTATCCGAGCACCAGCCCCCAGACCGCACCCACCAGCACGTACTTCCTGATCAGCTTCATTCCACCTCGCTCAGCTCCGACCACCCACCCGGAACCAGAATGGGAGAAATCCAGCGATATCTTGCTGAATTAGTGGCGTCGCGGCGCGATTGGTTCGGCGTGCGGGGGTGCGCCGGCGACACCTCCGCAAGCGCCCAGCCGAGTGGCTGTCACCCGCCCCATGGGCGCTCACCAGCGCGATTGGCACATACAGGCCCATCGAACCGGAAAGCGTCCGCAACCGCCGGCCGGCGTACAGCGCAAGATTGCCCGCGTAAACTGCGAAACCCGGCCTGTGCCGGGTTTCCAGATCTTTCGAGCCGAATTCTTTGGGGCGACATACCGGGATCGAACCGGTGACAACTGGAGCCACAATACGAATCAGCACCCCTTACGGATGATTACCGCGCAATTCCCAATTTAACTATTTCCTTGCACCACAAGCGTTTCATCCTTACTATTCCGCCAGTTGTCGAGCAAACAGGCACGCTGTTTTCACCCTCGCCTGCTTACTATGTGCTTACTACGGAAGATTTCGACCCATGGCGAAGCTGACCAGAACGACGGTTGAGAAGGCGGAAGCGACCGACAGGGAATGCTTCATTTGGGATGACGACCCCAAGGGCTTCGGCCTCAAGGTCTTCCCTTCCGGCACGAAGACGTTCGTGTTTCAGTACCGCACGCCGGAGGGCCGCACTCGGCGCCTGACCATCGGCAAGTGGTCCGATGCGCTCACTGCCGAACAGGCCCGCAAGCAGGCACGCGAACTGGCCCGCGAGGTTCACGCCGGCGCCGATCCGCAGGGCGAGAAGC
This sequence comes from Rhodocyclaceae bacterium, assembly GCA_035444405.1. GTDB lineage: Bacteria > Pseudomonadota > Gammaproteobacteria > Burkholderiales > Rhodocyclaceae > DAOMOP01. The sequence goes on from DAOMOP010000002.1 coordinate 74,702, forward strand.
AAGCCCGGCGAGCAGCCAAGACCCTGAACGAGCTCTTTGACGACTACCTGGCAAGCGAGACTTTCCGCGGAAAGGCCGAAAGCACACGGGCGGTCGACGTTGGCCGCATCAACCGCCATGTGCGCCCCCTGCTCGGCAAGCACGTCGCCGAAAAGATCACGACCGAGATGGTCAAGCGAATGCACCGGGACATCGTGGAAGGAAAGACCGCCAAGCGTGAGAAGACGAAGGCCCGCGGATTGGCCCGCATCACTGGCGGTGAAGGCACCGCGAACAAGGCTGTACTGATCATCTCCGCCGCCTACAAGTGGGCGATCGGCGAGGGCACGGTCAAGAGCAACCCGGCAGACGGAATCAAGGGCGTATGGAAGGGCGGCACGCGCGAGACGATCATCGATGACCCTGAGCAGTACCGCGCACTCTTCACCGCCTTGCAGCAACTCGAGGACGAAAAGCGCCTGCGCCCGGCCGCTGGGGACGCGATACGCTTCATTGCCTTGACGGGCGCGCGGCGAGGCGAAGCGACCGGACTGCTCTGGGCCTGGGTGAACATGAAGGCCGGAGTTGTGACCCTGCCGCCGAAGGTGCACAAGGCCGGAAAGAAGACCGGCAAGCCGCGCATCATCGCGCTGCCTGCTGCCGCGCAGGCGATCATTGCCAATCAGCCCGAGGGAAAGCCGGACGACTACGTATTCAAACCGGCCAAGGGCTCCGGCCCGCTTTCGCTCGCACACGACTGGCCGAAGGTGCGCGAGCGCGCGAAGCTCCCCGCCGACCTGGGCTTGCACGGGCTCCGGCACTCGATCGGCACGACGCTGGCGATGTCCGGCGCGTCGGCGGTGGAATTGATGGAGCTGCTCGGGCACAAGCAGATCGAGACGACGCTGCGCTACGTCCACTTCGCCGAGCGCGCCCGCTCGACCCTTGCCGAGCGGGCCGCCGCGCTGGCAACAGCCGGGCTGAAGAACGACGAGGACGAGGCAGAGGTATTGCCGATGAAAAAGCCCGGCAAGCGCCAACAGATTGTAAAGCGGTAATTTACAGCCTATGATTGTCTCGTTCCGCCACAAGGGGCTGGAAGCCTTCTTCCGCACCGGCAGCCAGGCCGGCATTCAGCCGATTCACGCAAAGCGCCTGCGCGAAATGCTCACCGCCTTGAACGCCGCCGCCGGTCCACAGGATCTGAGCCGCCCGTCCTGGCGCCTGCACGGACTCTCGGGCGACCGCGCCGGGTTCCTGTCCCTGACCGTGCAAGCGAACTGGCGCCTTGTGTTCCGCTTCGATGGGGCGGACGTCGAACTGTTGGACTACGTGGACTATCACTGAGGCCCGAGACATGGACATGCACAACCCCGCGCCGCCGGGCGAACTCCTCGCCGGCTGGCTCGAAGACCTCGACATGAGCGTCACCGCGTTCGCTACACACCTGGGCATCAGCCGCGTGATGCTCTCGCGCATCCTCAACGGGCACGCGGCCGTGACCGCAGATATGGATTTGCGGCTGTCGGAGGCGCTCGGCACGACGCCGGGCTACTGGCTGAAGCTGCAGGCGCAGCGCGACCTATGGACGGCGAGTGAGCGCGCAAAAGGGCGGCCGCCCGTGGCGCGTATCGCCACCTGATGGAGCAAGACCGCTACCTGACGGTTTCAGGCAAAAGCGAGCCGATCAAGTGCGGGAACACCTGACCGGCTCTGACCAAAGACCCACCTACACACGAGGTGAATCCATGGCTACCGCCGATTGTACCGCCCGCCGTGAGCGGGAAGACAGGACCATTGCCCGCGCATTGCGCATCCTCGAAAAGCGTGCCCGCTCGGCCGCGAAGCAGTCTCACATTCTGCATCCAAGCGACGCGCGAAAGTACTTGCGCTTGCGCCTCGATGGCCTCGAACGAGAAGAATTCTGGTGCATTTGGCTGGATCTCAGATACGCGGTAATCGAAACCGAATGCATGTTTGTCGGAACCCTCACCCACACCAGCGTCTATACGCGCGAGGTCGTGAAGCGGGCACTGCAGACCAATGCTGCAGCGGTCATGGTCGCCCACAACCATCCGTCTGGAGTATGCGAGCCGAGCGAGGCCGACCGGCGCTTGACTCGATGCCTTCGGGACGCCCTCGACGTTGTCGATGTGAGACTGCTTGATCACTTTATCATCGGGCGAGCCGCAGAGCCGCTATCGTTCGCGGAGCGCGGGCTACTCTGACCGCATAATGCGTCCGCGCCACCCCTAGCCCTTGGCTGGCCTGGGGTGGCATCCTTCTTTTAGACCTTGTGCGCGGGGCGCCGATGATCGAAACGACCTATGTCCGGATTGAGAAAGCCGCCGAAATGCTCGACACCGACACTGATACGCTGTTGCTCGCGGCCTTGGAACGCAGATTCCGCTTGTTCGGTTTGATCAACAGGCACTTGCCGCTGCTCACTATGACGAGGCCGACGCTCTGCAAGAAAACAAATCGCCTCCAAGCAGACTGGGTCGACGCTGGAACCAAGCCCGTCCTGTTTGCGTATGCGAAGGACGAATGCGCGGCGCGACTCTTGGCTGGCGAACCCGCCAAGCTGTGTGATTTCTTCATGCTCACGAACATGAAAGAAGATCTGGGCGTTTTCCATTGCATCGATCCTTTGGCTGTTCTGGATGACGACGACAGCCTCGACCTGCGCCGAATATTTGCTAGTCGGCAACAAGTCGAATCGATTCGAAAACGCGACAGTCTTCCAGAAAAAGAGTTGGAGCCAGTACTACCGAATCCGCCGGATCGGACATACCAATCCCCACAACTTGCGACGTTGAATCAGGCTGCCTTCAGGTTTTGGAGCAAAGCGGATCAGCACGATCCAACAACCCACCCCGGCAATTCCGATGTCTCCGCCTGGCTTATCGATAGGGGCTTCTCCCAATCTCAGGCAAGCAAGGCCGCATCCATCATCCGGCCGCAGTGGGCGCATGTCGGGCGCAAACCCGACGCATAAAGATTGACGGCCTGAGGATCAGCAATGGCGCGGGATTCAAGACCGCATCACCCTTAAGGTGGCAACCCTTTCTCTATTTCATCGATGGACCTTCCCCCAAAGTTCGACCCCATACCACACCGCGATAAATCGCACCGTGGGATTTCATGGGGATTCGAACCATGCAGCAACGCAGCCAGACGGAAGCGCGTGAACGCTTCTTCAACCGCGCCGAGGCCGCAGAGTACATCCGGGCCACCTACGGCATTCAGGTCGCGAAGACCACCCTTCAGAAGTACGTGACGGTCGGAGGCGGACCCGCCTACCGACTCTTCGGCCGAAACGCCGTCTATTCCGCATCGGACCTCGACGCCTGGGTACAGCGCAAGCTGTCGGCGCCGCGCATGTCGTCTTCTGGTCACTGAGGGCGACGGCACGATGACCCACCAAAGCAAACGAGCCGACAACCCCGCCAAGGATCCGGCCCGTTCTTACCGCACCAACGCCGGAAATTCTACACCCTCCCGCAGCGCCCGCCTACGCCGCTGCCTGACCTGCCAATCCCTCGAAGTGCTCGAAAGCGAGCCGGCCGGCGGGCTCTGCCGCGTGCACCTTGCGACGGTCGGTCTGTTCGACGCGTGCCGGGCCTGGCAACCGCCCGCGCCGCCGAACTGGCGCCTGTTCATCCGGCAGTCACGGCAGCGCAGCCGCGATCGTGTCGCAGCGCAACGCCTGGCGAAACTGTCCGCGCGAGGTGCTGCATGAAAGACCAACTGCACCGCACCCTCGAAATCGATGCCCGTACCTGGCAGATTGCCGACGAGCGCGCCGCCGCGAAGATTCTCCTTGCCTACCGCCGCTTCGCATCGGAAAAGGACGTTTCGCCCACTGCCGCTGCCCTGCTGACGCTGGCGTGGTGCCATCAGACTGACGGCGACGTTCGCGACGCCTTCGACCGGAGGCCGGCGAAATGAACGACCCTCAGGCATTCTTGCGCGACCTCGTGGGAGTCGTGCGCGCCGTACCGGCAATGGTGTTCGAGCCTGCGACCGTCGACGCGCTGTCCGCACTGAAGACCTCCGATCCGGTCGCCTTCGAGACGCTGAAGTCTCAGCTTGCCGTCGCCGCCAAGGTGCGCACGTCGGACCTTGATAAGAAGATCGAGGCAGCCGCCCCGCCACCCGATGCGACGACCTGGGCCGAACCGGTGCTGTTCGGCGCCGGCCCGGATCTTCCCGACATCCCGGCCGGTATTGCACCGGATCCGCTCGGCGCCTACGCGGCCGCTCTCGCCCACGAACTGCAAGTGCCGGAGGCGTTGCCGCTGGTGCTCGGCATCGCCGCGTACGCGACCGCTGTTCAGCGGCGCCGCGCCGTGCGCCCGGCCGCGGAGTCGTCCTACCATGAACCGCTCTCGTTCTTCGGCTTTGCGCTCCTGCCTTCAGGGTCGCGCAAGTCAGAAACGAAAAGCCGCATCATCGCGCCGCTGCAAACGTACGAACGCATGGCGGACCGCAAGCTACGCCAGGCAATCGGACGCATCGAAGACGAGGCGGTCCGCACCGAGAAGCGCATTGCACGCCTGCGTGAGTTGCTCGCGAACTGCGACGACGACCGCCAGGCCGCGACCTACTGCCGCGAGCTCGACGAGCTGCGCGAGAAGGAACCCGCTCGGCTCGCCCGCCCTAAGCTGTTCATCGGCGACGGCACCGCCGAGAAGTGCGAAAGCCTGCTCGCCGAGCAGCGCGGCCGGCTGGCGATCTTCAGTGACGAGGGCGGCGCTGTCGCAACACTGGTCGGCGCCTACGGGACCGAGGCACGCATCGACTATGCCTTGGTCGGTCATGCCGGCGGATCCCTGCGCGTGGAGCGGCTGAGCCGGCAGGTAACAGTCGATCGCGCTGCGCTCACGATGGGCATTGCCGTTCAGCCCGAAGTGCTGACCGAGATGAACGAGGCTGCGCGACGCCGGCTGCGCTACAGCGGGTTCTTCGCCCGCTGCGCTGTCGTGCTACCACCGAACACGGTCGGTCGGCGCGATGTGCGCCGCATCGCACCGGCGCCGGCCGCGCTGCGCGATGCCTACCACACGAGCATCTTGGGCTTGCTCGAGGCGCCCGAGGACATCATCGAGGCCGCGGTGAATCCGCCCGAGCGCGACGAGCCGGTAATGCTCACGCTGACCGCAGACGCCCGCGAACTCTGGTTTCGTTACCAGGAGAATATCGAACCGCGCATGGCAGACGGCCAGGAGCTGGAGAACCTGCGCGACTGGGCCGGCAAGGCGCCCGGACTGGCACTGCGGCTGGCCGCCATCTTCCACTGTGTCGCGCACGGCACCGATCGGCCCGACGTCGACGCCGACGCGATGCGGCGCGCCGTTCAGTTGATGGAATACCTCGAAGTCCATGCGCGGGCTGTGTTCGACACCCTGGGCGCCGACCAGGCCACCAGCGACGCGCAGCGGCTGGCCGGGCACATCCAGCGCCAGGCCGGCACCGCAGCCCTGACCAAGACCGAGCTGACCCGCTTGTCTAAGGGCGGCATCTCGGGCGCCCGGCTCGACCGCGCTATCGCCGTCTTGCAGGACCGCGCCATTCTCGGCGCTGCCTTCTCCGAGAAGACCAGCGGACGCACGCGCACCTTGTATCCAGTCAATCCACGGCTTGCCCCGGCGACTTCTTACCCCTTCGGTTAGAAACGTCTTGGAAGGCTAAAAACATGATTTTCTTTCTTTTCAATGAATTGCACCGATACAGGCGGATGCGCCCGAAAAAAGGGGCAAGAAGGGCAAGAAGCCTTGTTGCCCTTATTACCCCTTTTTTCGGCGGCACGAGCGCAAGCACACAGCGCGCTTGGTCGCCAGCCGGCACAGCCCGATTGCTCGACGCGACACGCCACCCAAGCAACCGCGGGTCCTCTCTCTTGAGGCCCATTCCGGGTAATTCGAACCCCAATCTTCATTTAGCGACAGGCACTTAGCGGGCCTTAACTGATTAACCGAAGGACGATTAAGCGCGTCATGACCATCTGCACGAAAAGCCGAATACGACCAGCGCCCCCACTCGCTCGACGCGACACGCCATCCCCATCGGCCGCGGGTCCTTCCGCAGGGGCTCCAGTAAGGGTAATCGCGACCCCGATCCCTCTCTAGTCATAGCCTGGATATATTAGGAAACTGGAAACCAATGAGACAAACTGAACTGTGCGAAGCCCTTGGATTGAGCAAGGGGCAAGTATCCAAGCTGGTGGCACGCGGCATGCCTACCGATTCCGTCGCCAATGCCGAAGCGTGGCGGCGCCGCAATCTGGAACCGATGATGGTTGCCAGCCATCGGGAAAAGAAGCGCCCCCATGCAGCGGAGCCGAGCCCGGCCCCGAACCCTATCGACGCCGTTGTGTTCGGTGTCCTGCCGCATCTGCTGCTCGACCGGCTCGAGCTGCTCGCCGTGCTCGTTGATGCCGGCATCGAACCGACCGCCGAAGACCTCGACGCCATCGGCGCCGGCCTGGCGGGACATCTGCGCCGCGTGCTGGTCGATGGCATGGGCTTCCCCTCGCACGAACTGAATCTGCCGGCCTGGCTGAGCGATGTCGTCGAATGACCATCGAGCGCCGTCCCCGCGCTCCCTGTCCCCACTACCTCCCCTGGCGCAACACACCAAGGATGCCCGCCGATGACACCGCATGACGCAGCCGAACGTATCGCCCGCATCGCCCGCCGGATGGCCGAAGTCCTACCGCCTTCCGACCGCTGGTTGCCTGCCGCCCTGCTACGTCGTGTGCGCGAGCCAGCAACCGACCTCGACCGCCTGCTTGGCCTCAAGGGAAACGGCGGGCGCGGCCGCTATCTCGGCTCCCCTATCCCCGAGCGCAATCGCCGCCTGCGCATCCTGGCTGCAACCATTCCCGGCCCGGCCAGCGCGAAGGCCGACCACCTGCTCCACTGTCTCGCAGTGCGCGACCCCGCGCTGATCGAGTTGGACCGCCTGGCGCGCATCCCGCGCTCGCGCCGCCAGCTACTGCGCATCCTCGCTGACACCTGACGCCCGCGTTATGTCATTCGCCTTGCCGTGGGCAAACTTCGATCATGAGCAACAACCCC
>DAOMOP010000003.1:0-71129 GCA_035444405.1 Rhodocyclaceae bacterium
CGGATAGGCGCCGTCGTTCATGCCGAGCAGATAGACGTGGCGGAACGGGATCGCGCGCATCGGCATCAGCGTCGCGAAGGTCACCGCGCCGGCGAAAAAGCGCTGCGTGAGCTGCGGCGCGTCGAGCTGGGCCAGCCAGTGCTCGCGCACCACCGCGAGCGGCAGCGGCTCATCGAGCGCAGCGGCGGTGCAGGCGTCCTGCCAGTCCTGCAGCGCCGTCTCGAGGCGCTGCAGCGTGTAGGCCTCGGCGCTGTCGGCGGGCGCGAAGAAATCCGCCACCAGCGCGCGCAGGCGCGCGCACCAGGCGTCGACGGTGGCCGGCTCGCGCAGCGTGCGCCAGGCCGCGCCGAGCCGTTCGACGAGCGCGACGAGCGGGCCGAGCGCGGCCGCTTCGAGGCCGCCAACTTCGTCGAACGGCTCGATACCCTGCCATGCGCCCTCGCCCGTATCGCGGCCGCGGGCGCAGGCCTCACCCCCGGCAACCGTCGCACCGGGCGCATCACCACGGCCGTCGTCGCATTGCACGCCGTGCTCGATACCGCCGGCGCCCACGGCATAGCCCAGCAACATGCGTCGCAGGCCGAACGCCCAGCTGTTCTGCTCCGGCGCGTCGGGCAGCTCGAGGCTCTGGCGGTGCGCGGCATCGAGCCCCCAGCGGATGTTCGCGCCGGCCATCCAGCGGTGCAGCAGCGGCAGGTCCGTCTCGGCGATGCCGAAGCGCGCGCGCAGCGCCGGCACTTCGAGCAGGTCGAGCACGTCGCTGACCGCCAGGCGCGACTGCGGCAGGCCGAGCAGGCGCTCGATCGCGCCGACCAGCGGATCTTGATGGCGCAGGCCGCGGTCGGCGACGGTGAACGGGATGAAGCGCTTGTCCTGCGCATCGAGCAGCCCGAACACCGCTTCGATGTGCGGCGCGTAGGCGTCGATGTCGGGCACCATCACGATCACGTCGCGCGGGCGCAGCGACGGGTCGGCGTCGAAGGCGGCGAGCAGCTGGTCGTGCAGGATCTCGACCTCGCGCTGCGCGCCGTGCGCGACGTGGAAGCGCATCGACGCGTCGCGCGCCGGGTCGACCGCCGGCCAGCGCGCGCGCGTGTCGCCGAGCGGACGCAGGTCGCGGATGTCGTCCTGCAGCTGGTTGAGCAGCGTGTCCTCGCCGTGCGGCGCAAAGAGATCGATGCGCTGGCGGATCTCGGCCAGGCGCGCGCCGTAGCGCGCGTGCGCGTCGGCCGCGTCGTGCTCGTCGAGCAGGCCGATGAAGTCGCGCCCCTGCTTGCCCCACGCGGCGAGCAGCGGATGCGCGTGCAGGTGCAGCGCCTCGTCGGCCAGCAGCGCCGGCATGCCCGGCTTGCGCGCCTGGCGGCGGTGGCTCGCGCGCAGCAGGTCCTGGTCGGCGACGATGTCGGCCCAGTAGTGCTCGCACGGGTTGTGCACGCACATCAGCACCTGCGACCAGCGCGCGATCGCCGCGAGCACCTCGAGCGCCTGCGCGGGCAGCGACGAGACGCCGAACACCATCACGCGGCGCGGCAGCCCGGCGGGGCGCTCGTCGGGCGCCGTCTGCATCGCGGCGAGAAAGCGGGTGTGCACGGCGGCCCGCCCGCTGTCGGCGAGCGCCGGGCCGACGTCGGCAATGAGCGCACGCCACAGCGCCGGCTGCCAGCGCTGCGCCGCCGGCAGCGGCGTGCGCGCACCGTGCGCGTCGATCAGCACGTCGTCGCCGCGCGCCCACGCGGCGAGCCAGTCGGCGCGGTACATCTGGTACTGGTCGAAGACGTCGGCGAGCCGCTCGGCGAGCTGGTGGCGCTTGCGCAGATCCGCGTCGGCGTCGAGAAAGCGCGCGAGCGGCGCATACACCGGCGCGTCGACGAGCGCCGGCAGCAGCCGCAGCAGCCGCCACAGCAGCCGCGACTCGTCGAACGGCGACACCTCGGGCACGGCCTGCGCGCCGAGCACGGCGCGGTAGGCCTGCCAGACGAAGCGCGCCGGCAGCGAGGCCTCGAGCGCGGCGGCGATGCCGCAGCCGCCCCCGCCGCCGTCGGCCGGGTCGGCGGCGAGCGCGAGCTTGAGCCACTGCGCGATGCCGTTGCTCTGCACCAGGACGAGCTCGTTCTCGAGCGGCGCGAGCGGATGGCGCTTCATCCACGCGACCAGCAGGTCGCGCAGCGCTTCCGCATGGTTGCCGTGGATCACCATCAGGCCGGGGGCGAGGGCGTCGGTGCTCAAGCGTGCCCCCTTGTGTGTGCCCCCGCCGCTTCGCGGCCACCCCCCGAGGGGGTGAGCAACCGTCTCGGGGCCGCCCGGCGACGCTTGCTCACCGCGGCTGCCCGCGCCCCGCCCAGATCGCGCAGCAGGCGCAGGTCGGTGTCGAGCGGCTCCGGCTCGCCCGGCACGATGTGGCGGAAATCCGGATGCAGCGGGTTGATCAGGAAGTTCTGCTCGGCCGGCACGCCCGCGCTCGGCACCGCCAGCACGCTGCTGCGCGCCTCGTCCGCCCACGCACTGCCGAGCGCCTGCAGCCGCGCGCGCGCACCGAGCGTGCGCCAGCCCGACGGCAGCGTGGCGGGGGCGATCGTCGCGATGTCGAGCGAGTCGGGGATGAAGGCCGGAATCAGCACGTAGTGCGCGCGCAGCGGCTCGTCCTGCACGAGCATCTCGAGCAGCGCCAGCGCGCGGCTCTCGGCCGTGTAGACGAGCGGGCGGCCGGGGCGATTCCAGCGCCCGCCGTACAGGCGCGCACCTTCGCCGGAGAAGGCGGTGTCGACGAAGCGGCGCGTCGTGATGCGCCACACCGTGCGGCCGGCAGCCGCCATCAGGCGAACACGCCGTGCTCGATGCGCCCGAGCGTGTCGAGCACGGCGTCCGAGCCGAGGTCGGTGTCGAGCAGCGAGATCGGGCTCGCGCCGCCGAGCGCGGCGTTCGGCGACTTCAGCCAGTCGAGCGCGGCGGCCTCGTCCTCGAACACCTCGACCGCGCGCTCGACCACGCGCGCGAGGCGCACGAGCTTGCCGGATTCGTCGCGGTTCAACACGCCTTCCTTCTTGCGCCGCGCGAGCGTGCGCTCGGGGATGTCGAGCGCACGCGCGAGCTCGGCCTGGCCGATGCCGAGCACGCGCACCGCGGCATCGACCGCGCCGGCCGAGATGCCGCGCCGCACCAGCGCGATCCAGTCGAGCACCGAGCGCGGCCGCGCATGCAGCACCGGCTCGCCGCCCAGCACGCTCGCCGCGGTGACGCCGTTGCGCATCTTCAGTGCTGCCGTTGCGACACTCATCGTCCGCCTCCATGACTGCCATTTGGCTTTCATTATACGCACGGATGGCAGGTTATCTCAATGCGGCCGAGCCTGCCCACGCCGACACGGCCGAGTGAAGAATCGACGCCGCTCGGGCGCGGGAGCGCTCCCGACACGGCCGCGCTGTCGGGCGGCATGCGCCAGCGCGTCGGCCTCGCGCGCGCGCTGGCCACACCGAGGCGCGCGTGCTGCTGATGGACGAGCCGTTCTCGGCGCTCGACCCGCTGATCAAGGTGACGATGCAGCAGGAGCTCAAGCGCATCCAGCACGAGCTCCGGCGCACCATCCTGTTCATCACGCACGACCTGGACGAGGCGATGCGCCTGGGCGACCGCATCGCGATCATGGAGGACGGCGTGATCGTGCAGGTCGGCACGCCCGAGCAAATCCTCGTCAATCCGCGCACCGAATACGTTGCCCGCTTCGTCGAGCATGCCGACCCGACTGCGGTGATGACCGCCGGCACGATCGCGCTGCCGTTCGACAGCGGGTGCTTCGAGCGCCGCGACGACGCGGGCGGCCTTCGACGCCACCGGCGACGGCAAGGCCGACCTGTTCGGCTGCCCGCCCGGCTGGGGCTGTCACGAAGGCATCAACGCGATGCTCGACAAGTTCGGGCTGCGCGACGTGATCAACCACGTCGACGCCGGCTATGCCGCGAACTTCGCCGAGGCGCTGTCGCGCATCCGCGCGGGCGAGCCGGCGCTGTATTACACGTGGGGGCCGAGCGCGTGGCTGCTTGCGCTCGCGCCGGGCCAGGAGGTGCGCTGGATCAATGCGCCGGGCATCGTGGCCGACGAGGCCGAGCGCGCCGAGGGCGTCGCGGGGGCGGTCACCGATCCGATCGCGATGGGCTTCGTCGCGGCCGACATCCGCGTGGCCGCGAACAAGGCCTTCCTCGAAGAGCACCCGGCCGCGGCCGAGCTGTTCCGCCAAGTGCGCCTGCCGCTGGCGTGGATCAGCGAGGTCGACGAGACGATCGGCAAGCAGGACCTGACCGACGCCGACGTGCGGCCGCTCGCCGCGCAATGGATCGCCGACAACCGCGAGCGCGTCGACGCGTGGCTCGCGGCAGCGCGCAAGGCGGCGCAGTGATCGGCGAGGAAACGGGTTGTCGCGGGGCCGATGGCGGGCCGACCGATGATGCCGGTGTCGATGCCGTTCAGCCAGTGGTCGTCGCAGCGGAACATCTCCGCGCGCGACTGGTGAAACGGCCGCTGCCGCATTGGCGGAAGCGGCCGGCGGCTGCGGCGAAGTCAACGGCTCGGGCGCCCGTGCGCGAACCGGGCCGGGCGGCCCTCACACCCCCGCGAGCGGGTTCCACACTTCATCGCGGTGGGCTGCCGCTTGCGCATCGGCGGCGTGGCAGCAATCACCACCCGGCGTCTGCGCGCCGTCGCCGTCACAACAGTTGCCCGGAAGCGCCGCGGCGCTCACGCCGCTGTGGTTGCAGCATTCGCCCTTCCACCATCGCGCGCCGTCGCCGCGGCAGTACTTGTCGTCGGCGCCCACCATCTGCATGAACATCGGATGATAGTTGCGGCACACCTCGAGCTCGGTCTTGACCCAGTGCAGCGGATCCTTCGCGTAGTGGTCCCAATAGCCTCCGCGCATGTTGATGCCGGGTACGGCCGGATTCCAGCTCTCGTCGAGCCACAGCTCGGGGTCGCCGTACTTGGCGCACAGTTTGCGGATCTCCGGGTCGTCGAGCGCCAGCAGGCGGCCGTCCTCGATCACGTTCTCGTTGTCGCCGGAGCGCTCCACCGTGAAAGTCGGGAAGTACAGATGCAAATGCCAGTGGCCGACCAGCAGGCCCATGCGCGCGGCCTCGCGCTCGGTCATCGACGAGATGATCGTGCCGAAGCCCATGTGGATCACACCGGAACGCACCCGCTCGTAGAGGCAGTTCACGAAGCCGGACGGAAAATCCTTGCGCGGCCGGTGAATGTGGGGATTGGTTCCGATCGACGCCTCCCACCAGTACATGATCCCCTTGCCCGGGAAACCCGGATACTGCGCATCCCGGGTGAGCTCCATGACCTCGCGCAGCTTGTCGCCGAACGCACCGCCCGCATTGATCTGCGTGATTTTGGAGTTCTCGACGACGAGCTGCGTCCAATCGCACGGCGCGATGTGGTTGGTCGTGCCCGCGATGATGCCGCAGCCGTCTTCCTTGAACGGGTGATACATCCAGGGGCGGCCCGTGATGTGGCCGGGCAGGTAGGTCTTGCCGAAGTGCTCGTTGCCGCGCCAGGTCGCCGCGGTCAGCTCGGGGCTGTAGAACTCGCGCCTGGCGTCCCAGTACTCGTCGTGATTGGTGTAGGAAATGTCCGTGCCTTCGGGGTCGGTGATGCGCACCCGCCGTGCGGTGCGAATGCGGTCCCAGGTCCAGCGGTCGAGCGCATTGATCACCTCGATCGGCATCGCGTGGGCGGGCGAGGCGAGGATCTCGGGAGTGATGAACGGCATGCGCTGGATCTTGATGAAGCGCTCGGCCAGCACTGGGCCGCCGTAGCCCATCAGGATCTTGTCGTAGTCTTGCTTCTTCTCCTCTTCCTCCCACATGTCCATCCACTCGGCCAGCTCCTTGGTGCGGAAAAGGTAGTAATCGACCTCGTCGGCACCGACCCATTGCGGCACCGGCCCGCGATCGATCTTCTGGATCTCGTACTTGACCCCGTATTTCTCGAGGATGCGCTGGCAGGCCTGGATGGTCAGCTCGCTGTGCCAGTTGTCGACGCGCAGCAGCACGCGCTCGCCCTTCTTCAAGTCCCAGCAGGCATTCAGCCCGTGGTTATACGGCCGGCGGGCGACATGCTCGAGGTAAGGCAGCAGCTGGTCGGCGCTGGTCACCTCGACGAACGGCGGGCAGCGCGGCGGGCGTTTGCCGAGCAGGGGGGGCTGCGGGTGCGCCGGCAAGCCCGACGGGGGCGGTTGGAGTGACCTGGAAAGCTCAGCCTGGAGACTCGCAGGCGACGACTGGTGCGGCATGGCGACTCCTTGGTGGGGTTGAGGTGCAGGCATATTCTGCATGCAGCGGGTGTGGCTGTCAGTGCCGCCACGGAGCATTGCATGCAATCGGCCGAAAAGTCGGCGTCACCACCAATATAGACGACCGATCCCGGCCGCGCTCCTGCCCTCGGGCACAAGGGTTGGCCGCGATCACGTCACGAGGTCGGCGCCGGGCAATCGCAAGCCGAGGCGATCGCCCTTCATCGCCTGGAAGTTCTCGCGCTTGTTGCAGGCGCTGCGATAGGCGTGCTCGCGCACCAGCGCGGCGGCGCGGGTGCCCTGTCGCCGCCGGACGGCATCGAAGATGTGCCGGTGATCCAGGTTCGAGGCGCGAATCTGTGCCACGTTGCGCTCGCTGTTGGCGTGAACAAACACGATCGCGCGCGCACCGGCCAACGGGATGCGCGAGACGTGGTCTATTGCGCTCGCGAGCGCCGCGTTGTCCGCCAGCTCGACGAGGGCACGGTGGAAACGGGCATTGCAGTCGATCCACGCCAGCCGGGTTTCGGTGACCTCCAGACCCGATTCGGTCAATGCCTCGGCCTCGTCGAGGCAGCTTGCGATCGATCGCGCGAGTTCGGGCGACACGCCGCGCTCGGCGGCGAGTCGGGCCGCCATCGCCTCCAGTTCGCCGCGCACCTCGATCGCATCGGCGATCTCGTCGATGGTGAAGCTGCGCACGCGAAAGCCACGGTTTGGTTCGCGCATCAGCAGCCCCTCGGTCTCGAGCGCCGCCATCGCCAGGCGCACCGGCGTACGCGATGCCTGCAGCATTTCCGCGACCGCGATCTCGCCAAGCCGCTGGCCAGGCGCCACTTCGCCGGCGAGGATCAGATCGCGCAGGCGCTGGGTAACCGTTTCAAGCTGGCTGGTCATGTTCACTCCGGATCCATCATTGTTTGCATGCAATCCTAACAGCGTCACCCGATCAGTTGTGCTAGAGTGATTCGAGGTCAATGGATGCATGCAACGCACTCAGGCGGCTGCGCTGCCGAGCGCGTGTGACAAGCGACAGCACAACAACACAATAGACCCGACCACCCAACCAGGAGAGAGACGATGCTCTGGAAGATCGCCCGTCCGGCCGCGCTTGCGGCCGTTTTCGCCATTGGCGTGCTGGTAACCGCGCCTGCCGGCGCCGAAGTCCTTCGCTACTCCGACTACGGCCCCAATCGCGGCACGCGCGCCGAGGCCCTGCAGTGGTTCGCCGACGAGGTCAAGGCCCGCACCGGCGGCGAGCTGGAATTCGAGTTTCACTGGGGTGGCTCGCTGCTCGGCATGCGCGCGACGCTCGAGGGGCTTTCGTCAGGGGTCGCCGACGCCGGCACGGTGATCGGCTTTGCCCATCCGCGCGAGCTGCGTGCCTACAACATCGGCGACCTGCCGGTCGAGAACTCCGACATCTGGGTGGGCCAGCGGGCCATCTACGATCTGGCGCGCGAGCATCCGGTGCTGCAGCGCGAGTTCGAGCGTGCCGGCGTCGTGTATGTGTCGAATTTTTCGACCGGGCCGATCCAGCTCATCTGCCGCCGCGAGATCAAGAGCCTCGCCGACATCCGCGGCCTGCGCATTCGCGCCTCCGGGCCGTACGGCGATGCGCTTGCCGATCTCGGCGCGGAGATCGAACGCATGTCGCAGGCCGACGTGTACCAGGCACTCGACAGTGGCCTCGTCGACTGCAACCAGAACTATTACTACGCCATCCGTGCCTATCGCCAGCATGAGGTCGCCCCGTACGTGCTCGCGCTCGACTGGGGGCAGAACCTGTCGTTCGGTGTGTTCATGAGCAAGCTCGCCTACGACCGGCTCTCCGACGCGCACAAGGCGATCATCCACGCGCTCGGCAGCGAGTTCATCGATCGCTTCGCGCGCGCGCTGCAGCAAAGCAGCGACACGGACATGAACGCGATGGTCGAAGGCGTCGACGGGCAGAAGGTCACGATCGTGCGGCTGCCCGACGCAGACCGGCGCGGGCTGCTCGACGCCGGCGAGAAGTATGTGCGTCAATGGGTCGAACACGCCACCGCCGACGGGCTCGACGGGCAGGCGATCCTCGACGCCTATCTTGGATACGTCGACAAGTACGCGAAGGAGCTCGAGGACGAGGGCTACCCGTGGACCCGCTGAGCCACAGCGAGCTGGCGCCGGTCCACCCGTCGTGGCCGGAGCGCGCGCTGGCGTGGCTCGGCATGGCCGCGGTGGGCCTGCTGTGCGTGCTGGTCGCCGTCGGAGTGATCTCGCGCCTCGTCGGCCGTCCGCTGATCCCCGACAACGTGTTGCTGGTGCAGGAGATGATGGTGGCGGTGATACTGTTCCCGCTCGCACTCGTCACCGCGCAGCGCGAACACATCGCGGTGACGGTTTTCACACGACATGCCGGCAAGCGCATGCAGCACGCATTGTCGGTACTGGGTCACCTCGTCGGACTGCTGTTCGCCGGCACCTTGTTGTGGGCGAGCGTGCGGCTGCTTCGGCGCTCGCTCGCGACCGCCGAGTACTACTACGGCGTGCTCGATATCCCTGTCTGGGTCGGACATGCGGTGTTCGCGGTCGGGGCCGGCGCATTCGTGCTGCGCCTCGTGGCGATGCTGCTGACCGACCTGGCCGGAGCGCTGCGCCGTTAGCAGCGGCGACACTGAGCGGCGTTCGTTGCGGGAGGCCAGGCCCGGATGGATCCCAACCTGCTTGTCGGTCTTGCGCTCACCGCCGTCCTCGTCCTGCTCGTCCTGCGCGTGCCGATCGCGTACGCACTGGGCGGAGTCGCGACCGCGGGTCTGTTCCTGTTCTTTGCATGGCGCCCTGGCGCCGGGTTCGATCCCGATCGCGGCCTGACCCCTGCGCTGTCGGTGATCGGCACGACGGCCTTCAACTTCGTTCACCATTACCCGTTGAGCATGATTCCGCTGTTCATCGGACTCGGTCACGTCGCCTATCACGCGGGTATCACGACGGACTTGTACCAGTCGCTGCGCGTGTGGCTTGCACGCACCCCGGGCGGCCTCGCCATGGCCTCGATCATGGGCTGCGGCGGCTTCTCGGCGGTGTCCGGCTCGAGCGTGGCCTGCGCTGCGGCGATGGGGCGCATCACCGTGCCGGAGATGCTGCGCTACGGCTACGACGCGCGACTGGCCACGGCAGCGGTGGCTGCGGGCGGCACGCTCGGTTCGCTGGTGCCGCCGAGCCTGTTGTTCGTGATCTACGCGATCTTCACCGAGCAATCGGTCAAGTGGCTGTTTCTCGCCGGCATTCTTCCGGGGGTGCTGTCGTTGCTTGCCTACCTCGTGACGACCTGGGTGTGGGTGCGCCTGCGGCCCCAGGACGCGCCGATGCCCGACCAGATCTACACCCGCGCCGACCGCATGCGCGCGCTGGCCGGGCTGTGGCCGACACTGCTGTTGCTCGGGCTCATCATCGGGGGCATGTTCCTCGGCATCTTCACGCCGACCGAAGCGGCCGGCGTGAGCCTCGCGGTCGCGATCCTGATCGGCGCTGCGCGGCGCCGGCTGCGCCTCGCCGATCTGTACACCGCCTTCAGTGAAACCGCCCGGCAGACCGCGACGATCTTCATGATCGCGCTCGGCGCGAAGATCTTCGTGTCGTTCGCTGCGCTGACGCGCATCGCCCCGAACCTGCTCGACTGGGTTCAAGGCACCGGCGCTCCGATGCTCGTCGTGATCGCCGTACTGGTGCTGCTGTACATCGTCCTCGGCATGTTTCTCGACTCGATCGGGATTCTGGTGCTGACCCTGCCGTTCGTCGTACCGATCGTCGATGGCTACGGCCTCGATCTGATCTGGTTCGGCGTGGTCGTGATCAAGCTGCTCGAGATCGGCCTGATCACCCCTCCGGTGGGCCTGAACGTGTTCGTCATCAAGTCGGTCGCGCCCCGCGAGGTGAGCCTGGAGCACATCTTCCGCGGCATCGGCTGGTTCCTGATCCTCGACTTCTGCGTGCTGCTCGCGATCCTGCTGTTCCCGCCGCTGTCGCTGCTGATCCCGACTGCCGCCGGCTAGGCGCTAGCGCCGCCGCATTTCGCCCAACTCGACGATCAGCACCGCGATGCGCCGGCGCAGCCGTGCGCGCTGCTCGGGCGCGGCGTCACGCGCCGCAGCGAGCTCGGCGCGCAGCGCCGCGAGCTCGCGGCGCAGGCCGATCTCGGGCGGCGCGATGCCGGCATTGGCGAGGATGCGGTTGACCATGCGCTGCTCGCCCGACACGAACGGCTCGTCGGCGAGATCGAGCGGCCGCCCCGCGCCGGGCAGGTCGTCGAGCTCGCCGCGCCGGATCGCGTCGGCGATGCGCTGTTCGGCGAGGATTTCGAAGATCGACATGGCTGCGCATCCGCATCGCGCGTCATCGAGCGCGTACACTACACCGTTCGGCACGCCGAGCGCGGCTACCCCGACCCCGCCATTCGCCAACAACAACAATGACCGACCTCCTCTGGTACCAGTACGTGCTGATCGGCCTGATCTTCGTCTGGAGCGGCTTCGTGCGCTCCGGGCTCGGCTTCGGCGGCGCGGTGCTGGCGCTGCCCTTTCTGCTGCTGATCGTCGACGACCCGCTGGTGTTCCTGCCGCTGATCGCCGCGCACCTGATGATCTTCTCGAGCTGGATCGCCTGGCGCGGCCACCGCGCCGCGCGCGCCGCCGCGCCGGGCGACGGCGCCACGACGGGCGGCAACATCGACTGGCGCTATCTCGCGCACGCGATGAAGATCATGATCGCGCCGAAGCTCGTCGGCGTGCTGGGCCTGCTCACGCTGCCCTCGCGCATCATGAGCACGATCATCTTCGTGATCGTGATCTGCTATGCGATCGGCTACGTGCTGAACAAGCCTTTCCGCAGCAACAGCAAGGGGCTCGACGTCGTGCTGCTGATGCTTGGCGGCTACGTGAGCGGCACCTCGCTGATCGGCGCGCCGCTGATCGTCGCGGTGTTCGCGAGCAGGGTCGCGAAGCACCAGCTGCGCGACACGCTGTTCGTGCTGTGGTTCATCCTGGTGCTGATCAAGATGGTGTCGTTCGTGATCGCCGGCGTCGACCTGCAGCTCGTCCACCACCTGTGGCTGCTGCCGTGCGCATTCGTCGGCCACCTCGTCGGCGAGCGCTTCCACCGCCACATCGTCACCGCCGAGACGCCGCTGTTCTTCCGCGTGCTCGGCGTCGTGCTGATCGCGGTCAGCGTGATCGGCATCTTCTGGCCGCCGACCTGAGCACGAAGAACGGGCCGCAGGCACGCAAAACAGGTACATTCGCATATTCGGAATCTTGACTGGCGAACTCACCCGATGAAGAAGAACCTCTGGCTGCTGGCGATCGCGCAGGGCCTGTTCCTGACCAACAACGTGGTCTTCATCGCCATCAACGGCCTGGTCGGGCTGAGCCTCGCGCCGGCCAGCTGGATGGCGACGCTGCCGGTGATGGGTTACGTGGTCGGCGGCGCGCTGTCGACCGGCCTGGTGGCGCGCAGCCAGCAGCGCTGGGGGCGCAAGGTGTCGTTCCAGCTCGGCCTGCTGGTGGCCGTCGCGACCGTGCTCGTGTGCGCGTTCGCGCTCCACGTGCAGAGCTTCTGGCTGCTCGTGGCCGGCACCGTCGCGGCCGGCTACTACAGCGCCAACGGCCAGCTCTACCGCTTTGCCGCCGGCGAGCTGGCGACGCCGTCGTTCCGCGAGAAGGCGGTGTCGCTGGTGCTGGCGGGCGGGCTGATCGGTGCGGTGATCGGCCCGAACCTCGCCAATCTGACGCGCGACACGCTGACGATGCCGTTCCTCGGCTCGTACCTCGCGCTGGCGCTCGTCGCACTGGTGTCGATGGCGGTGATGGCGGCGATCCGCTTTCCGCCCGAGCCGGTGCGCACGGGCGGCGCCAGCGACGGCGGCCGCCCGCTCGCCGAGATCGTGCGCGAGCCGGTGTTCATCGTCGCCACCGCCGGCGCCGCACTCGGCTACGGCGTCATGAACCTGCTGATGGCGGCGACACCGCTGGCCATGGACATCTGCGGCATGCCGTTCTCGGACGCCGCGCTGGTGCTCGAATGGCACGTCATCGGCATGTTCGCGCCGGGCTTCTTCACCGGGCACCTGATCAAGCGCTTCGGCGTGCTGCAGATCATGGGGGTGGGCGTGGCGCTCAACCTGGCCTGCATCGGGGTCGCGCTGTCGGGTCAGGACCTGCACCAGTTCCTGATCGGGCTGTTCCTGCTCGGCGTGGGCTGGAACTTCCTCTTCACCGGCAGCACCACGCTGGCCATGCAGGCCTACCGGCCCGAGGAGAAGGACAAGGCGCAGGCCGCGATCAACTTCGCGGTGTTCGCGACAATGGCGCTGGCCTCGTTCGCCTCCGGCGCGCTGGTGACGACGCAGGGCTGGACCGTGCTGAATGTCGGCTCGCTGGTGCCGGTGGCGCTGACCGGGGCGGCACTGCTGTGGCTCGCCGGGCGGCAGCGCGCCGAGTTGCGGCAGCTGTCGTGACGCACATGTCCGCTCGCCGCGAGCCGGGCGCGAGGTGCCGCGCACCGGTCGCTGCAGTCGTATCGTGGCCGCCGTGCTCGCATGTGTCGGATCCTCGAGGCTAGCCGCCACGGCGCAGGTGATACCGGCTCACCTGGGAGTCACATTGAATAACAGCGCACCCTGTTCGTGGCCATCGTACCGCAAGTCCGGCCCGTAACTCGCCGAATAGAGCTGGATCAAGACGCTTCCGATGCGCAGGCCGCCGAGCTCGCGCGACATCCGTCGTGCCGAGAGCAATTCCTGCGGCGCATGAATCACCAGGCGGTCGTGTTCCAGGTCGAACTCGAATACGCGGATCACGCGCCACAATCCGTGGGGAACGGCATCGAAAACCTTGCGGTCGATGATCACGATGTCGCGGTCCGTGTCGCGGCCTCCCCATGAGCCGAGAGTGATCGAGGCCGTAAGCCCCGCCATCGAACACAGGATGACCGTATCGGCCCCTGCTCCCCCTTGCGCGCTGAACTCGGGGCCGACGTCGTACAGCAGCGCGATGTCGTCGCCATCGCCAAGATCCACCGCTTCCATCGTATCCTCGCCGGTGACTCGGACCAGGTCGTCGCCGGCGGTATACGAAACCCACAGCGCCATTTCCGGCGACGGATCGATTGCCGCCGGAGCGACGAACGGCCCCTGCGCATCCTGCGGTGGGCAGCGAAGCCGGAGCCGTTCATCGAGCGAGCGCATGCCGTCCGGAGCGAACACGGCGGCCCTGTCGGCCAGCGCCGATCCCGCACCAATGCACCCGGCAATCAGGATGGCGGCTGCCGCCGTCCCCTCCAAAAGGCGCAGCCAATCAGCTAGCCTCGTCATCGGAGCGGTCATTGGCGCTCTCCACGGACTATGACGATCGACGCAAAAACAAACGGGCGCTTGATCCACCCGAGATATGGATCGGCAATGCTGATCTCGACATCGCCGACCTTTATCACAGGCGCCTGCGTCCCCGTTTTCACACGGCTTTCGACCGACAGTCCGGCGGGAACTCGCAGCTCCAGCCGATCGAGCACTGACACGAAACCCTGTATCTCGATTCGGCGCCCGAACCCCGGAGGTACGTCCAGAAAGACGGGCGGCTCGATCACCACAAGATCGGGATCCAAATCCATGCCGAGGCTCAGGACGACCCTGACACCGCGCATCGAACACAGCACAATCGTGTCGGCACCGCCGTCGCCGAGAACGTTTACGCCATCGCCGGCATCGAGCAGATAAACCACATCATCGCCCCGCCCCGCCTTCACATAGGCGGAGTCCACCGTATCCTCTGCTGCAAACCGGATTAGATCGTCGCCGTGGCTGTAGAACGCCCAGTCGTCGTTATCCATCGACCCGCCGCGCCGAAAGATTTCCGAGACGTCGGTCAGTCGCTGCTTGAGATTGATGGTTGCCTCAGGCTCTTGCATCGCGTCGCATCGATAAGGAAGCGTCGCAACGTCGGCCGCCACGCCATCAACGGTGCGCGCCTCGCTCCAACGCCAACCCGCCGTGGTTGCGGCCGCCCGCGTCTGACCTGCACGGGCGACTGCGGGACGCTCGAAACCGGCCGGCACGATAATGACGCTATCCCAATCGAAGGGCTCGTCGTTCTGCCAGTCGGCGATGTAAACCCTGACCTCGACGTTGCCGATCTTGATCAATGCGCTGCCGACCTGCTGATCGACAAAAGATACCTGCATCCCTGCCGGCACGCGCAGTTCCAACCGGTCGTTGACATCGGCAAATCCGAAAACCTCCAAGCCGCGCCGATGCCCCTCGGGAACCCCCTCGAAGAAGGCTGAACCGATCACCAGCCGGTCGGCATCGATGTCTGCGCCGTGAGTGCCGCCAAGCTCCACGGATGCCGACAGACCGTCTTCGGCCGGCGAGCACAGCATGATGATGTCCGCCCCGGCGCCGCCGCCGATCGCGGTTCCGGAGGTGACATCGTATGCGAACACCCTGTCAGCACCGGCCCCTGCGGCCACCGATTCGGCCGCCGGGCGACCAAGGTGCAGCACGATGTCGTCACCGTGGCCGTAACTGACATGCCGATAGTTGGCGATTCCGCTGGTCGGCACCGGTCTGGACGGCTCGGTAATAGCGGACGGCTCGGGGCACGCCTCGAACCCCATGGCACTATCGGGTTCGTTGCCGGCAAGCGTCAGCGGGCGTGGACCGACAACCGCAATCTGCTCGGGCAACCCGTGATATGCGGGCGCCAATGGGGGCAGGTGCACACGGCGTCCATCGGTCGTTCTGATATCGACCGCACGCCGAATGGACTCGTCGAATGTCATGATCGGCTGGCCCGCATGCAGCGTGACCGTTACTGCGCCAATCGTGATCGCGAGGCTAATCGGAGAGTCATCGTTGTTGAAGCTGACCTTGGCGCCGTCGGGCGCTCTCATCAGCACGCGATCATTGACCGCATTGAGTCCGAAAATCGCAATGTGTGAGGGATCAAGCGGCGGATCGGCGAACACTGCCTCATCGATATATACGGTATCGCCGGCAAGATCATGCGGCCCCACCTGAATCACGGTCGTGGCTTCGCCGATCGCGCAGACGATGAACGTATCGGCGCCGTTCTCGCCCCAGATCCGCGTTGCGATCGCAGGCCCATCCACATAGATGACATCGTCGCCAGCGCCGGTGAAGTGATTACCCGCCGAATCGGCCTTGCCGATTCGAACGACGTCGTCCGTGTCCGTATAGAGGTAAATGGCGCCTTCGGACCGACTGCCGGATGCCTCAGGAATGCTCGGCCGGGCAAAGGCATCGTCCGGCGGGCGATCGGTACAGGAGAATCGATGATGGGCACCGGACCATGCGTCGCCGGACGCCTCTGGCGCCGCCGAAGCAGCAGGCGCTTCAACGTGCGCCGCTGAGTCATCCCGGCTCACGCCCGGCTGCGGTGGGCGCGCCGGCATGTGCTCGCTGCCGCGGATGTCGCGTAAAGCAGCAAGGAGCGCGCCGTCGATGTCACCTGTCACAGCCATGCCCACATCGCTCTGGAACGCGCTGATGGCTCGGCGCGTCCGGCGCCCCGCAACCCCGTCGACAGGACCCGCATCGTATCCCAGCTCATTCAGAAGCGCCTGCGCCTGGGCGACCCGTTCGCGCTCCGATCCGCTAGTGCCCCGTCCGGTATCCATCAGAGCATCGATGCGGAGTCTGAATGGCTCCGCATCGATGCTTCGCATCAACTGCCCTACCACCACCCGGTAGGCATCATGGGTCGCCGAGAAACTGTATCGGTCGTGAGCATCCACCAGCCCATCGATGGAGAAGATGACGTTCACGCCTTCGGTAACGACAATGGAAACACGCCTGCCATTCAAGCCCGTCACAACGAAGCAGACTACATCGTCCGGCGGGGCCAGGCCGGAGAGTTCCACAACGTCCTGGCCCGCCGAAACCACGACGCGCCTGCAGTCTGACTGTGCCGACGCCGACTCCACGACGAACCAGGCCATGCAGACGGCGAGCAGGGAACCAATGACATGCATCTTCGCCACGTTTCCTCCTCTGCGCTGAGTGGCCAGCCGCCACGTGTGAAACTGGACTTGTCGATGGTGGCAGGCCCAATGCGCGCCGTATTTGCTCCACGCCCTTGTCCCACCCACGCGGTCCGGACTAATTGCGGCCGACGTGCGACTGCGAAATCGAGATTACGCAGGACTATTCGGGCTCGCTGCATATATGGTGCCAATCTCCCATGAATTTGAATTTCAAGAGTTTGCGCTGCGTGTGCGAAGCCAGTGCGCGCGAAGTGTAAAATCGCTCGACACGCCGCAGGTTGGAGCGCCGCCCAGTGGGCTGCCACCGACCACCACGGTAGAATCGCGGCGTTCGGTTTGCCGCGCAGGAGACAGGAGTTGGTGCAATCGGTTGGCGCCGGGACGGCATCCATGACGGGCACGGCGCAGGTCCGCTGCAACGATTGCAGCTTCTACTACATCACTCACGACGCGGCGTTCCCGTACGGCTGCCGCGTCCTTGCGTTCAAGAGCAGGAACCTGCCCAGTCGCGACGTGCTCGCCGCTTCCGGGCAGCCATGCCGGCTCTTCGAGGCGCGGCAGCGGCAGACAGGATCAGAACTTTTCCGGCCGCAGCACCGCGACATCGGTGACGAACAGAATCATCGCGTAGTCGGCGTAGTAGTGCGCCTGCAGGTGGGCGGCGATGGCGTCGGCGGTTTTCTGATCGCACAGCACTTCGACGCGGATGTTGCTGCTGGTATCCCAGGCGGAGCTGCGCACGCCGCGGTGGCCTTTGCCGCGTGCATCGCTCACCGTATAACCGTGCGCGCCCAGGCGTTCGATGTCCTTGATGAGCACGCTTTCGAGGACGGCTTCGGTCACGATGGTGAGCAGTTTCCGTGTGTGACTGTTCATCGCCTCAACCTCCGAAGAGCGCGTGGGCTCTCGTCGCAAGCGCGTGATAAAGCGGGATGCCAACCAGGACGTTGAACGGAAAGGTCACGCCGAGCGAGGCCGCCAGCGACAGGGTCGGATTGGCCTCCGGCACCGAGATGCGCATCGCGGCGGGCACCGCGATGTAGGAGGCGCTCGCCGCCAGCGTCGCGAGCATCGCCGTGCCGCCGACCGACAGCCCGAGCATGTAGCCGAGCGCCGTGCCCACCAGCGACGAGAAGAGCGGCATGCCAACGCCGAACAGCACCAGGAACACGCCGTATCGCTTCAGGCTGCCGAAGTGCGCCGCGGTGATCAGCCCCATCTCCAGCAGGAACAGGGCCAGTATCCCCTTGAACAGGTCGAAGAACAGCGGCTCGAGCGGCGCGATGTCCTCCGGTCCGGAGATCCAGCCGATCAGCAGCCCGCCGATCAGCAGCACGATGCCCTTGCCGAGAAAGACCTCGTGGGCCACGGTGTCGAGCCGGATCTCCCGCGACAGGCCGCGGGCGAGCACGATGCCGACCAGGATGGCGGGAATCTCGAGCACGGCCAGCAGCAAGGGCATGTGCGCCTCGAACTCGATCTGCCGGCTGGCGAACCAGGCCGCCGCGACGGCATAGGTGGCGACGCTCACCGAGCCGTAGTGCGCGGCGATGGACGCCGCATCGGCGCGCTTGAAGCGCCCCGCGAAGCGCAACACCGGGTAGGCGACGACCGGCAGCAGCAGGCCCATGGCCATCACGGCGAGCACCTGAGGCAGCAGTGCGCCAAAGGATTGCTTGGCCAGCTCGACGCCGCCCTTCATGCCGATCGCAAGCAGCAGCAGCATGCTCACGAGGTCGTAGACCGCCGCGGGAAGACGCAGCTCGGAGCGTAGCAGCCCGGCCGTCAGGCCGAGCAGAAAGAACAGGATGATCGGATCCATGGCAGTCAGTGCATCACCGCTCGCGAGGCGCGAGATTCGGAAAACAGGCGCGGTCCGGGCGGCAATTGCACAGCGCCGGCAAGCTCGTCCTGATAGAGCGGCGCCAGCAGGCGGCCGGGATGGCGGCTCTCGAGGCACTGCAACGCGGCCTTGATGCTGTCCGCCGGCGCATCGCGGGTGAATACCGGAATGAAGCGCCCCGGCGCCGGATCGTCGTGCGGATCGGCGCAAGCCCGCAGCAGCGCTGTGAGCACATCGGCGCGCGACACCACGGACGGCAGCGTCTCCAGCACGTACATCATCCAGACCCCGCTCACGCCCGTGGCTTCGACGATGCGGGCGGGCCGGGAGGCTTCCGCCGGCTCGCCCAGCTCCAGCATGGCCGGCAGCTCCGCCATCGGCCGCTCATCGACCCATATGCCGAGCAGCATCGTACCGGCGGATGCACCACGCCGGCGCAGGGCCGACAGCAGGCCGGCCAGGTCGCGGCAGGTGCGCTCCAGGTCGGCCAGGCCGCGCACGCGCAGGAAGGCGCATCTGTCCTGCGTCAGCACGTCGAAGCCTCCGCCTTGAAAATCGCCTTCATGGACCGGTACCTCCCGCAGCCTGCATTGATGGGCTCAGTTGCGGGTCCGCGCGGCTGCCTCCTGCCGCCGGGCGGACCCGGCCGCATTGTGATGGTCCGCATCGATCAAATAAAGTCGATTAATATTGACGCACACGCAACTTTTCTCGCATTGTCAGCCGTGAACCTCAAACACTTGCGCTACTTCTGGGCCGTCGCTCATGCAGGCAGCATCGCCGGCGCAGCCCGGCAGCTTCATCTGACGCCGCAGACCATCAGCGCCCAGATCAAGCTTTTCGAGGACGAAGTGGGCGCCCCGCTGCTTCGTCCGGCGGGACGCGGCCTCGAGCTGACCGAGGCCGGGCGGGTCGCGCTGTCCTACGCCGACGAGATGTTCGCGCTCGGAGACGAGATGCTCTCCTCGCTGCGCACGCATGCGGGCCCGGCCTTGTCCGCCCTGCACGTCGGCATCTCCGAAGTCGTGCCCAAGTCGCTGACGCTTCGCCTGCTCGCCTCGCTGAAGCGGCTGCCCGAGCGGGTGCGGCTGGTCTGCCGCGAAGCCCCGATCGACTGGCTGCTCGGCGAGCTGGCCCTGCATCGGCTGGACATGGTGCTGGCCGACCGACCCATGCCGGCGGGACTTTCCGTACGCGGTCACAACCACAAGCTGGGCGAGAGTGCGATCGCCTTCTTCGCCGCGCCGGCACTGGCAGACCAGTGGGGAGCTTTTCCCGGGTGTCTGAACGGCGCGCCGCTGTTGCTTCCCGGCCCGAATGCGGCAATGCGCGGCGAACTCGAGCGCTGGCTGGGCGACGCGCGGCTGTCACCGCAGATCGTGGGGGAGTTCGACGACAGCGCCCTGATGAAGGCGTTCGCCCAATCCGGTGAAGGCTACTTTCCGGCGCCGGCCATCCTCGCGGGCGAAATCGCCGCCCGCTATGGCGTACGCGAAGTCGGTCGGGTCGAACAGGTGCGCCAGGCCTTCTGGCTGATCAGTACCGAGCGGCGCATCCGCCATGCCGCGGTGCGCACGGTCGTCGAGGCGGCGCGCGGCGCCGTGTTTTCGGCTCACGTCGGTTCTGACCGGGCGGCGTAGACAATACACCGCCGCCGCTGGGCCAAACGCCTAATTGCGCACGAGACTGCCCGTGCGCACACGGGACGGGCGCGGCGCATCCTGCGGGGCGAGCAATTTCGGCAGTTTCGCCTTCGGTGTGCGCTGGATGCGCCGCAGCAGCTCGACGGACACCTCCTGCACGTGGTGCCGCAGCCGCAACTCCTCTTCGAGGCGCAGCAGCAGGCTCGCCGCCATCTCGGCGTCGGCCAGCGCACGGTGGTAACGCCCCGCGACGGGCAGCTTCGCGTAATCGACCAGCGCGCCGAGCTTGTGGCTCGGCGCCAACGGAAGAAGACGGCGGGACAGCAGCAGCGAGCAGACGAAGTCCTGGTTCCGCGAGCGCTCAATCCGCGCGAGCTCGGCATCCCAGAACTTCGCATCGAACGCGGCGTTGTGCGCGACGATGGGGATGTCCCCGACGAAGTCGGACACTTCCCGCATGACCTCTCCGACAGGCGGTGCGCTGCGGATCATGGCGTCGGAGATGCCCGTCAGCGCTTCGATGTACGCCGGTATGCGCACGCCGGCGTTCATCAGACTCTGGTAGCGATCCACCACCCGGCCGCCGTCGACGATGACCGCCGCGATCTCGGTCGCCCGATCACCCTGGGCTGGCGACAGCCCCGTGGTCTCGAAGTCGATGACCGCCACAACTTCCATGATCGGCACGCTCCCCGGCTAGTCCGGCCACGCCTGGTGCCGGCACTTGTCGCAATCGTCCCACGGCAGGCAATCGCATCCCCGCGGCAGCTTGACGAAGCGGCTGCCCACCTGCGTCTTTCCGGCCGAGGCTGGCTGCGCCGGCCGACTCCGGCGCGGCGGGGACGACTCCGTCACCGATGCGTCATGCGGGGTCGGCTGCCACCTCGCGAACAAGGCGGCATCGAGATGGCCTTCGATGTACCACAGCTTGCGACCGGGGTCCCAGCGCGCACCGAGCTTCTTCGCCTGGTCTTTTTCGGCGAAAGGCACTTTCAGGTCGAGTCGCATGGCGTAACGGAAAGATCGTGGCGGGCGATCATTATAGGGGTGACCGCCGTCGTTCCCAGCCCGGCCCGTTCCCGGCGTTGAAGGCCAGGCGATTTGACGCTGTCGCAGGCTTGGCCCGGAATTCGTCGGCCAACGGCGGGCCAAACTTGGCCAAGAAGAACGATGGGCCAGGCCCGCAAAAACCTAACCCATTGATTTGTTTGGCCCGCCAGAGACGACGAGGATGGGCACTGGAGCGAACACGAAGACTGGTCGCTGGCTCCACGAAACGGGTGGGGTCTGAACGTACGCGGGGACCAAGAAAGGAGTGTTGCCGGGTCGGTTCCTGCACCCGTGCCTCTGCATCCCACACCGTCGCCAAGCGATGCCCGTCATCGTCACGCCGCCAAGCGCGTCGAATCGCTTACTGCAACAGGCCGCCAAGCCGGTTCGCCCCACTGCGGGACACCCACAATTCGCAAACGCTTCCGGTGGCAATCTGCGCTTGAGTGACTGATCCGTGCGCCTTCCTCAGGCGGCGTGTGACTGAGGCTTGGTGCTGCCGTCGAACGGTCACATCCGATCATTCGGGCGCTCGCGATCCCAGACTGTAAGTGGTAACGCTCAACACCTATCAAAAAAGCAGACCCCCCGGTCCTACGCACCTGACCCACCGGGCTGACAGCGCTGGCGTGCTGCGCGCTGCCGATTCACCCGGAGCGCCCGATGCGCTGATACTTGCTCGTAAGCGGTATCCGAGCAGCGTTCTTCTCCCACCGCGGCCCGACCCGGACAATCGTGGCTGCGTTTGATCAGGAGGACGAGCGAGCCGCGATTACGATTGTGGTGAAGGGCAAGCGGCGTCGGCGCAGCCGTACTCAATGGCGGGCGTTGTTCGAGGGTTCGACGCCAGCGGACTGGCTGTAGTGCCGATCTGCTAGCGCACGATTCGCTTGAACAGCGACAATTGGCGCGACAGAATAATGTCGCTCCTTGTCGCGCTTTGTCGCTCTTGTGGTCATTACAGATCCGTACGCATGATGGAGGCCGGACCGATGTCGCGGATTGCCCCTACAGAAGAGCTCAAGCTCATCGAGTCCATCGTCACGGATCACCCGAAGGGGTTGGGCATATCCGCCATCGAGACCGAGTTCGAGCGTCGTCAGGGCATGAGGCCCAACCGTCGGACGCTGCAGCGTCGCCTGCAAAAGCTCATCGACGCGCGGCGACTGACGAAGGAAGGCGAGAGCATCGCGCTCGTCTACAAACCGACAGCAGATGCCGAGCGTCGAACCGACGAAGTGAAGGCGCCCGAGGCGGACCTGTATGTGCCGGTCTCTCCCGAGGGGGCCGCAATCCGGGATCGGATGAGATTGCCGCTGATGCACCGCCAACCGGTCGGTTATCGGCGAGATTTCCTCGAAGCCTATCAGCCGGGCGCGACATTCTATCTGCCCGAGTCGCTGCGAAGTCAGCTTCACGAAATGGGGCGCACCCCGGTCGGCGAGCGCCCTGCGGGCACCTACGCTCGCGAAATCCTTGGCCGCTTGCTGGTGGATCTGTCCTGGGCCTCATCCAGGCTGGAAGGCAACACGTACAGCCGCCTGGATACTCAGAACCTGATCGAATACGGCCAGGTCGCCCAAGGCAAGGATGCCATTGAGACGCAGATGATCCTCAACCACAAGGCGGCCATCGAGATGCTGATCGAGAACGCCGACGAGGTAGGCTTCGACCCCTTCACGTTCAAGAACCTCCACTCCGTGCTCTCTCAGGACCTATTGCGCAACCCGGATGCCTGCGGCAGGCTGCGACGACGGCCCGTTGATATTTCCGGCACCGTGTTTCATCCCCTGGCCATGCCGCAGGCAATCGAAGACTGCTTTGCCCTCCTGCTGGGCAAGACCGCTGCGATCCCGGACCCCTTCGAGCAGGCGTTCTTCCTCATGGTGCAGCTACCCTACCTGCAGCCATTCGAAGATGTGAACAAGCGGGTGTCGCGAATCGGTGCAAACATCTCGCTAATCAAGCACAACCTGTGTCCGTTGTCGTTCATCGACGTCCCCGAACGCGCCTACGTCGAAGGAACGCTGGGCGTCTATGAACTCAACCAGATCGAGCTTCTGCGGGACGTGTTCGTCTGGGCCTATGAGCGCTCGTGTCAGCGCTACCTGGCCATCAGCCAGACCATGGTCGAACCCGATCCGCTGAAGATCAAGTATCGCGAAGTCTTGATCCAAGCGGTACAAGCCGTCGTCAAAGGCCTGCAGCCGCCCAATCAAGCGGTGATTGCCCGACTGACCGCAGAAAGCGCACCAGAATCCGACCGAGCGGCCTTCGCGGAACTGCTCACTGCGGCCCTCATGCAGTTACATGAAGGCAGCGTCGCCCGCTACCGCCTGCGCCGTTCGGAGTACCTCGCTTGGCAACCACTTCGTGGAGACGCTTACACCTTTGCCCAACAAAGATGAACCGGCGCCGCTGGACACACTCACGCACTCTCGGTCAAGCTGATCTGCGGACCCGATCCCGACGATCTCGCGCTGATCGCCACCGCGCTGAAGAGCGACCAGGTCTTGGGCTCCCAGGCTGACCGATTATATGGATGTCACGAGTGATGCTGCGATTGGCCGGCTTGTCGGTATGTCGCGCACCGCGATGCACCGACACACCACGCGAAACCGCTCAAGAATTGATGAGACGGAAAAGGCGGCAAGAAGCGTCACGCGTGATCTTTTTCAGGAAACAGAGCAGCCGCCAGTCGAACATGGCACCGGCGATTGAAACAATGTGCCATGAATAGCCGCGACGATCCTCCACTTTCTCGCTCCGCTCGCGAGCATTCTACGGATGCCGCGACTCATGGCCCGAAACCGGTGGGTCAAGTTTGGGCCAAACGCTGGCCAGAATGAAAACGGGTCAGGCCCGCAAAGACCTAACCCATTGAAAAATCTGGCGCGCCCGGCGCGATTCGAACGCACGACCCCTGCCTTCGGAGGGCAGTACTCTATCCAGCTGAGCTACGGGCGCGGAGGCTGTCGTCGGCCGCGAAGCTGGCCGACGTAAGGCGCGAAAGCATATACCGGTTTGTGCGGCAAGTCCATGCCGCTACGGAACAAAAAAATCCGCGCGCGGCTATAATCGCGGTTTTCGCCTCGGCCAGTCAAAAAAAGGATTCAGCATGTCGAAGACCCGTGTCCAGCTTGCCGCCCCGCGGCATCCCCGCCTCGCCCTGTCCGTCGTCGCCATCCTCGCTGCCGTCATGTTGAGCGCATGCGGCAAGTCGAACGACGTCGATCCGGAAACGACCGCGAGGCTGATCCAGCCGGTCGCACGCGTCGAGATCGCGCGCGAAGAGGTCAAGCCGGGCGCACGCACGGGCGAGCAGATCTACCAGGCCATCTGTACCGGCTGCCATGCCGCCGGCCTGCTCGAGGCACCCAAGACCGGCGACGCCGGCGACTGGGCGCCGCGCCTGGCCAAGGGCCTGGAGGCCAACGTCGCCTCGGCGATCAACGGCCTCGGCGCGATGCCGCCGCGCGGCGGTGGCGCCGACCTGACCGATACCGAAGTCGAGCGCGCCGTGGTGTACCTGCTCAACAGTGCCGGCGGCAACTTCACCGAGCCGCCGGTCGAGTAAAGCCGGCGCGAACTGCGACATCGGGGGTGGCCGCGGCCGCCCCTTTTTTGTTGTTGCGCGATGCGGCGGCATGACGCCGGCGGCGCGCCGTCGGACGACCGCCTAGACCTGCTCGACCGGCCCGTGATCGTCGCAGTGATCGCCGTGCGGGTGGTGCAGGTGCCCGTCGACGAGATAGTCGATGTGGTCGCCGTGCGGCACTGCCTCGTGGCCGCAGCCGGGTCCATGCACGTGCCCGGGCGCGTGTCCATTGCATCGATGTTGCGGCGTGCATACGTCCGGATTCTTCGCGCCGACTTCGAGCACGTGCTCGTCGACATGATCGCCGTGCGGATGATGAAGATGCCCGTCGTGCAGGTAATCCACGTGGCCGGCGTGCCGAATCGCCGTGTGGCCGCAGCCGGGTCCGTGCTCGTGCTTGTGGCCGGCGTGGTGGGGTGCGTTGCAGGTGGCCATGCGCATTCTCCTTCGTGTCGGACGAGGCCATCACCCGCGGTTCGCCGGTGTGGCAAAGCGCAGCCGGCGACGGCCTTGCCCATGCCCGCCCGAGCGGACAGGCTGCCGCCCGGAGCCGCCATGCAGGGCCCGGGCCCGTAGTCTCATCATAGTTCACGGCCCTGCTCCGGCCCGAAGCGCCCGCGGCACCATGCTATGGTTGAGGCAAGGGCGCCGCGTCGCGCCGGCGTCGTCACCGACCCCGTCATGCCTTGTTGCCCGCGTCACCATCGCTGCCGCTTCGTCCTGCTGCCATTCGCGATCTGCGTGTCGCTGCTGCTGCTCGCGGCGTGCGCGCCGGCCGGCGGCGAGCGGCCCGACGACGTCCTCGTGATCGGCCAGACCGCCGAGCCGAAGTCGCTCGATCCGCATGTCGCGACCTCGCTCAACGACTTCCGCATCCTCGTGAACCTCTATGAGGGGCTGGTGCGCTTTCGCGACGGCACGCTCGAGCCCGAACCGGCCCTCGCGCGCGCGTGGACGATCAGCGACGATGGCCTGCGCTACACCTTCCACCTGCGCGAGGGCGTGCGCTTTCACGACGGCAGCGCCTTCGATGCCGAGGCGGTGCGCTTCAACTTCGCGCGCATGCTCGACGGCGCGCACCCGTTCGCCTTCACCGGCCCGTTTCCGCTCGCGTTCTTCTTCGATCGCATCGCGTCGGTCGAAGTGATCGATGCGCACACGGTCGCGTTCCACCTCACCGAGCCGTTCGCGCCGCTGCTCGCCAACCTCGCCTACCCGACCGGCCTGATCGTGTCGCCCGAAGCGGTGCGCCGCCACGGCGGCGATTTCGGCCGCCATCCGGCCGGCACCGGGCGCTTTCGCTTCGTCGAATGGGCGCCGCGCACGCGGGTCGTGCTCGAGCGCAATCCGGACTACCACGGCGCGCCGGCGCGTGCGCGCGTGCTGGTGTTCCGCCCGCTCACCGACGCGATGACCCGGGTGGCCGAGCTGATGGCCGGCGGCGTCGATCTCGTCACCGAGCTCTCGCCGGACAACGTCGCGCAGCTGCGCGGTGACCCGCGCTTCGCCGTGCACGAGGCGACCGGGCCGCACCTGTGGTTTCTGATCCTCAACACGCGCGAAGGCCCGTTTCGCGACCGCCGCGTGCGCCAGGCCGTGAACTACGCGATCGACAAGCAGGCGCTGGTCGCGAACGTGCTGCAGCACACCGCGACGGTCGCCGCCGGCCCGGTGCCGGCCGCGTTCGGCTGGGCCCACGACGACGCGCTGGCGCCGTATCCGCACGACCCCGCGCGCGCCCGCGCGCTGCTCGCCGAGGCCGGCTTCGACGGCGGTCTCACGGTGACGCTGCTCGCGCCGACCGGCGGCGCCGGCATGCTCGCGCCGGTGCAGATGGCCGCGGCGATCCAGGCCGACCTCGCCGCGGTCGGCATCGACGTGCGCATCAAGACCTTCGAGTGGAACGCCTATCTGGCGCGCGTGAATGCCGGCCTCGCCGGCCGCGGCGACATGGCGCAGATGGCGTGGATGACCAACGATCCGGACACCTTGCCGCATCTCGCGCTGCACAGCCGCGCGTGGCCCGAGCACGGCGGCTTCAATTCCGGTTATTACGCGAACGCGCGCGTCGATCGGCTGATCGAGCGCGCCCGCGCCGCGACCGACCGCAGCGAACGCGCGCGCCTCTACCGCGCGCTGCAGCGCGTGGTCCACGACGACGCACCGTGGGTCTTCGTCGCCAGCTGGCGCCAAAGCGCGGTGGCGACGCGGCGGCTTGCCGGCTTCTCGCTGCAGCCGTCGTTCTTCCTGCTGCTCGGCGACGCGCGCCTCGAAGCGGAGCCGCCCCCGTGAGCGCCTACGTCGCACGCCGCCTGCTGCAGCTCGTGCCGGTGCTGTTCGGCATCTCGCTGGTGGTGTTCCTGATCATGGCGCTGCTGCCCGGCGACCCGGCGCTGGCGATCCTCGGCCCTTACGCGACCGCCGACTCGCTCGCCGCACTGCGTGCCGAGCTCGGCCTCGACGCGCCGCTGTGGCAGCGCTTCGCGACCTGGCTCGGCAACGTCGTGCACGGCGATCTGGGCCGTTCGGTCACGTTGCAGCGCCCGGTCGCCGACGAGATCGCCGAGCGCATCGGCCCGACGCTGCTGCTCGCCGGCACCGCGCTGCTCGCTGCGGTCGTGCTGGGTCTGGCCGCCGGGTTCGCCGCCGCCGCGCATGCCGGGCGCTGGCCCGACCGCGTGCTGACGCTGCTCGTGCTGGTCGGCATCTCGACGCCGCAGTTCTGGCTCGGGCTGATCTTCATCCTGTTGTTCGCGGTGTGGCTGGGCTGGTTTCCGGTCAGCGGCATGGTGGCGGCGTGGGGCGGGGGCGGCGTCGCCGACGTGCTGCACCACCTCGCGCTGCCGGCGGCCAGCCTCGCCGTGGTCGTGGCCGGCGTGCTCGCGCGGCTCGCGCGCACGATGACACTCGAGGAGCTCGCGCAGGACTACGTGCACATGGCGCGCGCCCGCGGCCTGCCCGAGCGCACCGTGCTGTGCCGCCATGCGCTGCCGAACGTGCTCGGCAAGCTGATGCCGGTGATCGGGCTGCAGGCCGGCTTCGTGCTCGGCGGCGCGGTGTATATCGAAACGGTATTCCAGTGGCCGGGCATCGGGCGCATGCTCGTCGATGCGATCTCGACGCGCGACCTGCTGCTGGTGCAGGGCGGCGTGCTGGTGATCGCGTCGGCCTACGTGCTCGTCAATCTCGCCGCCGACATCGCCCAGCACTGGCTCGATCCGCGCATCCGCCCGGCGCGGCGGGGCGGGCGGTGAGCGGCAACCGGCTCGCGTGGTCCGGCGCGGCGCTGGTCGCCGCGCTCGTTGCCGTCGCGCTCGCCGCGCCGCTGCTGCCACTGGCCGATCCGCACGCGACGGATCTGGCCGCGCGCATGCGCCCGATCGCGAGTCCCGACCACCCGCTCGGCACCGACCACCTCGGCCGCGACACGCTCGCACGCCTGGTCTGGGGCACGCGCACGAGCCTCGCGGTGGGCGTCTTCGCGGTGTCGGTGGCCGCGCTCATCGGCACCGCGATCGGGCTCGTCGCCGGCTATCTGCGCGGCTGGTCGGACACGCTCTTGATGCGCAGCATCGACGTGCTGCTGGCCTTCCCGTACCTGCTGCTCGCGCTCGCGATCGTCGCCGTGCTCGGGCCCGGCCTCGTCAACGCGATGATCGCGGTCGCCGTCGTCAACATCCCGTTCTTTGCGCGCACGGTGCGCGGCACCGTGCTCGAGCTCGCCGAACGCGGCTTCGTCGACGCGGCGCGCATTGGCGGCGCCGGCCACGTGCGCATCCTGGTGCGCGAGTTGCTGCCGAACGTGCTCCCGGTGGTCGTGATCATGATGTCGACGAACCTCGGCTGGATGATTCTCGAGACCGCCGGCCTGAGCTTCCTCGGTCTCGGCGCGCAGCCGCCCGCCGCGGATCTGGGCAGCATGCTCGGCGCCGGCCGCGAATTCCTGACCACGGTGCCGCGCCAGGCAATCCTGCCGGGCGTCGTGATCATGCTGCTGGTGGTTGGCATCAACCTCGCCGGCGACGGCCTGCGCGACGCGCTCGACCCACGACGGCGCGGTGCCGGCGAGACCGCCGCGGGCGGGGCTTCGGTGCCGGTGCCGGTGCCGGTGAAGGTGCCGGCAGCAGCGACGCACGGAAGCGCCGGCCGGGCGACCCACACCGGCGCTGCCGCCACCGCCGACGCCGCGATCGGACCTGACGACCCCGCCGCGGCGGTGTCCGCAACGGCCTCGGGCGGCGCCGCTCTCGGCCCGCCGGCCGCCGCGCTGCTGCGCGTGACCGCCCTGTCGACGCACTTTCACCTCGACGGCCGCATTCATCGCGCCGTCGACGACGTCTCATTCGCGCTCGCGCCCGGCGAGCGCGTCGCGATCGTCGGCGAGTCGGGCTGCGGCAAGACCGTGCTCGCGCTGTCGCTGCTCGGCCTCGTGCCGCCGGCCGCGCGCATCGTCGCCGGACACATCGAGTTCGACGGCGAGGCGCTGCTGTGCGCGCCCGCCGAGCGCCGCCGCCGGCTGCGCGGCGACCGCATCGCGTACGTGCCGCAGGATCCGATGGGTGCGCTCAATCCGGTGCTGACGGTCGGCGCGCAGCTGGTCGAGACGATGCGCGCGCACCGCACCATCGACCGCGCGGACGCACGGATCCGCGCGGCGCAGCTGCTCGAGCAGGTGCGCATCCCGCACCCGGCCGCCCGGCTCGCCGCCTACCCGCACGAGCTCTCCGGCGGCATGCGCCAGCGCGTGCTGATCGCGATGGCGCTCGCCAACGACCCCGCGCTGATCATCGCCGACGAGCCGACCACCGCGCTCGACGTGACCGTGCAGACCGAGATCCTGAGACTGATCGGCACGCTGTGCGATCAGCGCGGCACCGCGCTGCTGCTGATCAGCCACGATCTCGGCGCCGTCGCGCGGCTGGCCGGGCGCGCGCTGGTGCTGTATGCGGGCCGCGTCGTCGAGGAAGGCCCGCTCGACGCGCTGCTCGCGCAGCCCGCCCACCCCTATACACGCGCGCTGCTCGCCTGCGCGCCCGAGCTCGGACGCCCCGACAAGGCGATCGCGCCGATCGCCGGCCAGCCGCCGCCGCTCGACGCGCTGCCGGCCGGCTGCCATTTCGCGCCGCGCTGCGAACACGTGCGCCCCGCCTGCCGCGCCGACTCGATCCCGCTGCGCCCGTTCGGCGCGTCACGGCGCGTGCGCTGCGTGCGCGCCGAGGAGCTCGCGCGATGAGCGCGGGTCGGGCGCAAGCCCCGTGCGAGCGGACCGGGTCGGCGACACGAGGGTCTGCGGAACGGCACGCGCCGGCGGCGCGCGACGAGGCGGCCTTGCCGTTCGAGGCGGGAGGCGTCACGACGCTGATCGAGGCGCGCGACCTCACGAAGGCGTTCGTGCGCGGGTCGCGCTGGTGGCCCGGCGGGAAACGCCGCACGCACGCGCTCGACGGCGTGTCGCTCGCGCTCGCGCGCGGCGCGAGCCTCGGCGTGGTCGGCGAATCGGGCTGCGGCAAATCGACGCTCGCGCGCATCCTGATCGGTCTCGATGCACCGAGCGCCGGGGCGGTGCTGTGGGAAGGCCGCGCGACCGCGCGCTTCACGCGCGCCGACTGGCGCCGTTACTGGCGCACGGTGCAGTACGTGTTCCAGGACGCACGCAGCGCGCTGAACCCGCGCCACACGATCGGCACCATCGTCGAGGCGCCGCTCGCGACGATGCTCGGGCTGTCGCGCGCGGAGCGGGCGCGGCGCGTGGCCGCGCTGCTCGAGCAGGTCGGCCTCGCGCCCGCGTTTCGCGACCGCTATCCGCACGAGCTCTCGGGCGGGCAGGCGCAGCGCATCGTGCTCGCGCGCGCGCTCGCGGTCGAGCCCGAGGTACTGATCCTCGACGAGCCTGTGTCCGCGCTCGACGTGTCGATCCAGGCGCAAGTGCTCGCCCTGCTCGCCGAGCTGCGCGACCGGCTCGTGCTGACCTATCTGTTCATCTCGCACGATCTGGCCGTCGTCGAGCAGCTGTGCCGCGACGTCGTCGTGATGAAGGACGGCCGCATCGTCGAGCGCGGCCGCCTCGACGCGGTGTTCCGCGCGCCGCAGGCGGACTACACGAAAACGCTGCTCGCGGCCGCGCGCGGCGCTGCAGCGTAATGGCCTGCCTCACCTTCCGAGCCGGACAAACACGCCAGGAAGACATTGCAAATCCGGGGGCAAAGTAGTAACGTACCTACATCATTGATTCTGAGTGGGGGGGTATTCTCGTGGCCATTACGACCCTGTCCAGTCGCGATCTCAACCAGGACGTGACCCGCGCGAAGAGGGCCGCCGAGCATGGCCCCGTGTTCATCACGGACCGTGGCAAGCCGGCACACGTGCTGCTGACCTTCGAGGAATACCAGCGGCTCACCCGGCAACGGCGCAACATCGCCGATGCGCTGGCGATGCCGGGAATCGAGGACATCGAATTCGAGCCGCCGCGCGTGAGCATCGAGATCCGGCCGGCTGACCTCTCATGATGTTCGTGCTCGATACCAACGTGGTGTCGGAGCTGCGGAAGGTGCGCGCCGGCAAGGCCGATCCCAACGTCGCGGCCTGGGCGGAAAGCGTCGATGCGGCCGACCTCTTCGTCTCGGCCGTCACCATCATGGAGCTGGAAATCGGTGTCTTGCAGATCGAGCGGCGAGACGCCGGACAGGGCGCAATGATGCGCGCCTGGCTGGATCACCACGTATTGCCGGAATTCTCCGGGCGCGTGCTGCCGATCGATGCCGCCGTGGCGCAGCGCTGCGCCCGGCTGCATGTGCCGGATCGGCGCTCCGAGCGTGACGCGCTGATCGCCGCGACCGCGATCACGCATGGAATGACCGTGGTGACGCGGAACGTGGCCGATTTCGAACCGACCGACGCTCTCGTACTGAACCCATGGACCGATTGATCGACGCACGCCGTGCCGGCCCGGAATGAGAATCGGCGTCGTCTCCGACACCCACATGCCCCGCTTCGCGAAGGCGTTGCCGCTCGCGCTGTGCGAGGGCCTCGCCGCGCAGCGCGTCGAGCGCATCCTGCACCTCGGTGACTTCACGACCCCGGCGGTCGCGGAGCTGTTCGCACGCATCGCACCGTTCGACGCCGTCGCCGGCAACAACGACCCGCCCGAGCTCGTGGCGCGCTTCGGCCGGCGCAAGATCGTCGTCCTCGACGGCGTGCGCATCGGCCTGGTGCACGGCGACGGCCGGCGCGGCAGCACGCTCGAGCGCGCGATCGCGGCGTTCGCGGGCGACGCCGTCGACGTGATCGTGTTCGGGCACAGCCATGTGCCGTATTGCGCGCGGCACGGCGACAGGTGGCTGCTCAACCCCGGCTCGCCGACCGACAAGCGCCGCAACCCGCGCTACTCGTGGGCCTTGCTCGAGCTCGACGAGGGCGGGATCCGTGCGACGCTGCAGTTCTACGAGGACAAGCGCTGGGCCGAATGATCACGGCTGTGCACGACGAGGATGCCGAAAGTGTCTGGGCCAGGTGCTCGATAGAGCGGAATCGAGAAGCCGTGGTCGATGCCGATGATGCGTGCGAAGCCGCACAGGCGCGAACCTTGCGTGCCGCAGCAGGGACAAGCAGGCGGCTTGCAGCGCACGCGCAAAACGCGCAAACTGCATTGCAATTGCAACGCAAGAGACGTGTCATGAAAACTGCGACCTTTCCTTCCTTGCGCGTCGAGCCGGAGTTGCGCCAAGCCGCCGAGCAGGTCCTGGACGACGGCGAGAGCCTTTCCAGCTTCGTCGAGCAATCGATCCGCGAGGGTATCGAGCGCAGGCTCGCCCAGCGTGAATTCGTCGCGCGCGGCCTGCGTGCTCGCGACGACGCACGCCGCACGGGCCGCTACGTCGAGTCCGATGCGGTGATCGGGCGGCTCGAAAGGATGCTCGAACGCGCAAAGGCTTCGTCGCAAGCCGGCAAGTGAGCTACCGCGTTCGCTTCACTGAAGACGCGGAGGAGGATCTGGTGCGCCTGTATCAGTTCATCCTCGCTCGCGATGAACCCGACTTCGCACTCGCAGAGCGGGCGCTCGAAGCCAGTCGGCAAGCGATGCGCAGCCTCGAGCTGTCCCCCTTCAGCTGTCGCAAGACGATCCCGTCCAATCCCTTTCTCCGGGAACTCGTGATTCCGTTCGGGGCGTCCGGCTACGTCGCGCTGTTCGAGATCGACGACGACAAGACCGTCACGATTCTCGCCGTACGTCACCAGCGCGAGGATGACTACCATTGAAACAGTCGATTCTTGTCCGGCGCGTCGTCGCGGAATGGAACATTTGCGAGGTGGTTCATATCGCGCACACGTGCAGTGTCGAATCGCGAAGCGCACACATCATGCGCACCCCTCACCGATGCAGCCAGCACGCCGAATAGTGCTGCCGCCGCGGCTCGAAGTCGGGCGGGTCGTCGCGGTCGCACAGGCCGGCGATCGCGTGCGGGCAGCGCGGGTGGAAGCGGCAGCCGGGCGGCGGATGCAGCAGGCTGGGCGGCTCGCCGGCGGGGACCTCGCGCAGCCGGGTCGCGTTGGCCGCGTCGGGGTCGGCGATCGCGGCGAGCAGCGCCTGCGTATAGGGGTGCTGCGGGTGGTCGAGCAGCTCGTCGACCGCGGCGCTCTCGACGACGCGGCCCGCGTACATCACGAAGATGCGCTCGGCGAAGTGGCGCACCGTCGACAAATCGTGCGTGATGAACGCGAGCGTCAGGCCGCGTTCGGTCTGGATGCGCCGCAACAGGTTCAGGATCTCGACGCGCACCGAGGCGTCGAGCATCGACACCGGCTCGTCGGCGACGATCATCGCCGGCGCGAGGATCAGCGCGCGCGCGATCACGACGCGCTGCTGCTGGCCGCCGGAGAGCATGTGCGGGAACTTGCCGAGGAACTCGTCCGGCGGCGTGAGCCGCACCTCGTCGAGCACCGCGCGGATGCGCCGGTCGCGCTCGGCGCGGTCCCTGACGCCATGCACGATCAGCGGCTCGGCGAGGATGCGGCGCACGTCGAGAAACGGCGGCAGCGCGCCGTACGGATCCTGCTGCACGTAGCCGACGCTGGCGCGGTAGGCCTTGAGCTCGCGCGCGTCGAGCGCGCCGAGCGAGCGCCCGGCAAAGCGCACCTCGCCGCGCGTGGGCCGGTGGAGGCCGAGCAGCGTGCGCGCCAGCGAGCTCTTGCCGCAGCCGCTCTCGCCGACGAAAGCGACCGCCTCGCCGCGCGCGAGTTCGAAATTCACGCCGTCGACCGCATGCACCGCGCCGACGCGCAGAAAACCCCACTGACGCAGCTCGAACCAGGTGTGCAGGTCCTTGGCCGCGAGCAGCGGGGCCTGCGTTTGTGCGTCGCGTCCTTGCATGGTGCGGCCCCGGGTGGCTTTCATCGGCGTCCTGCTGCGGCGTAGAGCGTGGAGTGCATTCTGCGCCGAACCGCGAATCTGCTCGATCGCGTGGCGGTGCCCCGCAAGAGTGGCACAACCGCCGTGCGACCGCGCAAGCGAGACACCCCGCGCGCCCTGCGCAAGACCGGCGCCTGCACACCGCGGCGATGCGGCTGGCCTGCGGGCCGGCGCGCGCACGGGCCCGCTCGAGCTCCCGGGCCACCATGACGACGGCGCACGCGAAATTTCTCAGCGCGGCAGTGCGCGAATCGTTTCGACGATCTCCGGATTCGCGAGCGTCGACACGTCGCCCGGATCCTGCTCGTTCGAGATCGCCGCGAGCACGCGGCGCATGATCTTGCCCGAGCGGGTCTTGGGCATGTCCGGGACGATGACCACGCGGTGGGGCCGCGCGATCGAGCCGATCTCGGCCACCACCTTGGCCGCCACCTTGTCCGCGATCTGCGGCGACGCGGCCAGGCCCGGCCTCAGCGCGACGTAGAGGTCGGGCAGCCGCCCCTTGATCGCGTCGGCGACCGGCACTACCGCCGCCTCGACGACCTCGTCGACGAGCAGCGCCGCCGACTCGATCTCCTTGGTGCCGAGGCGATGCCCGGCGACGTTGATCACGTCGTCGATGCGGCCGAGGATGCGGTAGTAGCCGTCGGCGGCCTGCATCGCGCCGTCGCCCGCCAGGTAGGGCCAGTCGCGCCAGTCCTTGCTGGCGGGATTCCTGCAATAGCGCGCATAGTACTGGCGCACGTAGCGCTCGGGATCCTTCCAGATGGTCTGGAACGCGCCGGGCCACGGGTTGCGGATGCAGATGTTGCCGGCCACGCCCGAGCCGCTCGGCAGCTCCGCGCCCTCGTCGTCGTAGATCACCGGGTGGATGCCCGGAATCGCCGGCCCGGTGCTGCCCGGCTTCATCTTGTGGATGCCCGGCACGGTGCTGCACAGGAAGCCGCCGGTCTCGGTCTGCCACCAGGTGTCGACGATGACCGCCTCGCCCTTGCCGACGGTCGAGTGGTACCACTTCCACACCTCCGGCTCGATCGGCTCGCCGACGGTGGTCATGTGCTTGAAGTGGTAGTCGTACCTGGCCGGCTCGTCGGGGCCGTCGCGGCGCAATGCGCGGATCGCGGTCGGCGAGGTATGGAAGATGTTGACGCCGAGCGTCTCGGCGATGCGCCACGGCCGCCCGGCGTCCGGCCAGGTCGGCAGGCCCTCGTAGACCACCGACGACGCGCCGAGCGCGAGCGGCCCATAGACGATGTAGGAATGGCCGGTGATCCAGCCGATGTCGGCCATGCACCAGTACACGTCCTCGGGATGGATGTCCTGGATGTACTTCGACGTCCACGCGGTATACGCAAGGTAGCCGCCGATCGCGTGCTGGCAGCCCTTGGGCCGCCCGGTCGTGCCGCTCGTGTACATCAGGAACAGCGGCGCCTCGGCGGG
This sequence comes from Rhodocyclaceae bacterium, assembly GCA_035444405.1. Classification (GTDB taxonomy): domain Bacteria; phylum Pseudomonadota; class Gammaproteobacteria; order Burkholderiales; family Rhodocyclaceae; genus DAOMOP01. Next base: position 35,305 of record DAOMOP010000003.1, read on the forward strand.
CAGCGCCTGCGGCTCGACGCGCCGGCCGCGCAGCGTTTTCAGCACGTCGTTGACGACCACGTCGCGCCCGTCGACGAGCGGGGTCGGGCTCGAATACGTGCCGGGGTAGCGCTGCCACACCAGCACCTTGTCGAGCGGCTGCCCCTGCGCGGCCGCCGCCGCCGCCGCGGTGTCGGCCTTTTCCTTGTGGTCGAGCAGCTTGCCGCCGCGCCGGTACGCGTCCATCGTGATCAGCACGCGGCTGCCCGAATCGGCGATGCGGTCGGCGCAGGCCTTGCCGCTGAAGCCGCTGAACACCTGCGAATGGATCACGCCGAGCCGCGCGCACGCGAGCATCGTGATCGGCAGCTCGGCCACCATCGGCATGTGCAGCGTCACGCGGTCGCCGGCCGTCAGCCCGCAGACGTCGCGCAGCAGCGCCGCGAACTCGTTCACCCGCACGTAGAGCTCCTGGTAGGTGACGTGCTGGACCGCTTCGTCCTCGGGCTCGGGCACGAAGTGGATCGCGGTCTTGTTCCGGTGCTGCGCGAGGTGGCGGTCGACGCAGTTGTGGCAGGCATTGATCCGCCCGCCGACGAACCAGCGCCAGAACGGCGGGTTGCTCGTGTCCAGCGTCGTGTCCCAGTACTTGTACCAGTCGAGCAGGTCCGCGAACTCCTTGTAGCACTCGGGAAACCGCTCCAGCGAGAAGCGCGCGAAGATGTCCGGGTCGGTCAGGTTGGCCTGCGCGATGAAGCGATAGGGTGGTGCGACGTAATCTTCCTCGCGCCAATGGACCGCGATGCGCGCTTCGGACAGGCTGCCCTCCCCGCGCTGACGCGACGTCTTGTCTCCGGGCATGACCGTTTCCTCCTGGCTTGTTTCTGGTCCGCCGATCTCCAGTATCGAAGCAGGATCCGGCGGTCGCCACCAGAGTCCGGGCGCGGCGTCCGGACTGCACCGTTCGTCGCGCCCCTATGCTTTTTTAGCTCAGAGCCGGACAATTGCCAGCACCCGGCGCTGCAAGCCCAGCCTATCGGCGCGCCCAAAGGGGGCTGCACGAGCACGCCGCGCCTTGCGTTCGCGGCCGGCCGGAACTAGCTTGCACAAAGGGGGCAACGAACGAGGAGGGTAAGGCCATGGATGTGCTCGTGGAAGCTGTCGACGTCTGGGTCGCAACAATCCCGGACCAGCCTGGAGGCCTCGCCGAGGCGCTGGCGGTCGTGCGCGACGCGGGTGCCGACCTGCAGTTCGTCATCGCGCGGCGCACCCCCGAGGAACCCGGCAAGGGCGTCGTATTCATCACGCCGCTGCAGGGCGACCGGGAAGTCCGCGCCGCCACGCAGGTCGGTTTCGGCGTTGCCCAGAGCCTGCATTCCGTGCGCGTGATGGGCCAGGACCGCCCCGGCGTCGCCGCCCAAATGACGCGTGCGCTCGCGGACGCCGGCATCAATCTGCGCGGCTTCTCGGGCTGCTCGATCGGCTCACAGTTCGTCGCCTACATTGCGGTCGATACCCTCGAGGATGCCGAGAAGATCACCGACGCGTTGCAAAGGGCGTGAGCGGCGCGCGGGCGGGCATATCGGCTATCACAGAACGCACTCGTTCCGTGCCTCTCGACGCGTTCATCCACCCCTTCCCGCATGCAGCCAGCAACGCACCTGATGCCACTCGCCGAGCGCGATCGCGACTGGATCCGCGGCGCAGCGCTCGAAGCGCGATGGGCAGCGCTCGGCGAAGCGGCAGCCCGGCGGCGGCTCGAACAGGCTCGGCGGCTGGCCGGGAATCGCCTGCGGGCGCTGCTGCTGGCGCAGGCGCGGCACGCTCGCCATCAGCATCTGCGAGTAGGGGTGGGCGGGCTGCGCAAAAAAGCGCGCTGCGTCGGCGAGCTCGACCAGCTGCCCGGCGTACATCAGCGCGACGCGGTCGGCGAGCTCGCTCGAAGTCGCGACGTCGTGCGTGATCAGGATGAAGCTCGTGCCCTGCTCGCGCTTGACGCGTTTGAGCACGTTCATGATTCCCGCCTGGGTCAGCACGTCGAGCGCCGAGGTCGGCTCGTCGAGGATCACCAGCTCGGGCTCGGCGACCAGCGCCATCGCCAGCACCGCGCGCTGGCGCATGCCGCCGGACAGCTCGAACGGGTAACGCGCGAGGAAGTCCGGCGACACGCCGACCATCGTGAACACCTCCGCGGCGCGCTCGAGCGCACGCGCGCGGGGCCAGCGCCGCAGCACGCGCAGCGGCTCGGCGACCTGCTCGCCGACGCGCACGACCGGGTTCAGTGCGTTCATCGACGCCTGCATCACCAGCGCGATGCGCGACCACTGCACCTCGCGCCGGAAGCGCTCGTCCGGCAGTGGCGACACCTCGACGTCGCCGAGCCGCACGCGCCCGGCGGCGTGATGGACGTTGCGCGGCAGCACCCGCATCAAGAGCTTCGCGAGCGAGCTTTTGCCGCAGCCGGACTCGCCGAGCACGACCAGCGCCTCGTTGCGGTGCAGGTCGAAGTCGACGCCGTCGACGGCGCGCACGATGCCGCGCCGCGTCTGGTAGTGCAGCGTGAGCCCTTCGACGCGCAGCAGCGTGTCGCCGCTCATCACAGAGTCCTCAGCCGCGGATTGAACACGCGGTCGAGCGCGAAGCCGAGCATCGCGAAACCCAGCCCGGTCAGCATCAGCAGCACCGCCGGCGCGACGACCCAGTAGTAGTAGCCGTTGTAGAGCGCGCTCTGCGACTGCGCATCGTTCAGCACCTTGCCCCAGGTCGGCAGCACCGGGTCGCCGAGCCCGAGCACCGCGAGCGAGGCCTCGAGGAACACGAAGGTCGGGATCAGCGTGACGAAGGTCGGGATCAGCACCGGCAGGATGCGCGGGATCATGTAGCGCATCACGATGCGCAGATTGCTCGCGCCGTAGGCCTGCGCCGCCTCGATGTAGGGCGCCTCGCGGATCGGCAGCAGCATCGCGCGGTACATCTTGATGCCGGCGCTGAAGATGCCGAGCACGATCACCACGCCGAGCATCAGCCAGATGCTGGTCGAGTAGAGCGTGCCGACCATCACGAGGATCGGCAAGAGCGGCAGGATCATGTTCACCTCGGTCAGCCGCTGGATCGTCGCGTCCACCCAGCCGCGGTACCACACGCCGACCGCGGCGATGACGAGCGTCGTGATCGTCGTGCCGACCGCCGCGAGCAGCCCGAACGCGAGCGCGACCGGCGTGCCCCACATCAGCGCGAGGGAAAGGTCGCGGCGCTGATGATCGGTGCCGGCAAGGCCGTGCACGCGCCCGTACACCACCAGCTCGGCGTCGATGCTGGCCCGCTCGTCGAACACCACTGCGTCGAGCGTCAGCGTGTAGCGGCCCGGCACGACCCGCGGCACGGTGTCGGAGTCGGGCGCGGCGAGCAGACCGATGTGCGGCACCAGCCCGCCCAGGCGGCGCTCGAGCGCGCGGTCCTGCGACAGCGACACGCGGTCCTCGCGGCCGATGCGATGCCCGCCGAGCGACAGCTCGCGGCCATCCGGCGTCTCCCACAGGAGCCGCGCGAACGGCCTTTGCACGTGGCCGTCGGCGCGCAGGAACAGGTTGATCTCGCTCGGAAAGCCGGTGTAGTCGTAGTCGAACGTGAGCGGGATGCGCAGTCGGCGACCGCCTTCGAAGGGCTCCTCGATGACGTCGGCCGCCGCGGCGGTGACGATCAGCGTGCGCGGCGCGCGCCCGCCGACGAGCCGGTCGGCCCACACCGGGCCGGCATTGACCGGGTGCAGCCGCCATACCTCGCCACCGCGCCACTTGTCGAGCGCGTCGCCATACGGGATCGCCGTGATCGTGTAGAGCGACAGCGCCACCAGCAGCGCGATGAGCATGAGCCCCACCAGCGCCGACGGGTAGCGGCGCAGTTCGTGCCAGCCTTCGCGCCACGGCCCGGCGCTCATCGCAGCCGCCTCCCGGTACCGGGCGCATCCGCGTCGCGCTCGCCGGTGCGTTGTCCGCACGCTCGGCCGTGGACAGCTCGGAAGCATTCGCTCATCGCCGCCCCCCTTCGATGCGCACGCGCGGATCGAGCAGCGCATAAAGGATGTCGAGCAGGAACACCGTCACCGCAAGCAGGTACGCGAAGATCACCACCGCGCCGATGATCACCGGCGTGTCGCGATGGCCGATCGCCTGGAACAGCAGCGAGCCGAGCCCCGGCCAGTTGAACACCTGCTCGAGGATGATCGCGCCGCTCCACAGCCCGATCAGCATCAGCAGGAAGCTCGTCACGATCGGCGACAGCGTCGGGCGCAGGATGTAGCGGCGCTCGATCAGCTTCGACGGCAGCCCCTTCGCGCGCGCCATCTCGACGTAGTCCTCGCTCGAATGGATGAGGAAGAAGGTGCGCCACGAGTAGATCGAGATGAAGATCGCCGACAGGAACATCGCCGCGAGCGGCAGCAGCATGTGGCGCAGCAGGCTCGCGGCGTACTCCCAGCGGCTCTCGGGCGGCGGCGCGGCGACCATGCCGCCGGCCGGCAGCCACGGCATCACGAACGCGAACAGCAGGATCAGGAAGATGCCGTAGAACCACGCCGGCGCCGCCGAGGTCGGCGCGAGCGCGATCACGCTGCGGTCGAGCAGCGTGCCGTAGCGTCGCGACAGATACAGCGCGACGAACACCGACGAGAAGAACACCAGCAGGTTCGCCGTGCCGAACAGCAACAGCGTGGCCGGCAGCCGCTCGACGATGATCGCATAGACCTCGCGCGAGCCCAGATCGCTGTGCATCTGCTCGGCGCGCCCGAGGTCCAGGCGCATCGCGCGCTGCAGATAGTCGACGCTGCGCACGACGAAGGGCTGGTCGAGGCGCAGGCGCTCGACCTCGAGCGCCACCTGGCGCTCGATCAGCGCGTTGCGCTCGACCGCGGTCAGGTCCTGGAAGGCCGGATCGGCGCGCACCGCCTCGGCGGCCTGGCTGCGGATCTGCACCAGGCGCAGCTCGTCGACCTGGCCGCCCATGTTCGCGATGAGGATGGTCAGATAGACGCCGACCAGCACCGTCAGCAGCAGCGCGACCAGACGCTTGCCGGCATAGAGCAGCATGTGGCGCAGGTCGCGCAGCACGCCGCGGCGAATCGGGGAGGGCCTCGTCGGCGCCCCACTCACCGCCCCGCCCCTCGGCCGTCGCCCGGCACGGTCGCGAACACGTGCGACACGAACGCCGGCAGCGCGACGCGGCGGCTGGTCACCGCGATTTCGAGGCTGTTTGCGCCGGCCGCGAGCGCCGCGACCGCGTGCGGCGCCAGGCTCACCCGCCACAAGCCGTCGTCGAGCGCTTCGGCCTCGCCGCGTTCGGCGAGCTCGCCACGACCGTCGAAAAGCAGGTATTGCACGTCCTCGATCGCCTCGCGTGCATACGGCCTGCCTTCGAAGGTCACATTCACGCGAAACTCGGCGGCCTCGCCGGCCTGCACCACCATCGGCCCGTCGAGGTCGAGCTCGGGCACCTCGGGCCGCGAAAAGCGCAACCACTTGTCGGCCGGGTCGGGAAAGTCCGCGAAGCGGCGCAGCACCACGCTGCCTTCGATCGGATGCACCGAGTGCAGCTGGAACGGGCCGTTGCCGACCCAGAAGTGGCCGCGCTGCCGATGCCACTCGGCGAGCGCGCGGTAACGCTCGCCGACCTCGTTTTTGCCGAGGAAGTCGGCGAGCACGGTCGGATAGGGGACGAGCTCGCGCTCGCTCGCCGAGCGCAGGTGGCGCGCGAGAATCGGCAGGCTCGGTCCCGCGACCAGGCTCATCCAGGCCACCTGCAGCCGGTCGGCCTTGTTCGCCGAGAATGCGAGTTCGCCGCTGCGCTCGGCCAGGATGCCGAGAAACAGCGTATGCCACGGCCCCGGCGCCGGCGCGCGCGCGGCGACGATGCTCTCCGCATCGGGAAAGATCTGGTCGCTGTAGACCTCGATCACCAGCGGCGCGCGCGACACGATGCGCCAGCCGCGGAAGTGCCGCACGAAGGCCTCGAAGGTCGGCAAGTGGGCAACGTCGAACAGCGGGCTCGCCTCGTCGGCGCGCTCGAAGGCGAGAATCCACGGCAGCACGAGGTCGGCGAGCGACAGCCGCGAGCCGTCGTGCCAGCGGCGCTCGAAGAACTCGTCCTCGTAATGCACGCGCACACGCGTGCGTGCCGTGACGCCGTCGGGATACTGCTCGCCGACGGTGACGAAGCGGCCGGCCGCGGCATCCCAGCCGACCCATGCGTCCTCGGGCACGACGATCTCGGCGGCGGTGTCCAGGCTCAGCCAGTCGAGCGTGCGGCCGACCGGCACGTCCTGCTGCACGGTGACCTCGGCCGTCGTGAGGCGCTGCGGCCAGAACAGGCCGGTGAACGGATCGGGTATCACCACCGGGTCGTCGGTCGCGCGGATCAGCATCTGGTCGAAGATCCAGTTGCTGCCCGCGACCGGGTTCCACGGTTCGGTCAGCAGTCCCGGCGTGCCGAACACCATCTGCCCGCCGACGCGGTCGGTGTAGCGCACCGTGTAGGGCCACAGCGCCGAGCCGGACAGCCCGCCCGCGAGGTCGATCGCGACCTCGACGTTCGCGGCGCGCGGCGACACGTTGAGCTGATCGATGAGCCACACCCGTACCGAATCCTGCATCGACAGCTCGAGCGCGCGCGCCATCATCGCCTGCCGCTCCTCCCAGCTGCGGTAGTCGCGCCGCTGCAGCCGCTCGGCCAGCGCGTCGAACTCCGGCACCGGCCGGTAGGCCTGCCACAGCGGCGCGGCCGCGCGGGGTGTAGAAGTCGCTGAAGTTCTGCGCCTGGTCGCGCTGGATCACGGTCGAGATCCAGCCGCCGGTGTAAAGGTGCCAGTGACCGGCGCGCGGGTCGGTCGCAATCCACAGCCGCGACGCCTCCTCGGCGGTGCGGTAACGGCGCTCGACCGCAAAGCCGAGATCCTCCAGCAGATTCGCGACGTAGTCGCCGACGCGCCGGCGCTCGTCCTCGGTGCGGATCAGCACGATCAGCCGCACCGGCGCGTTGTGGTAGGTCCAGCGCCCGGCCGTAAAGCGCGCGCCGAGCGCCTCCATCTCGCGATCGATCGCCGCACGTGCGGCCTGCGGATCGTGCGCATAGCGCAGCTCGAGCTCGCGCGCGACGCCGGCGAGCCGTGCGTAATCGGGAAACGCCGTCGTCAGCGGCAGAAAGCGCGGCACCGCGAGGCCGCCGAAGATCTCCTCGGCGATGTAGCGGCGGTTCACCAGGCGATTGAGCGCCTCGCGGATCGCCGGCACGTGGAACGGGTTCAGCTCGCCATTGGCGAACTCGGGGCCGGCCGGATTGAGCGTCAGCTCGCTCGACGTGCCGAACGCGAAGTCGTAGGTCGTGGCGAGCGAGTCGCGCACCCGGTGGAACACCGTCGTGCTCGAGATGCCCTGCGTGAACACCTGATGCGTGCCCGCCTCGATCAGCCCGGCGACGCGTCCGATGTCGGTCTCGCGCGTGAAGACGATCTGATCGACCAGCGCTCCGCGCCGGCCCTGCAGGTCCGCGGCGCCGACTTCCGCGCCGGCCACCGGCGCCTGGCGCGCGAGCTCGGTCGGCGTCGGGCGCAGCGCGACCACGAGTAGTGCGACGACGAGCAGCGCGGCGGCCGCCAGTATGAAACGTCTCATCGCGTTACTCCCGTGGCGGGTCACGACACGATGGCGTGGCCCTTCTTACACAATAGTCGCTGTCCGGGACCGACGGCGAGTGGGGCGAGAGCGCTGCGCATCGATATCTCGCATGCGGCGGAAGCAGGTCTTCGTTCAAGACTACAAGACGCGCGCACTGTTCGCGATCGACCGGTTCGTCGCGCACGCACGCGCGATCACGTCGGCCAGCGCCGCGCGCTCGCATTCGGGCCGGAACCGCGGCGCCTGCGCGCGGCAGGCCTCACCTAACGCGCCGAGGAAAGCCGCGTCGCGCTCGGCGCGCAGCAGCATCTCGCGCAGGGCCACGGTGTCGGCGACCGGGTAGTAGCCCGGATAATCGTCGCCGAGCATGCCGCGATTGCCCGGGATGTCGGACGCGACGATCGGCAGTCCGGCCATGCAGGCCTCGGCGACCACGTTCGCGCCGCCTTCCATGCGCGAGCTCATCACCATCAGCCGCGCGCGCGCCATCAGGCGCCGCACCTCGCTGTGCGCGATCTCGCCGCGCCAGTGGTAGCGCGGGTTCGCCGCCATCTCGGCGTGCGCGGCAGCTTCCCAATCCCCGTTGTGGGCGCGGCCGGCCTGCAGCACGCGCAGGCGCGAGGCGGCCGGCACGTCGCGCACCGCCAGCGCGGCACGCAGCGAATCCTTCTCGTCGCGCAGGTGGCCGACCACGCACACGTCGAAATGGCGTTGCGCCGGTGCGCGCCGCGCGAGCGGCACGGCCGACTGCAGCACCGTGCACAGCTTCGGACGAAACTCAGCCGGAATGTCGCCGGCAACGCGATCGTGCAGCCCGACCAGCACGTCGGCGCGCGCCATGCTGTCGCGGGTCGTGTCCGGGTGCGTGTGCTGGAAGCGGTAGATGTCGGTGCCGGTGAGCACGACGACCAGCGGCGCCTCGGCTCGCGCCGCGGCGAATCGGCGAATCGCCGCGGCGCTGCGCCACGCGTGCAACGCGATCATCAGGTCTGCGCGGTGGCCGTCGTAGTCGACGTCCACGGCGACGCGATGCCCGAGCCCGCGCAGAAAACGCGCCCAGCGCGTCGCCGTCGCCCGGTTGCCGGCGCGCGAGCCGGCGCCGGCGGGCGTGATCAGCGCAATGTCCATGCTTGTCCGATCCCGAGGATAGTGCAATCCTTGCAGGCAGCATTCTTCGGCGGCCGGCACCGGTCTGCGTCTGGACCGGCGCGGTCACGCGGGGCCGTACCCCCTTCAAGCCGGGCGCCGGCTGCCAGCGCCGAACGTCAGTGGAGACGCGTACCATGCAGCCTCTCACCGAAGTCCCGCCGACCCGCCCGGTCCCGTCCGAATACCTTGCCCGCATCGTCAGCGATGCGCATCAGCGTACCATCGATCTCGCGCGCGATCTCGGCGGCGAGCGGCTTTTCGGGCCGCGGCTCGCGATCGTCAATCCGCCGCTGTGGGAAATCGGCCACGTCGGCTTCTTCAACGACCACTTCGCGCTGCATCGGCTCTACGGCCTGCCCGGCTACCATTTTCCGCGCGCCGACGCGCTGTACGACTCGGCGCGCATCGCGCACGCGACGCGCTGGGACCTGCCGCTGCCCGATTTCGATACCACGCTCGCCTATCTCGGGCGCGTACGTGCCGAGATGCTCGCGCGACTGCCGGACGGCGGCCTCGCGAGCGAGGCGCAGAGCTACGTCTATCAGCTCGCAGCCTTCCACGAGGACATGCACGGCGAGGCCTTCACCTATACGCGCCAGACGCTGGGCTATCCGGCCCCGCCGCCGAACGCGGGGGCACCAAGCACGACGGGCGCGGCGGCGACGGATCCAACCGCGACCGCCGCGGTCACGGCCGCCCCGACCACGACCCTCCCGGCCCAGAGCGTCCCGTCCCCGACCGCGTCGGCCGGCGACGCGTCCGTCGCGCAGACAGCCGACGGCGCGGGCGGGTTGCCCGGCGACGTGTATGTCCCGGGCGGCACCCACCTGCTCGGCTCGGACGAAAGCGTGCCATTTCGCTTCGACAACGAGAAGCACGCCCACCCGGTCGAGGTCGCGCCGTTCGCGATCGCCCGCGCACCGGTCACGAACGCCGAGTTCGCCGCCTTCGTCGAGGCCGGCGGCTACGCCGAGCAGCGCTGGTGGTCCGAGCCCGGCTGGCAGTGGCGCACGCATGCGGGCCTCACCGCGCCCGTCTATTGGCGGCGCACGAGCGGCGGCTGGGAGGTGCGCGCATTCGACCGCTGGGTCGCGCTGCCGCCGCACCAGCCGGTCGTGCACGTGAGTTGGTTCGAGGCCGACGCCTACTGCCGCTGGGCGGGCCGGCGCCTGCCCAGCGAGGCCGAATGGGAGGTCGCGGCCAGCCGCATGCCCAACGCCGCCGGCACCGGGCTCGCCGCCGGCAAGCGGCGCTACCCGTGGGGCGATGCGCCAGCCGACGGCTCGCGCGCGAACCTCGACGCACGCCGCATCGGCTGCGTCGACGTCGCGGCGCACCCCGACGGCGACAGCGCCTTCGGCTGCCGCCAGATGCTCGGCAACGTGTGGGAATGGACGAGCTCGCTGTTCGGCCCGTTCCCGGGCTTTCGCGCCGAGCTCTATGCCGAGTATTCACAACCGTGGTTCGCCGAGGGGCGGCGCGTGCTGCGCGGCGGCGCCTGGGCCACGCGCGGGCGCATGATCCACAACGGCTATCGCAACTTCTTCACGCCGGAGCGCAACGACGTCTTCGCGGGGTTTCGGATCTGCGCGCTCGACGGGCAACCGCGTCGCGACCGCTTGCCTCGCAGATAGCGCTCCGGCTCGTCGGCGGCACGGCAACGCCCGAGCGATCGCTTCTCACCTCACCGCCCATCGACTACACTGCTTTCGTGCGCAATATTGTCGTGAGGCGAGCATGAAGAACATCACCCTGAGTGCCGACGAGCATCTGATCGAAGCGGCGCGCGCACGCGCGCGCGCCGAGCACACCACGCTCAACGAGAAATTCCGCGAGTGGCTGGGCGAATACGCGCGGCGTGAGGCACGCCTCCTGCGCTACGAAGAAGTGATGGCCGAGCTGAGCGGCAAGGTCCGCGTCGGGCGCAAACTCACGCGGGACGAGATGAATGAGCGCTGACTTCCTCGACACCAATGTCTTCATCTATCACATCGACGACACCGACCCTCGCAAACATGCCATCGCACGCCGACTGGTCGAGGCCGGGCTGACCGACGGCAGCGCCTGCATCAGCTTCCAGGTGGTCCAGGAATGCCTGAATGTCGGTCTGCGCAAGGCCGAAAAGCGCATGAGCGCCCCGCTCGCCCAAGCCTATCTCGATGCGGTCCTGGCGCCGCTGTGGCGCGTGATGCCGGGTGCGGCCCTGTACCGTCACGGCATCGAGCTTCAGGAACGCTACCGCTTCGGCTTCTACGACAGTCTCATCATCGCCGCCGCACTCGAGGCGGGCTGCACGCGCCTGTACTCCGAGGACTTGCAGCACGGCCAGCGCATCGGCAAGCTGACCATCCAGAACCCGTTCCTGGACGGGGGCGCCTGATTTCCGCCTATCAAATGCCCGACGAATCCACCCGGCGCGTCGCCCGCGGCCCGCTGATCGCCAACCTGTTGGCACAACTCGCGTTCGGCCTTCTGGCCATGACGATCTGCATCCCGTCGATGCAGGAATGGGGGGCGATCTTCGGCGCCGGCCAGGCCGACGTGCAGCTCACCTTCAGCGGCTACGTGGTCGCGTACGGCGGGCTGCAGCTCATCTACGGCCCGCTGTCCGACCGCTTCGGGCGCAAGATCGTGCTGATGTTCGGCCTCGCGCTGGCCGGGCTGGGCTCGGTGCTGGCCGCGCTGGCGCCGGATCTGGCGACGCTGACCGCCGCGCGCGTGCTCCAGGGGGCGGGCGCCGCCGCCGGCATGGTGGTCGGGCGCGCGCTGGTGCAGGACCACTTCGAAGGCACCGAACGCGCGCGCATCATGGCCTACGTCGGCATGGCAATGGGGCTGTGTCCGCCGCTGGCGACCGTCGTCGGCGGGCAGCTTCACGTGCTGATCGGCTGGCAGGCCAACTTCGTCGTCATCGCGGTGCTGGCGGCGATCCTGCTGCTGGCGGCCTGGCGCGGTCTGCCGGACCCGCCGCGGGCGCGCGCGGCGGACGAGCGACGGCACTGGCTCGGGGCGATGGCCTCGTCCTACGCCAGCCTCGCACGCGAGCCGGCGTTCCTGCTGTACGTGGCGATCCTGGCCATGACCACGGCGACCTTCTACGCCTTCATGGCCGGCGCGCCGGTCGTGCTCGGCAGCTACGGGGTCGGACCGGAGCGGGTCGGCTACTTCATCATGTGCATACCTTTCGCATACATCGTCGGCAACTACCTGACCTCGCGCCTGGTCCATCGCCGCGGCGAGCGCACGATGATGCGGCTCGGGCAATTCTTCACGCTGGGCGGGCTCGCGCTGATGCTGTCGCTGGGGCTGGCCGGCGTGAACACCGCGTTCGCCTTCGCGCTGCCGCTCATCCTGCTCGGCATCGGCCACGGCATGCTGATGCCGCCGACGCTGGCCGGCACGGTCGGCCTCGTCCCGGCCCTGGCCGGCTCCGCCGTGGCCGTCGCCGGCGTGATGCAGCAGCTGCTGGGCGCCGTCGCGGGCTATGCCGTCGGCCTCGTCCCGCACGAGGGCGCGGTCAATCTCGGGTTTGTGATGATCGGCTTCGCGCTGTGTTCGGCGGGCGCGCAGGCGGTGCTGCATCGCGGCGGGGCGGCGTCGCGGCAGTGAGCGGCCGGCCATGCAAGACGGGCTCAAGACCATCGAGCACCGGCTCGAAACCCCTGCCCGCATCACGTCGCTTCCCGAACGCGGCGCCATGATCCAGCATCTGCAGAAGCTGCGCGGCGCGCTCGAGTACGCCCACAGCTTCGATCTGGATGTGGCGCTCGGAGACTGATACTTGATACTCTATGCAGAAATCTGCACTGGAGATACAGCCATGCGTACCACGCTCGACATTGACGACAACCTGCTCAAGCAGGCCAAACAACTGGCGGCGCGGGAGCACACCAGCCTCACTCGCCTGATCGAAGAAGGCTTGGCCGCCCGCTTGCGCAGCGCTGCCAAACCGGTGGGAGGCAGCAGCCGCGTCCGCCTGCCGGTGTTCGCCGGCCAAGGGGGGCTGCAATCCGCCATCAAGGACGCACGCAGCCACCAGGCCATTCTCGACGCCATAGACGAGTTGGACGGCCCGCAGTGACGCCCGACGTCAACATCCTCGTCGCCGCCTCGCGGCAGGATCACCCACATCATGCGACGGCACTCGCCTGGCTGGAGCAGGCCATTGTCGCGAGCGAAGCCGACACGCCGCTGGCGATCCTGCCCATGGTCGCATCGGGCTTCCTGCGTCTGGTCACGCACCCCCGGGTGTTCGTCCAGCCCACGCCGCTGGCGGACGCTCAGGCGTTCCTCGATGCCGTCCTCACCGCACCCGGCGTCAGGATGTTGCCGCTCGCGGGCGAATGGCCGCATTTCACCGCCCTGTGTGCGCAACGCGGCCTCACCGGCAACGCCATCCCAGACGCCTGGATCGCGGCCGCCGCACATCACCACCACCTGCACCTGGTCACCTTCGATAAAGGATTGCGCAAACTCCTCAAGCCAAGCCTGGTTACCGTGCTCAAAGGCTGACCCGCACTCACGATCAGCAACGATCCACGAAGTCCGGGGCGGCACGGTTCAATACGACGGTGTCGGCCGGCAAACACGCCCCGCAAGCCGCGGAAGAAATCGGGCGCTCGTTGCGCGTCATGCGCCCCGCCGCTTCTGCTTCAAATGCTCGACATGGACGATCAGCGTGTCGACGGTCTCCTTGAGCAGGTCGAGCTCCTCGACGCTCAGATCCTCGAGCTGCTCGAGGTTGAATTCGATCGTGTCGATGATCTTGCGATGCGGGCGCTGCATCGGTTTGTTGAAGTAGGTCGTGACGGTCGCCACGATGGTGCCGAAGAACAGCACCGAGCCGACCACCATCCACAATCCCCCGACGAGACGCGCCATTCCCGATGCCGGCATGTCGGCGATCCCCGCAGTCGTGAATGCGGCGACACCCCAGTACAGCGCCTCGCCGTATGAATCGATGCTCGATGAATCGGCCGCACGTTCTGCCAGATAGACGACGGCCGAGAACGCCAGCCAAAGGACCACGAGTGTGACGAGCATCCGGTTGAACGGCGTATGCACCGACACGTCCTCGACGAATCGCTTGAACCGCGCATTGCGCTTCACTTGTCTCATGCTGTCACCTTTCGTTGCGAGTCGCCGCGGGCGGCGGCACCTGTAGGCGCCGGTCGCGCGGCGCTTGTCGACATTCGCCCCGGATCCTGCGCGTCAAGCATCGGCCGGCGGCCCGTGGAGCACGCCGTCCACGTAATACCAGCGCCCGCCGTCGATCACGAAGCGGCTCGTCTCGTGCAGCCGGTGGGCGCGTCCGCCGACCTTGTAGCGCGCAACGAACTCGACCGTCGCCGCGCCCGCGCCGCTCGTCTCGTGACGCCGCACGTCCAGCCCCAGCCACCGCAGCGTGTCGCCGGCATCGAGATCCAGGCTGGCCGGCCGCGTCGTCGCGTGCCAGGTGGCGAGCAGATACGCTTCGTTGCCGAGCACATAGGCCGCGTAGCGCGAGCGCATCAGCGCTTCGGCGTCGGGCGCCGCTTCGCCCGCGTGGTAGCGGCCGCAACATTCGGCCAGCGGGCGGCCGCTGCCGCAGGGGCAGTTGGCTGCGTCGGGGGAGGGTGAGCGCTTTTTCACGGGGGCACGTCCTGGGATGGGGTGATTGCGTGACGATATGTGAATCGATCCGGATCGGGGAACAGTGGCGTCACCGTGCCGAGGTCGGTGCGAGGCCTCCGTCCGGAGAGTGTAGACCGAGTACAGGGTGCAGGCGATGAAACGGTAATACAATGGGTTCGGGCCGCATCCCCGGAAAAATGGGCAACAGCACGCGTCGACGGCCCCCACAATGCCACAGGAGGGAAGACCATGTCCTATTCGCTGCCCGTATTCCTCGCCCATGCGATCGCCATGGAGCGGGAGGCCGCCGAGCGCTATCTGGAACTGGCCGACATGATGGAAGCACACAACAACCTCGACGTCGCATCGCTGTTCCGCGACATGGTGCGCTACTCGACGATGCACGGCGATTCGATCGTCGAGCGCGCCGGCAAGCTCGAACTGCCCAAGCTCCAGTCCTGGCAGTATCGTTGGGTGGCTCCGACCGAAGTCGGCGACGAAGAATGGATAAATGAGCCTGGCCCTTGTTGCAGAGATCGACCCGGCGATTTTCGACGACAAGGTCGAGCGGGTGAATATCACCTTGCCGCGTCGCGTGCTGGCCCGTCTCGACGCCAAGGCACGCGCGGCAGGTGAGACGCAGTCGGGGTACATTGCCAAGCTGACTATCGAGGCCAGGCCGCGAGCCAGAATTTGGATGAACGGTTTAAAAGTGAATAAAAACCAGATAGATGCAGACATCTGCCGGATAATATAAAAACTTTTATATAACCAGCAGCGCATCTACGACATGTCGCAGAACGCCCCCTGGACCTTCTACGGTCGCCGTCTTGAACTGCAGCAGCTCCAACGTATCCTGGAGCGGCGGCGATGGTTCTTCCTGCAGATCTCCGGTCGTCGGCGCATCGGCAAGACCACGCTGATCCAGCAGGCCCTGCAGGGTGCAGGAATCGCGAAAACCTTGTACATCCAGATACCCGACTCGGACCCGGCGGGCGTCGTGGCTGCCTGCAACGGACACCTGGAGACCTTCGGCATCGACATGCGAGTAGCAAGCCTCGCCGAGCTCGCACGGCTGATCGGTCGATTGGCCGCCGAAGGCTACGTTGTCGCGCTGGACGAGTTTCAGTACTTTCACCGCAAGCAATTGTTCGACTTCTGTTCCCTGCTGCAGGCGGAGGTCGACCGCCTTGCGTCGCGTGCGACCGACATACCGGGCGGGCTGATCGTTCTGGGATCTCTGCATGCCGAAATGACGGCGCTTCTGGAAGACCGAGATGCGCCCTTGTTCAGTCGGACCACGGACACACTGGAGCTGGGTCACCTCGACATCGCGTCGGTGCTGGAGATTCTGCGGGTCCATGCCGATGACGATCCCGAGCGGCTACTGTTCCTGTGGAACCTCTTCGAGGGGGTGCCGAAGCTCTATCGGGATGCGTACGAGCAAGGCGTGCTGGACGCGGACCGTGCCGCCGTGTTGCGCAGTCTGTTCTTTTCCAGCTCGTCGCCATTGCGCAATGAAGCGGACAACTGGTTCCTGCGGGAACTGCGTGGGCGCTACGACATGGTGCTGCAGTATCTCGCCCGACACCCCGGCTGCACCAATGCGGACATCGAGGCGGCGATGGCCAATCTGTCCGGTCCGGGCGAAGTGCGCCAAGTGGGCGGGTATCTCAAGATCCTGTCCCAGCGCTATCGCATGATCGAACGCCGTTTGCCGATCTTTGCGCCACCCCGTGCACGCAGCGGGCGGTACTACATTCGCGACAATTTCCTGCGCGCATGGTTGTCCGCGCTGCAGCGCCCCGTTTCCGCAGTGGCCTTCCGGCCAATGGAAATGCTGGTCGCGCAGGCAGACGGGCGTTTGGCCGAGGTCGAAGGCCACGCCCTGGAAGACTTGGCGGGCCAGCTCTATGAGGAGCGGAGTCGCCTTGGCATCGGCGACTTTCCGCTTAGCGAGCGCATCCGCGGCTATTGGGATCGGGCCGACATCGAGATCGATCTGGTGGCAGTCAACGAGGAGGAACATCGGATCCGATTCGGCACATGCAAGCGTAACCCTGATCGCCTGATCGGCGCGGTCGATGGGCTCAAGCGCTGTGCCGGGCGTTTTCTGGACGCCCATCCGCGCTTTGGCGGCTGGCAGGTGGGATACGTCGTGATCGCCCCTTCGATTTCACCCAGCCTCCACAAGGCGCTCGCCGAGCAAGGCGTTCTTTCGCAAAGCCTGGCGGATCTCACTGAAGATCTGTAGGGCGAGTTCCGGCGGGGTGGCTCGTCGCATGTTAGGTGGCAAGCAGATATGTTTCGTTGCCGAGCACGTAGGCCGCGTAGCGCCACGGCATCAGCACTTCGTCGTCGGGCGCCGGTTCGCCCGCATGGTATCGGCCGCAACCATTGGCCATAGGGCGGTCGATCCTCCTATGCCCGGAGAACCGAATACCGCTGAAACAACGCCAACGGCACTGCCTCCTCCAGCCGCCACACGATCGACATCGGCCGATCACCGGTCGGCTCTTCCGCGAGCGTGACGGCACCGAGCGCCGAGTACGGGTCCTCCGCCGTCTCGCGCACGAACAGAAAGAAGCGCCAGCCGTTACCGGGGCTCTCCACGTAACGCCGGCCCGCCACCGTGTGCGGGCCGGCGGAATTCTGCGTCTGCCAGTGGAACCGCGTCGGGCTGATCGCGTAGTCGTGATAGGCGATGCGCTCGTGAAAGCCTTCGCGCTTGTCCAGCGTCACCAGCAGCAGCTCGATCTGCTCGTCCAGCAAGGGCACGACTCCGGAGCGCGATGGCGGCCGCCGCTGTGCAGACCAGCACGCGACTGCGCTCAGGATCTCGGCGCGCGAATACGCCCCATGCAACACCAGCGGCCACGCGTCCGGCATGCCGCGACAGCCCCGGTCATCGAGATCGTGGCGCATCTCGAGGCAATCCACCAGCTCCGCAAGCTCGGCGCGCAACAGCGGTGTGCGGTCGAGCCGGGCAAGAAACGCCTGACCATCCATCAGCTCGTTGCGACTCGCATAGAGCTGATACGCGAGCATCTGCACCAGCCGCCGCCCGCAAGCATCGAGCACCGGCCAACACCCCGCGCCCTCATCCGCAATGCGGCGCATCAACTGCAGCCGGCGCGGATCGTTGATGTGGATGAGCGCGCCAAGCCGCCCGCCGAGATCGTCCTCTTCCGCGCCCGCCTCGCGCTGCTCCAGCCCGGCCGAGCGCCGTAGCGCGGTCCAGCAGCGGCTGCGATACACGTCCTCGAGCTCGACGCACTGATCGTGCAGGAAGTGCGCCAGCCGGATGTCATCAGCGCTGCGCCCGAGTGCATAGGCGCGCAGCTTGCCGGTCAACCGCGGCCAGGTCTGGTTCGCGATGTGGCGCAGCGAGTCGAGCACGCGCTGGCGCGCGACGCGGTCGAACTGGATATGACAACCCGGCGGCAGCGACGTGAAGCCCGCGTCGAGCTCCGCGACGAGTTGCCGCCGCGTGAGCCCGGTCAGCGCCTGATACAGGCGATCGAAGCGGAAATCCTGGCGCACGCGCCCGACGAAATCGAGCACCAGGCAACTGTCCTTGCCGTCCGCAAGGCACAGCCCGCGCCCGAGCTGCTGCTGGAACACCACCGGGCTTTGTGTCGGCCGCAGAAACAGCAGCGTGTTCGCCTCCGGGATGTCGACGCCTTCGTTGTACAGATCGCAGGAGCACAGGATCTGCATGTCATCGGCGGCCAGCCGCGCCGGTGCCGCATCGCGCTCGGCGCGCGCCACCAGCTCGAAGACCGTGTTCTCGGCCGGGCTGCGTTCGAGCCGCACGCTGAGCGGCGGCGCGCGCCGTGCGGCTCGTCACCGCGACCGCTTTCCAGCCGACCTCGACAAACGCCGCAGCCATGAACTCGGCATGGGCAATATCGACGCAGAATGCGATCGCCTTCATCGTCGTGGGATCCGCAACATAGTGCACGAGCGCGCCGCAGATCAACCGCGCACGTACGTGGTCGCCGGTCACGATCCGGCTCAGCTGTGCGAGCTCGGTCGCGGTGTTGCCCCACGACACGGCGCTGAAATCGCTGTCGTCCTGCGTCGCGTAATACTCGAACGGCGCGAGCAATTGCTGCTCGAGCGCATCCCAAAGACGCAGTTCCATGGCCGGACTGCCGTCCGGCCGCTGCTGAAAATACGCCGCGATCGGCTGCCCGTCCGCCCGCTCGGGCGTCGCAGTCAAGCCCAACAGCACGTGCGGATCGACGGCACGAGCAAAGTCGGCAAACGATCGCAACAGGTAAGCAGTCGTGCGCGTGGCCATCTAACAGCAGCATGACATATACACGTGCGCTGATGTTGCCGCGAATGTATTATGCCGTTGGAGCAGCTCGAATCGGCACTCGTGAGTGAATGCTGCCCGCACCAATCGCTACCACGGCAAGGACGAATGGCTCGACGTCGCTACCGAAAGAATGCGGGGCTCATTGAAGTCGCGCTGCAGTCGGACTGGAAGGTGTCCGCCGTGCTCGCCGTGACCGTCGTTGTCGTTGGCATCGGGCTCGTGCCGATGCTGTTCGATTCGGCCTCTCCGCTCGCGCCGCTCAGTACGGTGATTGCTCCGGCGGCTTGGCTGCTGGCGGGTATCCTCGGGTTCATCGCGCTCATCCGCTTCGTCACGACAGGCCGCACTTCGGATCAACGTGCTTACAAGCAGGCCGCGCGTATCCGGGCACAGCTGGACAACCGATCAGCTTCGGGTGCGCAGGATCGGCGCGAACCGTTCGAGTCCGCTGCCGCGCTGAATGTCTGCGCTCTGGAGGAAGACGCGCCGCCACGGCCCGAGTGCTGGTCGCTGGCCGTCCTCGATCGGATTGAATGGAAGCGCTTCGAAGATTTGTGTTGTGCCTTCTACCGTGAGAAGGGCATACGTGCTGAAACCACACGTCTCGGCGCGGATGGCGGCATCGACATCCGTCTGTTTCAGGACCCCGACAATCCGGAGCGCCCCACCGCAATCGTCCAGTGCAAGGCGCTCAGCAAGCAGGTCGGCGTCAAACCGGTTCGTGAGCTACGCGGTGTGATGGCACACGAGAAGGTCGACAAAGCCTTCTTCATGGCCCCGAACGGCTTCACCGACGAGGCCCGCAGCTTCGCGGTCGAAAACCGCATCACGCTGCTCGACGGCAAACTGTTCCTCGCGATGCTGCAACGCTTGTCGAACGATGCAGGCAAGCGCCTGCTGGACTTCGCCACTGAGGGTGACTGGACGACCCCGACGTGCCCGAACTGCGGCACGAAGATGGCCGCGCGGGACAGCCGGCGTGGGCCGTTTTGGGGCTGTCCTGCTTACCCGAAATGCCGCGGAACTCTGCCGATGCGCGCAAGTGCGAGTTGAGAAGTATGCCCGGCCCGCGTAGAAAAATTGGCATAATCTGGCGAGACCAGCACAACGGCACCAGTTCATGTCGGCCGGAGACGTCGCAGTGCCGATCAGCATGTGATGGTTTGCACGTCATATCGAATCACCGGCCGAGTCGAATCACGCACGCATGAGCAATCCCTTCTTCGAGCATTCCATTCTCAACTCGCCCTACGCATACCCGGCCCGGCACTGGGAGCTGGACGAGCAAGGACAGCCGACGCAGAAAATCATCGAGCGTCGCCGCCGCGCGGAGTTCATCACGCCGATCCCGAAACCGCGCAAGCGCAAGGGTGCCGGCGTACAGGGGTCGCTGCTCTTCGACGAAGGCAAGGGTCTTTCCAACGACGCCCAGCAGTACGATCACACCGCCACGATCAACGCCGTGCGTGCCGAGGTGGACAAGTGGCGGCAGCTCCCGAACCCGCGCGACTGGCGCGTCACGCCAGAAACCGCCCGCCTGCTCCAGCACTGGCGCCACCACACCTTCAGCGGCATCCGTCCATTCTTCTGCCAGATCGAGGCGGTCGAAACCGCCATCTGGCTCACCGAGGTCGCGCCGCAGATCGGCAAGAACGGGCAGCGCTTTCTTGACCACCTTGCCAACGCCAACGCCGAAGCCAACCCGGAGCTGATGCGCCTGGCGCTCAAGCTCGCCACCGGTGCCGGCAAGACCACGGTGATGGCCATGCTCATCGCCTGGCAGACGATCAACGCGGTGCGCTACCCGAACAGCAAGCGCTTCACCCGCGGATTCCTGCTGGTTGCGCCGGGGCTCACCATCCGCGACCGCTTGCGCGTGCTTCAGCCGATCGACCCCGACAGCTATTACGCCAGTCGCGAGCTGCTGCCCGGCGACATGCTGGGCGATCTTGATCGCGCTCGCATCGTCATCACCAACTACCATGCCTTCAAGCTGCGCGAACGCATGCCCCTGTCCAAGGGTGGCCGGCTGCTGCTGCAAGGCCGTGACGGCGCGCCGCTCGACACCCTCGAAACCGAAGGCCAGATGCTTCAGCGCGTGATGCCCGAGTTGATGGGCATGAAGAACGTCATGGTCATCAACGACGAGGCGCACCACTGCTACCGCGAGAAGGCCGACCCGCTCACTGACGAAGTCCTGAAGGGCGACGAGAAGAAAGAAGCCGCGCAGAACAACGAAGCCGCCCGTTTGTGGATCTCGGGCCTCGAAGCGGTCAAACGCAAGCTCGGCATCGCCCGGGTCATGGACCTCTCCGCCACGCCGTTCTTCCTGCGCGGCTCGGGCTACGTCGAGGGGACGCTGTTCCCCTGGACCATGAGCGACTTCTCGCTGATGGATGCCATCGAGTGCGGCATCGTCAAGCTGCCCCGCGTGCCGGTGGCCGACAACATCCCCGGCGGCGAGATGCCGAAGTTCCGCAACCTGTGGGAGCACATCCGCAGCCGCATGCCGAAGAAGGGCCGCGGCAAGGCCAAGACGCTCGACCCGCTCAGCTTGCCGGTAGAGCTGCAGACCGCACTCGAAGCCCTCTATGGCCACTATCAGAAGACCTACGAGCTGTGGGAGAAGGCCGGCATCCGCGTGCCGCCCTGCTTCATCGTCGTCTGCAACAACACCTCGACGTCGAAGCTCGTGTACGACTTCATCTCAGGCTTCCAGCGCGAGAACGACGACGGCTCCACCACGCTGGAGAACGGCCGCCTGCCGCTGTTCCGCAACTTCGACGAGCACGGCAACCCCGTCGCCCGCCCGCGCACCCTGCTGATCGACAGCGAGCAGCTCGAGTCCGGCGAGGCGCTGGACAAGAACTTCCGCGACATGGCCACCGACGAGATCGAGCGCTTCCGCCGCGAGATCATCGAGCGCACGGGCGACCGTCAGCGCGCCGAGAACATCACCGACCAGGACCTGCTGCGCGAGGTCATGAACACCGTCGGCAAGGAAGGCAGGCTCGGCGAATCCATCCGCTGCGTGGTGTCCGTATCCATGCTCACCGAAGGCTGGGACGCGAATACCGTCACCCATGTGCTCGGCGTGCGCGCCTTCGGCACCCAGCTGCTGTGCGAGCAGGTCATCGGCCGTGCGCTGCGCCGCCAGTCCTACGATCTCAACGAAGAAGGGCTGTTCAACACCGAATACGCCGACGTGCTCGGCATCCCCTTCGATTTCACCGCCAAGCCCGTCGTCGCGCCACCCCAGCCGCCGCGCGAAACCATCCAGGTCAAGGCCGTGCGCCCGGATCGCGACGGACTCGAGATCCGCTTTCCGCGCGTGCAGGGCTACCGCGTGGAACTCCCCGAGGAGCGCCTCACCGCCGACTTCAACGACGATTCGGTCCTCGTGCTCACGCCCGACCTGGTCGGCCCTTCGATCACGAAGAACGCGGGCATCATCGGCGAGGTCATCGACCTCAGCCTGGCGCACCTCGGCGACATGCGCCGCTCCACGCTGCTGATGCACCTCACCAAGCGCCTGCTCTACAGCAAATGGCGCGACCCCGGCGAGGAGCCCAAGCTCCACCTCTTCGGCCAGTTGAAGCGCATCACCAAGGAGTGGCTCGACACCTGCCTGCAGTGCAAGGGCGGCACCTATCCCGCCCAGCTCATGTACCAGGAGCTCGCCGACATGGCCTGCGAGCGTATCACCGCCGGCATTACCCGCGCGCTCGAAGGCGAGCGCCCGATCAAGGCCGTGCCCGATCCCTACAACCCCACCGGCTCCACCGCCCACGTCAGCTTCAACACCTCGAAGACGGACCGCTGGCAGACCGACCCGCGTCGCAGCCATCTCAACTGGGTGATCCTCGATAGCGACTGGGAGGCTGAATTCTGCCGCGTCGCCGAGGCGCATCCCCAAGTGCTCGCCTACGTCAAGAACCACAACCTCGGTCTCGAGGTGCCCTATCGCTACGGCTCCGAGACGCGTCGCTACCTGCCGGACTTCGTGGTGCTCGTGGACGACGGCAACGGCGAGGGTGACCCAATGAGCGACCCGCTGCACCTCGTCGTCGAGATCAAGGGCTACCGCCGCGAAGACGCCAAGGAGAAGAAGGCCACGATGGAAACCTACTGGGTGCCCGGTGTGAACAACCTGGGCCAGTACGGCCGCTGGGTCTTTGCCGAGTTCACCGACGTGTGGCAGATGCAGGACGACTTTGCGAAGAAGGTGGAGGCGGAGTTCGAGCGGATGTTGCTGGCAGCAAGCGAAGGTAAATCATGATCGGAGTGCATGGAGACCATATTGCCGATGTCGGGAAGATGGTCGAGCTGGCGGCTGTCGACGGAGCGGCACGCCACTTCATAGGTCGGAACTATTGCTCCTGCATGCACTCGGTGATTGACCTCGCTGTGTTTCGCAGCTATGGTTCACCCCACATCCGCCCCTTGGCAGTACGCCCTCTCAACCATCCCGAGAGTGTGCCGAACCCCTGGGGCTTTTCCTTTTTCGGCGTGCAATACCGTCCGGTTTGCGGCGAGGCTCGGCGATGAGCACGGGCCGCATCGCCATCCTGATCGACGGCGGCTTCTTCCTGAAGCGGCTTCCACGGCTAGTCCCCGCAAATCGCTGCGAGTCTCCGGGCAAGATCGTTGCATGTATTCGTCATCTTTGCCGAACGCACGTCAAGCTGCTGACCGGCAGCAACGAGTCTCGTTGGCAGCAACACGTGTACCGCATCTTCTTCTACGACGCGGTGCCCTACGATGGCAAGGCTCACCACCCAATCGACAATCGCTCCATTGATTTTGCCAAGTCAGCCATTGCCCGGGATCGTCTCGCGCTGTTCGAGCTCCTGCGCAAGGAGCGCAAGCTGGCGCTGCGTCTCGGCAAAGTCATTCGTGATCACGACTGGGCGATCTCCCCTTCGTTGACCAAAAGGTTGCTGCGGACCCGCAACTGGGTGACTGCCCTCGATGGGCTCGATCCTGATGCTGCAGCCGATCCGGGAGATGGGTCCGTCAAGCTGAGTCTGTCGCAAGAGGAGGCGCGCAGCCTGATCGAGCTGCGCCAGCTCTGGCGATCGCTCGACGGAGGAACGGTCAACCTTGGTCTGCGCCAGAAGGGCGTCGACATGCGCATTGGGCTGGATATCGCCAGCCTGACGCTGAAAAAGCAGGCCGATACCATCGTTCTGGTCGCAGGGGACAGTGACTTCGTTCCGGCCGCCAAACTTGCTCGGCGTGAAGGCATGGAGTTCATCCTCGATCCGCTCTGGCAAAAGGTGAATGCCGACCTTTTCGAACATATCGATGGACTTCAGTCCGGTCTCAGGCGGCCCGGTATGAGCTCCCCGTCGCCTCACGTACCCCTCGCAGCGAACACAGAAGCACCGATGGCCGGTGCGCCGGAAGCAGAGGACTGAACCTTGGCCCGCAAGCAGAATTCCACCTCCCTCACCGTCGAAGCCCTTACCCACGACGACGCGACCCGCAAGAACATCCCCACCGCCGAGTACCAATCGGTGATGCAGAAGGACGAGCGCTCGCCCGTCCGCGTCGCCTACGAGCGCCGCAACCGCGACCTCGATCCGCAACTGGTGTGGCGCGGCAAGGATCAGCAGGACTGGTCCGACCTCGTCGTGAACGCCCCGCCGCTCTACATCCAGGAAAAGGTCCACCCCAAGGCGCTGATCGACGACCTGAAGAAGCAGAGCGAGGCGCGCTCGGAAGGCGCCGACGCCCAGCCCGACCTCTTCGTCGACTTCAACGGCTTGCCCGACGATAACGCCAAGACCGAGTTCTACCGCCACGACGGCCACTGGTCGAACCGCATGATCCTCGGCGACAGCCTGCAGGTCATGGCCAGCCTCGCCGAGCGCGAAGGCCTGCGCGGCAAGGTGCAATGCATCTATTTCGATCCGCCCTACGGCATCAAATTCAACAGCAACTTCCAGTGGAGCACCACCAGTCGCGACGTCAAGGACGGCAATGCCGAACACATCACCCGCGAGCCGGAGCAGGTCAAGGCATTCCGGGACACCTGGCGCGACGGGATTCACTCGTATCTCACGTATTTGCGCGACCGGCTGACGGTGGCGCGGGATCTGTTGACGGAGTCGGGATCGATCTTCGTCCAGATTGGTGACGAGAATGTGCACCGGGTAAGGGCCGTGATGGATGAGGTGTTTGGGGAGGAGAATGCCTGCGCCCAAATTTCGGTGCTCAAGACAGCCGGCCAGACGTCTGAGTTGATCGCAGGAACGGCGGATTATGTTCTTTGGTTCGCGAGGAACAAAGGAACGGCGAAATTCCGTACTCCGTTGACGGAAAAAGGTCTTGAGGCAGACAAATCTGGTGTTTACCGATGGGTTCGGGATGATGATGGATCTAATAGACGCATTTCGGACGACGAGCGGTTCGCCGGCGTAACGCGTGGTGTTTTTCGTTACGACAATCTGACCTCTCAGCGTCCCCCGGGCTCGTTCCCCGTGAACCTGCGCGGAAAGACTTTCGGTTCAGGTAAGGGATACTGGAAGACCGGTGAAATCGGCATGGCGCGCCTAATAAAATCTGATCGTGTCGGAATTGCTGCGAACAGTCTGACCTACGTGCGATTCCTTGACGATTTCCGCGCACAAGCAATCGGCAATGTCTGGACTGATACGGGTACCGGCAGTTTCACCGATGAAAAGATCTACGTCGTTCAGAGCGGGACTAAGCTCGTTCAGCGCTGCTTGTTGATGGCCACTGACCCCGGCGACCTCGTCCTCGACCCCACCTGCGGCTCCGGCACTACCGCATATGTCGCCGAACAATGGGGCCGGCGCTGGATCACCATCGATACCTCCCGCGTCGCCTTGGCGCTCGCCCGTGCCCGCATCATGGGCGCGCGCTACCCCTACTACCAGCTCGCCGACAGCCGCGAAGGCCAGTTGAAGGAAGCCGAACTTACCCGCAGTGCGCCGTCCAGCCAGCCCACCCGGGGCAGCATCACGCACGGCTTCATCTATGAGCGCGTGCCGCACATCACGCTCAAGTCGATCGCCAACAACGCGGAGATCGACGTCATCTGGGAGCACTACCAGCAGACCATCGAACCCCTGCGCCAGCAACTGAACCAGGCGCTCGGCAAGACCTGGGAAGAATGGGAAATCCCCCGCGAGCCCGGCGCCGAATGGCCCGGCGCCGCAAAGCAGGCCCACGCCGATTGGTGGCAGGCCCGCATCGCCCGCCAGAAGGAGATCGACGCCTCCATCGCCGCCAAGGCCGATACCGAATACCTCTACGACAAGCCTTACGAGGACAAGAAGAAGGTCCGCGTCGCCGGCCCCTTCACCGTCGAAAGCCTGTCGCCGCACCGCATGCTCGGCGTGGATGAAAACGGCGACATCATCGACGAGCGCAACCGCGCAGCCGAACCGGATGCCGGCTATGGCGATGGACCGCGCGAGGAACGCGACTTCACCCGCATGATCCTCGAAAACCTCAAGACCGCCGGCGTGCAACAGGCACACAAGGAAGACCGCATCGCCTTCACCTCCCTCGTGCCTTGGCCCGGCGACCTGATCTGCGCCGAAGGCCGCTACATCGAGGGCGATCCCGAGTCAGGCAAGGAGAGACGTGCCGCCATCTTCATCGGCCCCGAGTTCGGCACCGTCTCCCGCCCCGACCTCGTCGAAGCCGCCCGCGAAGCCGGCGACGCCGACTTCGACGTGCTCATCGCCTGCGCCTTCAACTACGACGCCCACTCCAGCGAGTTCGAAAAGCTCGGCCGCATCCCGGTGCTCAAGGCGCGCATGAACGCCGACCTCCACATGGCCGACGACCTCAAGAACACAGGGAAGGGCAACCTCTTCGTCATCTTCGGCGAACCCGACATCGACATCCTCGAAGTTGGAGACGGCAAATTCCAAGTCAAGGTCAACGGCGTCGACGTCTTCCACCCCAACTCCGGCGAAGTCCGCAGCGACGGCCCCGAGGGCATCGCCTGCTGGTTCATCGACACCGACTACAACATGGAATCCTTCTTCGTCCGTCACGCCTACTTCCTCGGCGCGAATGACCCGTACAAGGCGTTGAAGACGACGCTGAAGGCGGAGATTGATGCGGATGCCTGGGCGACGCTGAACAGCGACACGTCACGGCCGTTCGAGAAGCCGAATTCCGGGCGGATTGCGGTGAAGGTGATCAATCACCTGGGGGACGAGGTGATGAAGGTGTTTAGACTTTGATCGCGTGATCGAAAGACAACAAGGCGAGCGACTGATGAGTTTCCCGAGACCGGATCCATTCTTGAGTATCCGAGTTCATAACCTTGATCTGGATCCTTCCCTATCTGCGTTGTGCGTTGGATACGAACGTGGGGAGTGGCGTGCACGCCAACTGGCAGATCACGTCATGGACTGGTTGCCGGAGTTTGCACTTACTGCCACGGAATGCGCCGCATTAGGTCATCAGAATGCGACAAAACTGATGCGGAGTGCTGCCAGACGGGTCTACGAATCAAAGAAGTTCGAGAGGCGAGGCGAATTTGGTGAACTCCTTCTTCATGCCGCGATAAGACAGACATTTGATTCTCTCCCAGCAGTTTCGAAGATTTACTACAAGTCCGCCAACAATGACACGGTGAAGGGCTTCGATGCTGTCCACGTTGTGGGGACTCCTGACGAGCTTGAGTTGTGGTTAGGTGAAGCAAAATTCTACAACGACATCTCGCGAGCGATCTCTGACGTAGTTGCAGAGCTTGAGGCTCACCTTGGCACGGACTATCTGCGCGACGAGTTCGCGCTGATCGTCAATAAAATCGACCAAAAATGGCCTCATGCTGAAGTGCTGCGAAAACTACTTCAGCCGGAAGTCTCCCTTGATGAAGTATTTCAGAGAGTGTGTATCCCTGTTTTGCTGACATACGACAGTCCGTGTATTTCGGAACACCAGTCTTGTGACGCGAGTTATGCACGGTCGTTCGAACAGGAGATCACGAAACACTACAAGACCTTCTCGCGATGCAACCTGCCCAAGGAGACCCGGGTCCACTTATTCCTACTTCCACTTCAGAAGAAGGCAGCCCTTGTGAAGATCCTGGATGAAAGACTCAAGCTATGGCAGCAGCTATGAATATTACTGCCCTGAGAGACACTCTGCGCGTCCCGGAAAAACTGCAGCAGCAAGCTTTCAGCGTTCTGCAGGATATCTCGCGTCTCGTAGCCAGCCCTGAGCATGAGTCTGTGGCAAACGAGATGGTTCTGCGGGCTCTCGAATGTCGAGATTATTTTCATCCGTACCAAGATATACTCGACTCACTCGTGCGCGCCGTAGGATTGTTTCCATATCTCGAGCAAGATGGTCTGAGTTTTCGGGATGCAGTGGCCTATGAGTTCCATCGTCCAGAGAATATGGGTGAAGAGTTCGTGTTTCACCGAGAGCAGGCGGAAATATATCGACGTCTGCTGGATGGTGATAGCGTTATCCTCAGTGCGCCGACTAGCTTTGGTAAAAGCAAGATAATTGATGCTCTCATTGCGTCGGGCCGGTTCCGTAATGTGGTTGTAGTCGTTCCGACTTTGGCATTGATCGATGAAACGAGACGACGTCTTTCGCAGTTTTCGGAGCGTTTCAAGATTGTTACGCATGTCTCGCAGGAGCCAGCGGATTCAAATATCTTTGTCCTTACTGCCGAACGAGCTATTGCCTACGAGCGTTTTCCTCTCATAGAGTTCTTTGTCATCGATGAGTTCTACAAACTGGACTCCATTTCCAACGACAGTACGCGTGCGGTTGCGCTGAATCAGGCGTTCTATAAGCTTCGTAAGGCCGGAGGTCAGTTCTACCTTCTCGGGCCAAGTATTCAACATATTCCTAGCGGGCTCGAAGCGGCATTCAAGTGCTATTTTTATCCAACTAAGTTCGCTACCGTAGTGTCGGAGCAAATTAAGGTACCTGGTGACGGTGACGACATTGATCGTCTCATTGAGCTGTGCGAAACGCTTACGGATCCAACGCTTGTCTTCTGCAGGTCCCCTGCGCGCGTGAATGAAGTTGCGCATGCCCTATTGGCGCGGGGAGTGGGTATTGACGCGCCGGAACTTTCACCTGCTGCTGAATGGTCAGGTCGCAACTATCATCAGGAGTGGGTGCTAAGCAAGTCGCTGCCTAGAGGAATCGGAATTCACCATGGAAAGCTCCCGCGTGCCTTGGCGCAGTACGTGGTGCGTATGTTTAATGATCTCAAGCTGCGCTTCTTGATTTGTACGTCAACTCTTATTGAAGGGGTGAATACGAAGGCAAAGAACGTTGTGATATTCGACAACAGGATTGCTCGCGAAAAGATCGATTTCTTTACCTTCAATAACATCAAGGGTCGGTCTGGGAGGATGTTCGAGCATTTTGTCGGGAATGTGTATCTTTTTAACGATCCTCCTACTGAGAATTTGCCCTTTGTTGATTTTCCTTTGTTTACTCAAAATCAAGATGCGCCAGACAGCTTGTTGGTGCAGATGGACGATGGCGATCTCGTTCCGTCGTCGCGCGAACGGATGCGAAAGTATCAGGATCAGAATGTTCTGCCAGTCTCAACGCTACGAGAAAATTCCTCAATTGATCCAGACGCCCAGATGCGGCTCGCTAGTCATTTGATGCAGGCGCCAAGGGAATGGTCGGAAAGTCTTAGTTGGAGTAGTTTCCCAACCAGTCAGCAGCTTGAAGCGGTGTGCGAGCTTATTTGGTCGTTCTTGGTGCAGGCTAGTCGAAGTCGTGGGGGGGTGTTTTCCGCGAGGCAATTGGCATTCAAAGTGTGGCAGATGAAGAGGGTTCCCGATACATCAGAAAGAGTCAGACAGGAGCTTCGACCGGGAAAGTATGCTGCTAGATCACCAGATGAAGCCGTCGAACGAGTTCTAGAGTTTGAGAGGACATGGGCGAGCTTTGAGTTGCCGCGTTATCTAATGGCGGTGTCGCGGATTCAGCGTACTGTTTTTGAACGTATGGGTTTGCCATTCGGGGATTACAGCGGTTTTGCATCTCAGGTCGAGTGCCTTTTTCATACCCCAGTTGTTGCTGCGCTCGATGAGTATGGCGTTCCGCTTCCAATGGGCGTTAAGATCTCCAATGCCCTAGGGGAGACTGACGATCTCGATGCTGCATTGGCCAAGCTCAAGCGGCTAAGAGGTTCGAGGCTGAATTTAGATGTGTTTGAGACGGAGCTACTGCGCGACGCAAAGGCATACCTTCCTTGAAGACATTTCAGCGCGAGTTGATTTTGCGTGTTCGCCGTTTCGGGGCTGGCGGTAGGTCTCGGTAAGTATCGAGTTGAGAGCGGGAGTTGCAAGACGAGGGGAAGGTGAGGCTGATCGGTCAAAGGCGCTGGGCCAGGTGGTTTGCCACCACGGGGGCTAAAGGACACGAAGTAAAGAGCTAGACCTTTAGGTGACCTTTAGGTGCCGTCCTGGACAGCGTTTTCTTCCTTATCGTCAAAGACTTCCAAATACGGAGAAATCAAGCCCCGACGTTATGGACTTCCGCATCGCCGACACCTTCACCGACACCCTCGCCAAGCTCACCGGTGAGGAGCAGAAGGCCGTCAAGACCACGGCCTTCGATCTCCAACTGAACCCCGCCAGTCCGGGATTGAGCTTCCACAAGCTCGATCAGGCGCGCGACAAGCATTTCTGGTCGCTGCGGGCGAGCAGCGATCTGCGGATCATCGTGCACAAGACTGCGAGCAGCCTCTTGCTGTGCTACGTGGACCATCACGACAAGGCTTATCGCTGGGCCGAGCGGCGCAAGCTGGAGACGCATCCGACCACCGGTGCGGCGCAGTTGGTGGAGATCCGCGAGACGGTGCAGGAGATCACCGTACCGAAGTACGTCGAGGCAGCAGCGCTTGCCCCGGCAAAGCCGGCCTTGTTCTGCGGGGTGACCGATAGTGCGCTGCTGAGTTACGGCGTGCCGATGGAGTGGCTCGATGACGTGCGACGGGCCGATGAGGACAGCCTGCTGGCGCTGGCCGAGCACTTGCCGAGCGAGGCGGCGGAGGCCTTGCTGGAACTGGCGACAGGCGGCACGCCGCAACTTGCGCCGGCTGCGGAGGCGGGCGCGGACCCGTTTGACCATCCGGATGCGCTGCGTCGTTTCCGGGTGATGAACGATGTCGAAGAACTCGAGCGGGCGCTCGCCTACCCGTGGGACAAGTGGATGCTGTTTCTGCACCCGGCGCAGCGCCAGTGGGTGGAGCGCAGTTATGGCGGGCCCGCGCGGATCGCGGGGTCGGCAGGCACGGGCAAGACGATCGTCGCCCTCCACCGGGCGGCCTACCTTGCCCGCAGCAACCCCGAAGCCAGGGTGCTGCTGACGACTTTTTCCGACACCCTGGCCAACGCCTTGCGCGCTCGGCTGAGACGGCTGATCAGCAATGAACCCCGACTGGCGGAACGGCTGGAAGTGCATGCGATGAATGCCGTTGGCGAGCGGCTCTACGAGCGCCATTTCGGTCGTCCGCGCATCGCGTCGGCTGACTGGATCCGCGAACGCCTTGTTGGCGCGGCGCAGGCTGAGGGGGCGAACCGGTTCAGCGCGCGCTTCCTGCTTTCGGAGTGGGCTGAGGTTGTGGATGCCTGGCAACTGGAATCGTGGGAGGCGTATCGCGACATCAAGCGGCTGGGGCGCAAGACGCGCCTGCCGGAAGCCCAGCGGGCGGCACTGTGGTCGGTGTTCGACACGGTACGCAAGCAGTTGGCCGACGAGGGGCAGGTGACCCATGCGGGCATTTTCACCCGTTTGGTGGCGGAAATGGCCGGGCGTAAGCATCCGCCGTTCGATTTCGTGGTGGTCGATGAGGCACAGGACATCAGCGTGGCGCAGTTGCGCTTCCTCGCAGCGGTGGGGGCCGAACGGCCCAACGGCTTGTTCTTTGCGGGTGACCTGGGGCAGCGGATATTCCAGCAGCCGTTCTCGTGGAAGGCGCTCGGGGTGGATGTGCGGGGTCGGTCGCGCACGCTGCATATCAACTACCGCACCTCCCACCAAATCCGCAGCCAGGCCGACCGCTTGCTCGGGCCGGAGCTGGCAGACGTCGACGGCAATGCGGAAAGTCGGCGCAGCACGGTGTCGATGTTCAACGGGCCGGCGCCCGAAATTGCCGTCTATGCCAGCGAAGAGGAGGAGGGTGACGCGGTGGCTGCCTGGCTGGAGGCACGCACCGCCGATGGAATGATGCCGCACGAGATCGGCGTTTTCGTCCGCTCGCCATCTGAGCTCGAACGCGCCCAAGCGGCGGTGAAGCAGGCGGGGTTGCCGTTCAGGATGCTCGACGAGCACGCCGAAACGACCAGCGGGCAGGTATCGATCGGCACCATGCATCTGGCCAAGGGGCTGGAGTTTCGCGCCGTGGCGGTGATGGCCTGCGACGATGAAATCATCCCGCTACAGGCGCGGATCGAGACGGTCGCCGACGATGCTGACCTGGAGGACGTTTACAACACTGAGCGGCACCTGCTCTACGTCGCCTGCACGCGGGCGCGTGATCACTTGGTGGTGACCAGCGTGGAGCCGGCGTCGGAATTCCTGGATGACTTGCGGATGTAGTTGCTGGCCGGTGAGCGCGTACTTACGAATGCGTGCCGAATGGACGGGGGAGGTTGAATGGCATCGCACGTCGAACGCATTCTGATCCTGGCGAAGACCTATCCTTCGCCCAGCGCACAATACGTCGAGACCTCCTGCGTGGCGGGGATCAACGAGCACGGGGTGATGCGGCGGCTCTTCCCGGTGCCGTTCAGGCTCGTCGAGCGAGACCAGCAGTTCAAGAAATGGCAGTGGGTCAACGTCCGGGTCGCGAAGGCGAGCAACGACCACCGTATCGAGAGCCACAAGATCTACGTCGACACCATCCAGTGCGGTGACGCCATCGATACCCGGAAGCAATGGGCCGCCCGGTGGCCGTGGATCGAGAAGATTCCGACGTTCTCGAATTTCGACGACCTCGAGGCCAGCCGGCTTGCTGACGGGACGACGCTGGCGCTGGTGCGCCCGAAGGCTGTTCTTGGGCTCGAAATCGAAAAGGCGCGAAATGCGGACTGGACCGACGACGAAAAGGAGAAGCTGCTGCGCGAGCAGATGCAGGGGGATCTGTTCAGTGAAGCGGAGGTGAGAAAGGAGATCCGCGAGTTGAAGAAGATTCCGTTCGACTTCTACTACCGGTACCTCTGCGACACGCCGGACGGCGAGAAGACCTTTACCCACAAGATCGTCGATTGGGAGGCCGGCGCGCTGTACTGGAAATGCCGCACGAGCCATGGAGCAGGCTGGGACGTGCCGTTTCGCCAGATGTACGGCGAGAAGCTCTTGCAGTCCGATCTCATGCTCATGATGGGGAACATCCACCGCTTTCCCCATCAGTGGCTGATCATCAGCGTGCTCTACCCGCCTAAGCGGCCGCCAGTCGAAGACCGCCAGGGGCGCCTGTTCTAGCGTCACTCGCCTTGATGTGGGTAACGCGTGCGCCGGAGTAGTCCTTGACCGCGTTCGCCACCATAGAGCGGTGGCAGAAGTCGGCGTCGGCCTCGTAGCAGAGAAGAGCGCAGTTTGATGAGGCGACGTGGGCGGCGAGATCGGAGATCGCGTCGGCCTGGGTCTCGAGGTAGCTCAGAAACCCCTCGGTGTATCGGCGCCAGTTGCCATCCGCGCGGTAGCGGTCGCGGATCGGCTTCGGGCACCCGAGCTGCGCCATATGGACATACTCCCGGCCCGAGACGTTGAGCAGGTTCTCGAGCGCCTTCTTCGAGAAGCCGGGTTTGCGCGACAGGGGGAGCTCGCGAACGTCGACAACCGTTTCGATGTCGTGCTCGGCGAGCAGCGACAGGAAAGTGTCGATGTCGAGTCCTTCGTAGCCTATGGTGAAAACGGTCATTCGTGTCGCCCCTCTGGCCGGGCATTCTAGCGGACGCGCGGCCGTCTTTCGAGCGTTGTTGCGATCATCAGCATGTCTTTGCGCGCTGCCAAAGAGGATCGGACGTTGTGTGCGTCAATCTCGAGAATGCGGCATCACCGGATGCGAACTGCGCGGCCGTGAGTTCGGCATGGCGAACCGACACGCAGAAGGCCAGCGTGCGCCGTTGCGCCTTGTCGCGCCATTGCCAGAGCGCGTGGCGCGCGCGGGCTTCGAGAAAGCCGTCGTCGCCGGGGTAGTCGATGCGGTAGTTCCACTCGAGGCCGTCGGTGAGCGCCTGGCGGCTGATGTTGCTCGAACCGATGAAGGCAGTGCCGTGCAGAGGGCGGTCGGCGTCGAAGTGCGCGAACAGATACGCCTTCATGTGAAAGCTCGTCCCGGCCGCCTCGAACACGCGCACCTGCGCGCCGTGCGCCGTGAGCAGCATCAGCAGGCGCAGCGCTTCGGGGTCGGTGACGTCGAGGTAGCCGCTGGTCACGACGCGCAGGCGGGCCGGTGGGCGGGTGCGCGTCTCGTCGTCGCCGAGCGCGGCGTGCAGCTCCGGCAGCAGCAGGCGCAGGCCGGTGGTCTTGATGAACGCGACGGCAAGGTCGATTTCGTCGGCGCGCGCGATCGCGGCGCGGAGCTGGGGCAGGAAGGGGTTTTGTGCCTCGCCGGTGACGAGGCGCGTCGCGGTGACGGTGCGGCGGCGCACCAGGGCGTTGAGCCAGCGCTCGTCATGGCCGGGGCGCTGGTCGGGCGTGATCCAACAGTCGACCGCGTCGACGTCGGGCAGGCCGGCGAGCCATGCGGTGAGGCGCGGCTCGGTCGCGTCGGTGAAGTGGCGGCCGTCGTGCGTGCGTTCGCCGTCGCCGAGCTTGAAGCTCAGGTAGAGCGCGCCCTGCGGCTTCAGCGCCGCCCACAGGCGCGCGAGTGCCGCGGGCAGCGCGGCTTCGCGTTCGTGCAGCAGGCTCGCACAGGCCCAGATGCCGTCGTAGCACGCAAGGTCGGCGAACGCGTCGAAGGTGAGCACGTCGACCGGCTGGCCGATCAGCGCCGCCGCGAGGTGCGCCAGCTCGGTCGAGGCGTCGAACGCGCGCACGCGGTAGCCGCGTTCGACAAAGGCCTTGCTGTCGCGTCCGGAGCCGCAGCCGGCGTCGAGGATCAGCCCGCCGTGCGGGACGTGCGCGAGGAAGCGGTCGTGCAGCGCGGAC
This sequence comes from Rhodocyclaceae bacterium, assembly GCA_035444405.1. Classification (GTDB taxonomy): domain Bacteria; phylum Pseudomonadota; class Gammaproteobacteria; order Burkholderiales; family Rhodocyclaceae; genus DAOMOP01. The sequence continues at coordinate 70,171 of DAOMOP010000003.1, forward strand.
AGGTCGACGCCGGCGGTGTCGGCGACGAAACGGGCGGCGTGGCGGTCGTAGTATGCGATGGTGCTGGACATCGATGACGGCGGCGGGTGGTGGCGGTCGTGATGCCAGGTGCGAGGCGGCATGCGCGAGGCATGGGACGGAGGCTACCAGGTCGATCGCGGTGCGGCGAGCGCGGCGTTTCGAAATGCGTGTGATTCTGCATGGCCGATCGCGGTCGGACCTCCGGGCCGCTACCGGTAAATGAGCCTGGCCGCTCTTCCACCGGTGGCGGCGACTACAAGGCCGATGGCCGTCACACGCGCCGCACCGGCCCCGGATACTGGGCGACCAGTTCATCGACGGTCAGCAGCGTGATCCCCTCGACCGTTGCCTGGGCGACGAGGATGCGGTCGAAGGGATCCTTGTGGATCGGCGGCAGGCTGTCGATGGCCACCGCATGTTCGCTGGCGATGGGAAGTTCGCTGTAACCGTTGTCGAGCAGCCCGCGGCGCAGCAGCCGCGGATCGACCTCGAAATCGCTGCGGCCGAGTCCGCGCTTGATGGTGATCTCCCACAGGCTCGCGGCGCTGAAGAAGAGCTCGTTCTCGGGGGCATCGAGCAGCGCGAGCACCTCGGGCGACAGCCGCTCCGGCTCGCCGGCGGCCCACAGCAACAGGTGGGTGTCGAGCAGAAGCTTCATGCGTCACCGCCGAACAGCCGCTCGATTTCGGCGCTGCCCATGCGGTCGAAGTCGTCCGGCACGGCGATCTGGCCAGCCATGAAGCCGAGGCGCCTCGCCTGGCCCGCCTCCGGCGCGGCGAGCGGCATGACCCTGACGAGCGGCTTGCCGGCCTCACGCTGGCGGTACACGCTGTTCAGCAGAGGCACGCCGTCACCTCCAGTACTCGTCGGGATCCGGGCCCGCCCGGAGTTCGTCCACCAGCGCGCGCGCCGAGTCGGGCGTGTGCGGCCCCTGGGTC
>DAOMOP010000004.1:0-63716 GCA_035444405.1 Rhodocyclaceae bacterium
GCCAGAACCTAAATCTGGTGCGTCTACCAATTCCGCCATCCGGGCCCTGCACGGCCGTCGCGCCGCCGGCCGTCCGCCTTGTCGCGCGCGTTGGCGCGAACGAGGCCGGAGCCGCAGCGGATTATACACAGGCTTCACATTCTGAGCCGCGCGGCGTAGCCGGTCATCTCGAGGTAGCCCTGGCCGATCTCGCGGTCGCCCTCGAACACGCGCACCGCCCCCTCCCAATACACGGCGCCGGTCGAACGGCGGCTGTCGAGCTCCTGATCACCCATCAGCGGCTCCAGCCGGCGTCCGCCCGCCTCGATCAGCCACTCGACCGGGTACGCCGCACCGGTGCGTGGCGAGCGCCACACGCGCTGCGGCGAGAACACCACCTCGTCGGGCGCGAGCGTGCGGGCCGCGCCCTGGCCGTCGCGCAACGTTCCCGCGGCCCAGATCGGCGCCCCGTCCTCGTCACGCATCCGGAACGCCATCAGCGCGCTGCCGTCGTGCATGTTGATGCCGACCCAGTCCCAACCCTGCGCGCCGGCCGGCATCAGTTCGCTCGACCACTCGTGATCGAGCCACGCGTGGCCGGTCACGCCGCGCGTCGTGCCGTCCAGGCGAAGCGATCCGCTCACTGAGAGCTGCGGGCGGCTGTAGTAGTAGCTCGCATTGAGCGGATCGGGCGCCTTCTGGCTGAAGCCGTCGCGCCCGTTCAGCATCGGCACGCCATCGGGCACCAGCTCGAGCTCGAAGCCGAACCGCTCGGCGTCTACATGGGCGACATAGCGCCCGTCTTCCAGACGCAGCCGCCACGCGCCGATCCACGCGTCGGTGCGCCCCGACGCGGCACCGGCGAGCGGCGCCAGTGCGCGCTCGACACGCTCGGCATGAAGCAGACGCCCTTCGGCCGCATCGGCCACCGCCGCGTGCGCGAAAATCAGCTGACGCGGTGCGAAGCGGCTCGGGTTGTCCTCGCCGAGACGCGTGCGCACGCGAAAGAAGGTGACCTGGAAGCCCCGCTGCACCTGCTGCGCGTCGACGAGCCAGCCGGTCACGTACCACCACTCGGTGCGATAGCGCGGATGCGCGCCGAAATCCGTCGGAAACGACAGCTCGCGATCGGCCACCACCGGGGGGTAGGCCGGGGCCTCTGCGGCAGCAGGGGCAACCGGGGCAGCCGACGCCAGCACTGCCAGAAACAAGCCGGCAGCACGCAACCGCTTCACCATCACCAGTCCTCCCGTACCGCCAGCACCGCGCCGTCGCTCATCGCCTGGCGCCCCGCCAGCCGCGCCGCCAGCGCGGCACAGCCGACCAGGATCGCCGCGAAGCCGGCCAGCAGGCCGACCGGAACGGCCAGATCCATGCTCCAGTGAAAGCTCTGGCGGTTGATCACCTCGATCAGCACCAGCGCGATTGCCCCGCCCGCCGCCATGCCGACCAGCGTGCCGACCGCCGCCGTCATCGCCCCTTCCAGCGCGAGCAGCACCCCGACCTGGCGACGCAGCAGCCCGAGGTGGCGCAGCATGCCGAACTCCTTGCGCCGGCTCGCCGCGAGCGCGGCAAACGTCGTGCCGACCCCGAACAGGCCGATCAGCACCGCAACCGCCGCCATCAGGTAGGTGATCAGAAAGGTACGGTCGAAGATCTCCAGCGTCTGCGCGCGAATCTGCGACGGCAGCGTGATTTCGATCGTGCGCTCGCTCAGCACCGCACGGACGGCCTGCGCGAGCGCCGCGGCGCTCGCATCGGCCGCCACGATGATGCCGACGTCGTTGGTACGGGGGTCCCCGGTGAGCCGGCGGTAGTGCTCGAGCTCGATCACCACCGCGCCGTGCTGGCGGGCATAGTCGCGCCAGATGCCGGCGACGCGGAACGGATGATTCACTCCGCCGAGCGGCAGCGCGAGCGCATCGCCGGCCTCGAGCCGCAGCAGATCGGCCATCGCCTCCGAGATCCACGCCGGCGCCGCCTCGCCCGACGCCTGCGCCTCGCCGCCCTGCCCGGACACCAGCGGCAGCGCCCCGCCCTCGCGCACCGGGCGCGCGATCAGCGTCACCGGGTGGTGTTCGCCGGACAGTCGCAGCGCCTCGTAGCGCACCGGCCGCAGGCCGGCAACGCCCGGCAGCGCCGCGAGCCGCGCGACCACCTCGGCGTCGAGAAAGCCGCTCGCCGAAGACGACGACGCGCGCACATAGAGGTCGGCTGGCAACACCTGCGACAGCCAGCCGTCGACCGAGGTCCGGAACGAGCTCACCATGATCGCCATCGCCGCCGCCAGCGCGACGCTCGCCACGACGCCGGCGCCTGCAACGACGGCCTGCCCCGGTGCCGCCGCGAGCCGGGCGTGGGCAAGGCGCAACACGGCCGCCCGCCCACCGCGCAGCAAGCGCATCGCCACGCCGACCGCGGCGGGCAGCAATTGCACCGCACCGGCCAGCACGAGCACGATTGCCGCATAGCCGAACACGGGAATGCCGGCCACCGGCGGCGCGAGACACAAGAGCGCCGCCAGCGCCAGGCAGGCGGCGGCACGCACGCCGTGCGGACGCGCCCGCCACGGCTCTGCGTCGTCCCCGGCCCGCAGGCCCCGCGCCGGAATCACGCGCAGCGCCTCGCGTGCCGGCAGCCACGCGCCGGCCACGCCGGCCAGCACGCCGAGTGCGAGGTACAAGGCGCTGATGGCGGGCTGGAAACGCAGCGACGGCGCGACGCCGGCGAAGTAGCCGGCACCGAGGTCGGCACCGATCAGGCGAAACGCCAGCGCGGTCAGCAGGTAGGCGAGCGCGACCCCGGCCGCTGCGCCGATCAGGCCGAGCACCGCGCCCTCGGCAAGCAGCCCGCGCAGCAGACCCGCGCGGTCGAGGCCGATCGCCCGCAGAAAGGCGAACTCCTGGCGGCGCCGCACCACCGCCAGCAATTGGGTCGAGAACACGAGAAAACCGCCGGTGAGCAACGCGATCGCGGCGAGCATGGTCAGATTCACGCGGTACGCCCGCGACAGCGCGGTCGTCTGTCGCGCGGCCGCTTCCGGCGTGATCACCTGCACGCCGGCCGGCAGCAGCGCCTGAAGGCGTGCACGCGCCGCGTCACGCTCGACCCCGGCGGCTAGCCTCAGGTCGATGCGCGTGATGCGCCCGATCTGGTCGAACACGGCTTGCGCCGCGGCGATGTCCATGACCGCCAGCGCCTGGCCGACACCGGCCGCCGGCACCGTTCCGGCCACGCGCAGCACGTGCTCGCGCATGCCCGCCTGCACCGCGAGCCGCTCGCCAACGTCGACACCGAGGGCGACACGCGCGGCGGGGCTGACGAACAGCGCATCGGGCTGCAGCGCGGCGAAGCGCGGTGGCGCGGCATCGTCATCCCGCGGCTCGCCAGATCCCGCGTCGTCCCGCCCGGCACGCTCGCGATCCGAACCCGCGCCGGCAGTCGCCGCAGCCTCCTCTTCCCACACCGGCAGCAAGGCGGGCGTCAGCTGCGCAACGCGGAAGATGTCCAGTCCGTAGATGCGCAGCCGCTCGTCGCGGCCCGGCAGGCGCGCCTCGACCTCGAGCAATGGACTGGCCTGCGCGACCTCGGGGCGCTCGGCGAGCATCGGATAGAGCGCGTCGTCGAATCCGCCGCGCGGCCCGGCCACCCGCAGGTCGGCCTCGCCGCCGAGCAGGCGCATGCCGCGATCGAACTCGTCCAGCGCGGCGGCGTGGATCAGCTGCACGGCCAGCCCGAGTGCGACACCGAGCATGATCGCCACCAGCGACAGCGCCGTCGCGAGGGGCCGTCGCAGCAGACTCGCGAGGAATACGTGGCCAAGCGCGGCATTCATCGCAGATCGGCTTCGGGCTCGACGCCGCGCGCCAGGCTTCGCACCGATCGGCCGGCCCCGGCTCCCTCGTCCGTGGCGGCCCCCGGCGTCGGCATCTCGGCAAGCCCGCCGCGCGACAGCCGCAAGATCCGGTCGGTGCGCAAGGCGGCAGCCTCCGAGTGCGTCACCACGATGGCGCTCGCGCCGGCCCCGCGCACGCAGCCGAGCAGCAGCTCGAGCACGCCGGCGGCCCGCTCGGGATCAAGGTTGCCGGTCGGCTCGTCGGCCAGCACCAGGCTCGGCTCATGCACCAGCGCGCGCGCGATCGCGACGCGCTGCAATTCGCCGCCCGACAGATGGCGTGGCCAGTCGTCCGCGCGCGCGCCCAGGCCGACGCGCTCGAGCATTGCCTGCGCCCGCTCGGCGGCCGCGGCGTCCGCGACGTCGAGCAGCCACAGCGGCAGCGCGACGTTCTGGCGCAGCGTCAGGTGCGGCAGCACATGAAAGGCCTGGAACACGAAGCCGTAGCTGCGCCGGCGCAGGCGCGCGAACGCGTCCTCGTCCAGCGCCGTCAGCTCGACCCCGTCGAGCCGCATCGAGCCGCCGTCGACCGGCTCCAGGCCGGCGATGCAGTTCAGCAGCGTCGACTTGCCGACGCCCGACTCGCCCATCACGGCGACGCACTCGCCGCCGTGCAGCGTCAGCGAGACGCCGTCGAACAAGGGCACCGCGCCGGTGCGTGGAAAGCATTTCGTGACAGCGGTGATTTCGAGCATGCGAGGATGACCGACGCAAGTGACGGAAGTGCCGGGAAGCTGATACCGCCTCCATGATCGCACACCCGTCCACGCATGCGGCCTGCACCCGGCTGCGGCCACAGCGCTGCAAACAGGCGCGGCGGCGCGAATGCACCGCCCGGATCGGCGGCGGCAAACGCGGAAACCGCGGCCCCGAGCGCTGACCGCCCATCCCTATCGCGTATACTTGCGCGCCATCCATGCCCGTCGATCACTACGAGAACTTTCCCGTCGCGTCGCTGCTGCTGCCGGCACACCTGCGTGAGCCGGTCGAGGCGATCTACGCGTTCGCGCGCAGCGCCGACGACATCGCCGACGAAGGCGATGCGCCACCGGCCGCCCGGCTAGCCGCCAATCGCCGCGAGCTCGGCGCGATCGCGCGCGGCGAGCCGGTGCACGACGGCACCCTGGCACCGCTGTTCGAGCGGCTCGCGCGCAACATGGCCCGCCACCGGCTGCCGCCCGAGCCGCTGCACGACCTGCTCGACGCCTTCGCGCAAGATGTCGTGTGCAAGCGCTACGCCGACTTCGCTGCGCTCGGCGACTACTGCCGGCGCTCGGCCAATCCGGTCGGGCGCCTGCTGCTGCACTTGTACGCCGCCGCCACGCCCGACAACCTGCGCATGTCCGACGACATCTGCACCAGCCTGCAGCTGATCAATTTCTGGCAGGACGCCGCGGTCGACTGGGACAAGGCGCGCATCTACGTGCCGGCGGACGAGCTGGCACGCTTCGGCGTCGCCGAGGCGCATTTCGCCGAGCGGCGTTGCGACGAGGCCTGGCGCAGGCTGATGGCCTTCCAGGTCGACCGTGCGCGTGTCATGATGCTGCGCGGCGCACCGCTCGCACGGCGCCTGCCCGGCCGCATCGGCTGGGAGCTGCGCCTGGTCGTGCTCGGCGGGCTGCGCATTCTCGAGCGCATCGAGCAGGCCGGCTACGACGTCTTCCGGCGCCGCCCCGATCTCGGTCGTGGCGACTGGCTGCTTCTCGCCTGGCGCGCGCTGCGCTTTCAACCGGCCCGACACAACCCATGAATCCCCACGACTACTGCCAGGAGCGGGCCGCCAAAAGCGGCTCGAGCTTCTACTACAGCTTTTTGTTCCTGCCCCCGGAGCGGCGCCAGGCGATCACCGCGCTGTACGCGTTCTGCCGCGAGGTCGACGACGTCGTCGACGAATGCCACGACGTCGAGCTCGCCCACGTCAAGCTCGGCTGGTGGCGCAGCGAGATCGACAACGTGTTCGCCGGCGCCCCGACGCACCCGGTCGGGCTTGCGCTGAAGGACGTCGTCGCGCACTTCGACCTGCCGCGCGAACAGCTGCACGAGATCATCGACGGCATGGCGATGGATCTCGCGCAGGCACGCTATCCCGACTTCAAGAGCCTGCAGCTCTACTGCTACCGCGTCGCGAGCGTGGTCGGACTGCTCGCCGCCGAGATCTTCGGCTACGAGGACCGCCAGACGCTCAAGTACGCGCACGACCTGGGTCTCGCCTTCCAGCTCACCAACATCATCCGCGACGTCGGCGAGGACGCGCGGCGCGGGCGCATCTACCTCCCGATCGACGATCTGCGGCGCTTCGAGGTGCCGGCCAAGGACATTCTCGAGGCGCGCCACAGCGACAACTTCCGCAAGCTGATGCAGTTCCAGGCCGAGCGCGCGATCGGCTTCTACGACCAGGCTTTCGCCCACCTGCCCGAGGTCGATCGCAAGCGCCAGCGCCCGGGGCTGGTAATGGCGGCGATCTACCGCACGCTGCTCGACGAGATCGCGCGCGACGGCTTTCTGGTGCTCGACCGGCGCACCTCTCTGACGCCGTTCCGCAAGATCTGGATCGCCGGCACGACATGGCTGCGGGGCTGACGCAGTGAGAGCGCGACACAGCCTTGCACGCGCATGCACGATGGCCGGCTCCCGCGCGACACCCTCGACCGGGCCGACCGGACACCGGCCATGACGCAGACGGTCGCGATCATCGGCGCGGGCTACGCCGGCCTCGCCTGTGCGGTCGAGCTCGCACGCCAGGGCGTGCGCGTGACGCTGTTCGAGCGTTCGAACGTGCTCGGCGGGCGCGCGCGCGTGGTCACGCGCGACGATCGCCGCGTCGACAACGGCCAGCACATCCTGCTCGGCGCCTACACCGAGCTCCTGCGCCTGCTGCGGCTCACCGGCGTGTCGCCGAAAGTGCTCGAGCGCCTGCCGCTGACGCTGCACGTGCCGGGGCGCATGCACCTGGCCGCCGCCCCCCTGCCGGCCCCGTTGCACCTCGCGCTCGGCATCGTGCGGGCAAAGGGGCTCGACTGGAGCGACCGGCGCGCGCTGCTGCGGCTCATGCAGTGGCTCAGAAAGCGGCGCTTCACCGTGCCCGCCGGCATGGGCGTCGCCGAGCTGCTGCGCGAGACCGCCCAGACGCCGCGCGTCGTCGAGCTCGTGTGGGTGCCGCTGTGCGTGGCGGCGCTGAACACGCCGGCCGGCGAGGCGTCGGCGCAGGTGTTCGCGAACGTGCTGCGCGACAGCCTCGCGGCCAATGCGGCGGCGAGCGAGCTGCTGATCCCGCGCACCGACCTGTCGGAACTCTTCCCGGTGCAGGCGCTGCGCTACCTCGCGGTGCGCCGCGGCAGGATCCACACCGCTGCGACGATCACCGGCATCGAAGCGGGCGCACGCGGGTTCCGGCTCGCAGGCGACCCGGCCGAAGGCCAGCGCTACGACCACGTCGTCGTCGCCGTCGCGCCCTACCACGCGGGAGTCCTGTTGCGCAGCGCGAGCGGCTGCGAGCGCCTTGCCGCGCAGATCGACGCGCTCGAGCACGAGCCGATCACCACCGTGTATTTCGCGCTCGGCGACGGCCAGCGCCTGCCCCATCCGATGATCGGGCTCGCCGACGGCCCTGCGCAATGGGCCTTCGATCGCGGCCGGCTCGGCGGCGAGCCCGGTCTCGTCGCGTGCGTGATCAGCGCGCGCGGACCCCACCAGGCGCTGTCGCGCGAGGCGCTCGAGCTCGCCACACACCGGCAGCTCGAGCACATGCTGCAGCGTCGGCTGCCGGCGCCGGCGTGGACGCTGACGATCACCGAAAGACGCGCGACCTTCGCGTGCCGACCCGGCGTGCAGCGCCCGGACGTGCGCACGCCGCTGCCGGGCCTGTGGCTGGCCGGCGACTATGTCGCCTCGCCCTACCCCGCCACGCTCGAATCCGCGGTGCGGTCCGGCACGACGGCGGCCGCGGCGATCCTGCGCTCAGCGGCGCCGCGCCGCGACTGATCGGGTGACGGCACCGTGCCGCCCGCACGGCCGACGTTCGCGATGCAGCATCCGATGCGCGCATGGCCGATCGTCCCACCCCTCGCGCTGCCAGGAATGCTCAGGCCCTCACCGGTGCATCTTCCTCGATGCGTCCGGCCTGCATGCGCAGGCGGCGCCGACAGCGTGCCGCGAGCGCCTCGTCGTGGGTGACCAGGATCAGCGTCGTCGCCGACTCGCGATTGAGCGAGAAGATCAGGTCGATCACCGATGCGCCGGTAGCCGCGTCGAGGTTGCCGGTCGGCTCGTCGGCGAGCAGCAGCTGCGGCTTGGTCGCGAACGCGCGCGCGAGCGCGACGCGCTGCTGCTCGCCCCCCGACAAGTGCTTGGGATAATGACGGACGCGCGCGCCCAGCCCGACGCGTTCCAGCCACTGTTCGGCGAGCTCGCGCGGGTTGGCGGCACCGGTGAGCTCCAGCGGCAGCATCACGTTCTCGAGTGCGGTGAGCGCCGGCAGCAGCTGGAAAGACTGGAACACGAAACCGATCGACTCGCCGCGCAGGGCCGCGCGCGCGTCCTCGTCGAGCGCGAACAGCTCGACGCCGCGAATGCGCACCGAGCCGCGCGTGGGAACATCCAGGCCGGCGAGCAATCCGAGCAGGGTGGATTTTCCGGATCCCGAGGCGCCGACGATCGCAACCGACTCGCCCGGGCCGACGCTGAAGCTCACATCCTGCAAAATGTCGAGCGTTCCGCGGCCGTCGCCGAGCGCCACACTCTTGGACAGCCCGGCCACCTCGACCACCGGAGCGGAGAACCCGATGTTGCTGCGATCCATCGCCACGCTTTTCGTCATTGTCATCATGTCGGGCGCCGCCCAGGCGGCCAACATACTCGTTTGGGGTGACAGCCTGTCGGCCGGCTATCAGCTGCGTCCGGGCGAAGACTGGCCCGCCCTGTTGCAGACGCGGCTCGCACACAAAGGGTTCCCGCATACGGTGGTCAATGCCAGCGTCAGCGGCGAGACGTCGGCGGGCGGGCGCAGCCGGCTGGCCGCCGCGCTCGACGCCCACGACCCCGAGGTGCTGATCCTCGCGCTCGGCGCCAACGACGGGCTGCGCGGCCTGCGCCCGCAGCTGCTGGCCGACAATCTCGATGCGATGATCGCAGCGGCACGCAACCACGGCGCGCGCGTGCTGCTGGTCGGCATGCACCTGCCGCCCAACTACGGACCGGCCTATACGCGCCGCTTCCACCAGATCTTCCACGACGTCGCCGAACGCCACGACGTGCCGCTGCTGCCGTTCCTGCTCGACGGCTTCGCCGAGCGCCGCGAGATGTTCCTCGCCGACGGTGTTCACCCGAACGCCGACGCGCAGGCGATCATCGTCGAGACGGTGTGGGACTATCTGCAGCCCTTGCTCAGCGACTGACCCGCACGCGCGCCGCACCGTCACCGAGCGTGCCGATCACGCGCCCGGGGCTGCCCTGCTCCTCATCGATCAGCGCGAGCACCGGCGCGACCGCCTCGGGCGCGCAGGCGATCAGCAGACCGCCGCTGGTCTGCGGGTCGGTCAGCAGCTTGCATTGCCAGTCCGGGGTGTCCGGCGCGAGATCGAGCGCATCGCCGTAGCTCTGCCAGTTGCGCGTCGACGCGCCGGTGGCGATGCCCTCGCGCGCGAGCTGCACGGCCGACGCGATCAGCGGCAGCTCGTCGAAGCGCAGCTCCGCGCCAAGCCGTGACGCGCGGCAGATTTCGAGCAGGTGCCCGGCCAGGCCGAAGCCGGTCACGTCGGTGATAGCGTGCACGTCGCTCATCGCGGCGAGCCGCATGCCGACGCGGTTGAGCTGCGTCGTCCAGCGCACCATCTCTGCATAATCCGCGGGCGACAGCCGGCCCTTCTTGAGCCCGGCCGAGAGGATGCCGATGCCCAGCGGCTTGGTCAGGATCAGCGCGTCGCCGGCCCGTGCGCCGGCATTGGTCTTGACCTCCGCCGGATCGACGACGCCGAGCCCGACCAGGCCGTAGATCGGCTCGGGCACGTCGATCGAGTGGCCGCCCGCCACCGGAATGCCGGCCTCGCGGCACACCGACGCGCCGCCTTCGAGGATGCGCCCGATGACCTCGGCCGGCAGCTTGTCGATCGGCATGCCGACGACCGCCAGCGCCATGATCGGACGCCCGCCCATCGCATACACGTCGGACAGCGCGTTGGTCGCCGCGATGCGGCCGAAATCGTAGGGATCATCGACGATCGGCGTGAAGAAGTCGGTGGTCGCGACGATCGCCTGCCGCTCGTTCAGGCGATAAACCGCAGCGTCATCGGCGTTGTCGGTACCGACCAGCAGCTCGGGCGGCACGACACCGGCCGGCATCTGCGCGAGCATCTGCGACAGCATCGCCGGCGCGATTTTGCAGCCGCAGCCGCCACCGTGGGAAAATCGGGTGAGTTTGATTTCGTCCATACGCTCGGAGAGAATGCGCGCCGGTTCGACGACGCGACCACACCATGAAAAGAGGCATTGCGACCGTAGCACAGCTGCACGAGTTTGACGAGATCCTCGATGCGCGCAGTCCGGCCGAGTTCGCAGAGGACCGCATCCCCGGCGCGCTGAGCTGTCCGGTGCTCGACGACGCGCAGCGCGCGACCGTCGGCACGATCTACAAGCAGCGCTCGGCCTTCGAGGCACGCCGTCTCGGCGCGGCGCTGGTCGCCGAGAACATCGCCCGCCATCTGCATGCGCACTTCCAGGACCGGCCGAAGAGCTGGCGCCCGCTCGTCTACTGCTGGCGCGGCGGACAGCGCAGCGGCGCGTTCGTGAGCTGGCTGCGCCTGGTCGGCTGGGACGCCTGCCAGCTCGAAGGCGGCTACAAGAGCTGGCGACGCCAGGTCGTGGCGGAGCTGGCGACGCTGCCGCAGCGCCTCGATTTGCGCGTGCTGTGCGGTGCCACCGGCAGTGCCAAGACGCGCGTGCTCGAGGCGCTCGCCGCACGCGGCGCCCAGGTGCTCGACCTCGAAGCACTCGCCGTGCACAAGGGTTCGGTGCTCGGCGCGGTGCCGGGCCGCGCGCAGCCGACGCAGAAATGGTTCGAGACCGGGCTGTACCAGCGCCTGCGCGCCTTCGACGCCGAGCGCCCCGTCTATGTCGAAGCCGAAAGCCGCAAGATCGGTCGCCTGCACCTGCCCGACGCGCTGATCGCGCAGATGCGCGCTGCCGCGTGCATCGCGATCGAGGCCGAGCGCGGCGCCCGCCTCGATTTCCTGGTGCGCGACTATGCCTATCTGGGGGACGACGTGGAAGACCTCGAGCGGCGCATCGGCTGCCTGAAGGGCTTGCAGAGCAACGAGACGCTCGCGCACTGGCAGGCGCTCGCGCGCGGGCACCGCCTCGCCGAGCTGTTCGCGGAGCTCATCGACCACCACTACGACCCGCTCTACCGGCGCTCGCAGAACCACAACTACGTGCGCTTTGCCGACGCCCCGCGCTTCGCGACCGCCGACCTGTCGCCCGGCGGCATCGACGCGCTGGCCGAGTGCATCCTCGCGCACTGAGCTGCCGACGCGCGGCGTCGGCGGATGTTACGACGCCGGCAGGCGGACAATGCGGCCGGCACCGCGGACCGCGCAGATGCGCTGCACGATCGCCGCCCTGGGACGCTCGACCTCGCCCTGCTCGAACGCGACGATCGAGAACTCGCCGGCGACGCGCTCGAGCAACTCGCCGGGGGCGAGCAGAAAGTCCGGATTCGACGGGCGGCCGAAGCGCTCGTTGCCGTGCATGAAGGTCTCGTAGATCAGCACGCCGCCCGGCTCGAGCGCGTCGAACAGCATCGTCAGGCGCGGCCGGTACAGGTAGTTGGTGACGACGATCGCATCGAAGCGGCGCCCTTCCAATGGCCACGACCCGCCTTCGAGGTCGGCCTCGACGGTCGCGACGCCATCGACCGCATCGAGCGCGCGCAGCGCCGCGCCGTCACGATCGACCGCGACCACCCGCAGGCCGCGCCCGGCGAGCCAGCGCGCATGCCGCCCGCCGCCGCAGGCGTAGTCGAGCACGCCGCCCGACTCGCGAATCAGCGGCGCGAACCGGCATACCCACGGAGAAGGCGCATCGCGGTTTGCGTGAACCGGCATCGATGCGCCTTCAGCGGTCGATGCCGGCGAGGCACACCGACTTGATCTCGAGGTACTCGTCGATGCCGTAACGCGAGCCTTCACGGCCGACGCCGGACTGCTTGACGCCGCCGAACGGAGACACCTCGTTCGACATGATGCCGGTGTTGACGCCGACCATGCCGTACTCGAGCCCCTCGGCGACACGGAAGATGCGCCCGACGTCGCGCGCGTAAAAATACGCCGCCAGGCCGTATTCGGTGTCGTTGGCCAGTGCGACGGCCTCTTCTTCCGAATCGAAACGGAACAGCGGCGCAACCGGCCCGAAGGTCTCCTCGCGCGCGACACGCATCGCCGGGCTCATGTCGGCGAGCACGGTGGGTTCGAAGAACAGCCCGCCGAGGCCGTGACGCTTGCCGCCGACGAGCACGCGCGCACCCTTGCCGAGCGCGTCGTCGATGTGGCTTTCGACCTTCTGGACCGCGGCGGCGTCGATCAGCGGGCCGATGTTGACGCCCTTGTCGATGCCGCGGCCCACCGTGAGCTTGCCGACCGCCTCGGCGAGCTTCGCGGCGAAGCGCTCATAGACGCCGGACTGCACGTAGATGCGGTTCGCACATACGCAGGTCTGGCCGGCGTTGCGGAACTTGGACGCCATCGCCCCTTCGACCGCCGCATCGAGATCGGCATCGTCGAAGACGATGAACGGCGCGTTTCCACCCAGCTCGAGCGACAGCTTCTTGATCGTCGGTGCGCATTGCGCCATGAGCAGCCGTCCGACCTCGGTCGATCCGGTGAAGGAGAGCTTGCGCACGATCGGGCTGTCCGTCAGCTCGCCGCCGATCGCGACAGGGTCGCCGGTGACGACGTTGAGCACCCCCTTCGGCAGGCCCGCCCGCTCGGCCAGCACGGCCAGCGCGAGCGCGGTAAACGGCGTCTGCTCGGCCGGCTTGACCACCACGGCGCAACCGGCCGCCAGCGCCGGTGCGACCTTGCGCGTGATCATCGCCGCCGGGAAATTCCACGGCGTGATCGCGGCGCACACGCCGACCGGCTCGCGCAGCACGAGCAGGCGGCGGTCCAGCCCGGTCGTCGGCAGCACGTCGCCATCGGCACGGCGCGCCTCCTCGGCGAACCACTCGACGAACGAGGCGGCGTAGTGCACCTCGCCGAGTGCCTCGGCAAGCGGCTTGCCCTGCTCGGTGGTCATCATCCAGGCGAGTTCGTCGGCCGATGCGACGATCAGCTCGAACCAGCGCCGCAGCAGGCTTGCGCGCTCCTTCGCGAGACGCTTGCGCCAGGCGGGAAAGGCGGCATTCGCGGCCGCGATCGCACGCCGCGTCTCAGTCGCCCCCATGTTCGGGACGCTGCCCAGCGCCTCGGCCGTGGCGGGGTCGCCGACGGCCAGTGTCGCACCCGAGTCGGCGGCGACCCAGGCGCCGTCGATAAAGGCCTGTTCTCGAAAGAGCGGGGATTCGTTCAGTTTTTTCATGATTGTCGAGGACGGCGGCAGCCGTCGCTGGGGAGGGTTCTCACATTCGTCATTGTAGCCGCGCCCATCGGCGGGCGCCCGCGACGACGGCGCTGCACACGACATCGTGACCTAAACTGGTACCATGCTTCGGTCGCCACTTCAAGCACAGGGCGGGAGCGCTCACCGTCGCAACCCTGCCGTGCAGCACACGGAACAGGCGTGAACATTTCCCCCGAATCCTGCACCGATTGCCTGGACGCCGCGCATTGGCGCACCTTGGTCGCGCTGGCCGCGGATTTCGTGTGGCAGACGGACGCGCGGCACCGCTTCACGCTGTTCGCGGCAACGTCGCCCGAGCTCGCGCTTGCCGTGCCGGCCCCGAGCGGGCTCGCCGGCGAGCAGGTCGACTGGGAGCCCTATCCGGACGGCGCCGCACACGCGTGGCGGGGGCGTCTCGATCGGCATCAGCCGGTCAGACTCGTTCTCGGTGCACGCATTGCCCAAGGCGCGGTGCGCTACCTGGAGCTGATCGGCCAGCCCTGCAGCATCGACGGGCGCTTCGCCGGTTACGTCGGTGTCGCCCACGACGTCACGCGGCGCATCGAGACCGAACGGGCCCTGCTCGACAGCCAGGCCCGCCATCAGGAGGTCATCGACTCGCTCCGCGAGGTCGTCTTCCGTACCGACGCGGACCAGCGCTTCACCTTCCTCAGTCATGCGTGGCGAGAGATCACGAATCACGCCGCCGCCGCATCGATCGGCCGGCCGCTGGCCGACTTCGTGCATCCGGACGAGCGCCGCGCGCTCGCCCTTGCGCTCGGGCAGTTGCTCGCGGGCAAGCTCCCCGAGTATCGCGGGCAGCTCCGCCTGTCCACCGATACCGGCGAGATCCGCTGGGTAGAGGCGAGCGCGAGACGGGTACGAAACGGCGCCACCGAAGCCGGCAGGAGCGTCGCCCTGATCGGTACGCTTGCGGACATCTCGTCGCGCAAGATCGCCGAGATGACGCTGCGCAACGTGAACTACGAGCTCGAGGCGCGTGTGCGCATGCGCACGGCCGAGCTCGAGGCGTCGAACCATGAGCTCGAGGCGTTCTCGTACTCGGTGTCGCACGACCTGCGCGCTCCGCTGCGTTCGATCGACGGCTTCGCGCGCATCCTCGAGGAAGAACTCGGCGAGCGGCTCGACGCGAGCTCGCGCAGCCACCTCGAACGCATTCGCCGGGCCGCAGGTCGCATGGCCTACCTGATCGACAATCTGCTCGAGCTGGCGCGGCTGTCGCGCCATGCGCTGCGCAAGGAGAATGTCAATCTGTCGGAGATCGCACTTCAGATCGTCGACGATCTTCGCCACGAGGATCCCGCACGCGAGGTCGAGTTCGAGATCACCGGCGGCCTCATGGCCACCTGCGACAAGACGCTGATGCGCGTCGTGCTCGACAACCTGTTGCGCAACGCGTGGAAATTCTCGGCACGTCGCCGGCCGGCACACATCGGCTTCGGTGCCAATCGCAGCGGCGCACGCATCGTCTTCAGCGTGTCGGACAACGGCGTCGGATTCGACATGGCGTTCGCGACGCAGCTGTTCCGCGCCTTCCACCGCCTGCACGACCACGAGGAGTTCCAGGGCTCCGGCATCGGGCTGGCCAACGTGCAGCGCATCATCCAGCGCCATGGCGGCCAGATCTGGGCCTCGTCGGCGCCCGACCAGGGCGCGACCTTCTATTTCACGCTCGATGCGTCGCTGTAGAGCATGGAGGATCGATCGGCCACGGGGGAGAGGCTTTGATCCTGCAGACATCAGGGTAAACCACAACGAGCGAACCCACTTATTTCACGAACAATGATGGTGCACTGCGGTAAACTGCGACTACCTGCTTTAGGGTAAGTGCGCTGCCTCGGCTCGGGCAGTTCGAGCCGCACGAGTGCTGCGCACAGGCCCCGCCTTACCGGAACCGGAAGATCGACCGATGAAAGACAAGCACTATCTGACGCCCTTGCTGCAACCGCGCTCGGTCGGAGTGATCGGCGCGAGCGAGCGCGAGAATTCGCTTGGCAACGTCGTCATCCGCAACATCCTCGAGGGCGGCTACAAGGGACGGCTGTTCGCGGTCAATCCCAACCACGAGTCCGTGCTCGGTGTGCCCTGCCACAAGTCCGTCGAGGACGTGCCGCACCGTCTCGACATGGCCGTCATCGCCGTGCGCGCCGACAAGGTTCCCGCCGTCATCGACAGCTGCGGGCGCGCGGGCGTGCGCGCGGTCATCGTGCTGGCGGGCGGATTTTCCGAGACCGGACCACGCGGTGCCGCGCTCGAGCGCAGCGTGACCGAAGCCGCGCGCCGCCACCGCATCCGCCTGCTCGGCCCGAACTGCCTCGGCATCATGCGGCCCGAACTCGGCCTCAATGCGACCTTCGCCCACGCCAGCGCGCTCAAGGGCACGATCGGCCTGATCTCGCAGTCCGGGGCGCTGTGCACCGCCATCCTCGACTGGGCCAAGCCCAACAACGTCGGCTTTTCGGCCGTCGTTTCGCTCGGATCGAGCAGCGACATCGACTTCGGCGAGGTGCTCGAGTACATGATCTCGGATCCGCGCACCGAGAGCGTCTTCCTGTACGTCGAAGGCATCCGCGACGCGCGCCGCTTCATGAGCGCGCTGCGCGGCGCCGCGCGCGTCAAGCCGGTGCTGCTGATCAAGGTCGGCCGCCACCCCGAGGTGTCGCCGGCGATCCGCTCGCACTCGGGCGCGATGAGCGGCGACGATGCGGTCTTCGACGCGGCGCTGCGCCGCGCCGGCGTGATCCGCCTCTACAACCTCGGCCAGCTGTTCGCAGCCGCCAATGCCTTGTTCTCGCATTTCCGCCCGCGCGGCAATCGTCTGGCGATCATCACCAACGGCGGCGGACCGGGCGTGATGGCCGCCGACCGCGCCGCCGATCTGGGCATTCCGCTGTCGCAGTTCGCCGACGTCACGCTCGAGAAACTCAATGCAACCCTGCCTTCGCACTGGTCGCGCGGCAATCCCGTCGACATGGGTGGCGACGCCAGCGTCGAGCGCTATCGCGACACGCTGCAGGCGGTGCTGGACGGCCCCAACGTCGACGGCGTGCTGGTGCTGCTCACCCCGCAGGCGATCACCAACCCGACCGAGGTCGCCAACGCCGTGGTCGAGCTCGAGCGCCATGCCGACAAGCCGGTCGTGACATGCTGGATGGGCGAGGACCTGGTGCTCGAGGGACGACGCATCTTCGAGGCCGCGGGCATTCCGACTTTCCGCACGCCCGAGCCGGCGGTCGAGCTGTTCAGCCACATCTCGGCCTATTACCGCAACCAGAAGCTGCTGATGCAGACGCCGGCGTCGCTGTCGCACCTCAACCCGCCGAGCATCGAGAGCGCACGGCTGGTGATCGAGACGGCGCTGGCCGAGCGGCGCAAGGTGCTCAACGAAATGGAGTCGAAGGCCTGCCTCGCGGCCTTCCGCATTCCGATCGCGCAGACGGTGGTGGCGCGCTCGGCCACCGAGGCGATGGTGCTGGCCGAGGAGATCGGCCTGCCGGTCGTGATGAAGATCGACTCGCCGTCGATCATCCACAAGGCCGACTCGGGCGGCGTGCGCCTGAACCTCGGCAGCCTCGCCGCGGTACGCACCGCCTACCAGGAGATCCTCGAGGAGGTGCGCCGCAACAAGCCCGACGCGGCGATCAACGGCGTCGCCATCGAGCCGATGATCCTGAAGCGCTACGGCCGCGAGCTCGTCGTCGGGGTGCGCCGCGATCCGGTGTTCGGGCCGGTGATCACCTTCGGCGAGGGTGGCAACCGGGTCGAGGCGAACCGCGATCTGGCCGTCGCGCTGCCGCCGCTCAACCGCTTCCTGGTGCGCGACCTGATCCAGTCGACGCGTGTGGCGAGCCTGCTCGGCGAGTTCCGCAACATGCCGGCGATCAACCACGAGGCGCTCGAGTTCGTGCTGCTGCGCGTCTCCGAGATGGTGTGCGAGCTGCCGTGGCTCCAGTCGCTCGAGATCAACCCGCTGATCGTCGACGAAGTCGGCGCCGTCGCGGTCGATGCGCGCCTCGTCGCCGAGAACATCGCGCCGTCGGCCGATCGCTACGATCACATGGCGATCCACCCGTATCCGTCGCACCTGATCAGCAAATGGACCCAGCCCGACGGCGTGCAGATCACGATCCGGCCGATCAAGCCCGAAGACGCCGACCTCGAGATCGAGTTCGTGCGCAAGCTCTCGCCCGAGACCAAGTACTACCGCTTCATGAACACGATGCGCGAGCTGCCGCCGGCGATGGTCGCGCGGCTCACGCAGATCGACTACGACCGCGAGATGGCCTTCGTCGCGACGATCGACGAGGACGGCAAGGAGGTCGAGATCGGCGTGTGCCGCTATGCCGTCAATCCGGACGGCGAGTCGTGCGAGTTCGCGATCGTCGTCGCCGACGACTGGCAGCACCGCGGGCTCGCCCGCAAGCTGATGAGCGTGCTGATCGAGGCCGCGCGCAACAAGGGACTCGCCTACATGAACGGCGTCTTCCTCGCCAACAACGAACGCATGCTGCGCTTCGTGCAGGGGCTCGGCTTCGTGCTCCGGAACGATCCCGACGACAGCACCGTCAAGGTCGGCGTGCTGGCGCTGCAGGATTGAGCACAGGATCGCGATGAGCTCGAACATCCAGGAATTCAGCTTCCACGGCCAGCCCGCCCTCGCACTTGCGACCGCCAGCGGCGCCAAGGCCATCGTCTCGCTCTTCGGCGCCCAGCTGCTGTCGTGGATTCCCGCGCGCGGCGAGGAACGCCTGTACCTGAGCGAGCAGGCGGTCTTCGACGGCAGCACGCCGATTCGCGGCGGCGTGCCGGTGTGCTTCCCGCAGTTTTCCACCCTCGGCAAGCTGCCGCGCCACGGCTTCGTGCGCGAGCGCAGGTGGACCCCGCGCGAGCGGCGCCGCGGCGACGACTACGCGATCGTCACGCTCGGGACGACCGACGACGAGCGCTCGCACGCGCTGTGGACACCGCTGTTCGACGCCGAGCTGACGGTGGCGATCGACGGCGAGCGCCTCGACATCGAGCTCGAGATCGAGAACACCGGCCACGCCCCGTTCGCCTTCACGGCAGCGCTGCATACCTATTTGCGCGTGCGCGAGGTCGAGCATGCGCGCATCGAGGGGCTGTACGGCCGCGACTATCGCGATGCCGCCGATGGCAACCGCATCAAGCACGAGAGCGGCGAATTCGTCGCCATCGACGGCGAGACCGACCGCGTCTATCACGACGTCGCGCGGCCGCTCGTGCTGCGCGACAGCGGCCGCAGCCTCACCATCGGCGCCGCCGGTTTTCCGGACGTGGTGGTGTGGAACCCGTGGGAGACACGCTGTGCCGCCCTGCCCGACATGCCGGCCCGCGGCTTTCGCGAGATGCTGTGCATCGAGGCGGCCGTCGCGCGCAGCAAACTGAGCCTCGATGCCGGCGAGGCGTGGTGCGGCCGGCAGACGCTGATCGCGGGCTGAGCCAGGCCGAGTCGGTGCGCCGTCACGGCGTACGTCAGCACCACGCATCACTGCTCAGCGTGGCGGGAATCACGCGTCCGCCGAAATCCCGCGCCGGCCAGCCCTTACGCTTGCTGACGAATACCGGAGCGGTGCCTATACAATCGCACCATGTTCACCCGCCCGCGCAGCCTCGCGCGCCGCATTTACTTCGCCTTCCTGATCGCGGCGGTATTGCCGACCGCCGTGGCGGGCGTGCTCGGCGTGTATTTTTCGCTGCAGACGCTCAAGACCGAGACCCTGAACAATCTGGAGCAGGAAGTCACGATTCGGGCTCAAGGCGTCGGTCGCTTTCTCGGGCAACTGGCTGCCGAGCTGCGCTATCTGGCAGCCTCTCCCACCCTCGATCGGCTGCGCCGGGCGACGACTTCGGGCATCGCAGCGACCACTTCGGCGCGAGAGGAGCTCGAGCGTGAGTATCTCAGCCTCGCCAGTCTTTATCCCCACATCTACCAGATCCGCTTCCTCTCCGACGACGGCCGAGAGCAGGTGCGGGTGGACCGCATCGGCAATCTGCCACACGCCGTACCGATCGAGACGCTGCAGAACAAGTCGGACCGCTACTATTTCCGGGACGCTTTGCGACTCCAGCCCGGAGCCATCTACGTCTCGCCGCTGGACCTCAACGTCGAATTCGGACGCATCGAAGAGCCCGAGCGACCGGTCATTCGCATGGCGACTCGCCTGGCGGATGGAAACGCCCCCGGCGGTATGCTGATCGTCAACCTGCACGCGGATATCCTGCTCGAACAAATCCAACAGATGGCGGACGTGCGCAAAGGGGTTGCCATCCTCTTCGACCGCTCGGGTTACTACCTAAGCCACGGCCGGGAGAAGGAAGGCGAGGGCTTCGAGATGAGGCCTGTCGCCACGCTCGAACAGCTGTTCGGCGACGAGCTCGTCGGACGGCTCCTGAAGGGCGAACAAATCGTGGAAGGAAATGGCTGGATCTTCGCCGCACGTGCGATACCGGACTTCGCCGGTGAAAGCGTCGAGACTGGCCGCTGGGTGCTCGCGCTCGCTTTTCCCCAGCATGGTTTAATGGCCCGCGTGTTCAACCTGACCGCTCTTTATGCCGTCCTGCTCAGCGCACTCGCGGTCACGGCGCTCGCCGGATTTTTCCTCTCGCGTAGGCTGCTGGGCCCCATCGACGTTCTGGCCCATGAATCCGAAGCACTTGCAGGCGGTGATTTTTCACGCCGGGTCGACATCCCGGGCAATGACGAAATCGCAGCACTAGGGCAGCGCTTCAACGACATGGCCCGCCGCCTGCGATCGCTCTACGTGTCACTGGAGGGGCAGCGCGATCACCTTGAGCAGCAAGTGCAGGCCCGCACCGCGGACCTGGAGCGCGAACGGAATTTGCTCGAACGCTTGTTCCTGCAACTCGGCGACGCGGTGGTCCAACTCGCGCCCGACGGCAAGGTGCGCCTGTCCAACCCGGCTGCGGCAGCACTGCTCGGCGTGGTGGCCAGCGGCTCGGGGGCCTTGGACGAGCAATGGCCCGACTGGGAACAACTACGTCATGCTTTCAATGAAGATCCGGTCAACCGGCACGAAGTGGAACACCGTGGGCGCATCCTCTCCGTCTCGGTCTCGGCCAGCCCGGAAGGTCAGCTGATCGTCGCGCGCGACGTCACCCAGGAACGCCGCTTCGCCGACCATCAACGTGAGATCGACCGCCAGATGTTCCAGATGGAGAAGATGGTCACCTTGGGCGAGCTCGCCATGGGCCTGGCGCACGAGATCGGCAATCCCCTTGCCGGCATGAAGGCCGTGGCGCAGGCCATGCAATACGAAGAGGATGTTCCGCCAGGCCTCCTCGAAGCGCTGCGTCGCCTGGAACGCGAGATCGACCGCCTGTCGGGCTTCCTCAAGTCGTTTCACGGCTACACCGCCCCGCAGTCCTTGCGGCTTGCCCCGTGCTCGCTGGCCGCGGTCGTCGACGACGTGCTGTTCTGGATCCGCAAGGAAGCCAGGTTGCAGGGCGCGAGAATCGACACCGAGCTGCCGGCCGATCTGCCCGCCCTGCTCGCGGACGAGAACGCCCTCAAGCAGGTTCTGCTCAATCTGCTCGTCAACGCTCTGCATGCCCTCGGCGAGGATGGCTGGATCCGCATTTCGGCCCGTGCGGCGAACGCCGGCGTACTGATCGAGATCGCCGACAACGGCCGCGGCATCCCGCCCGGGATCCAGGCCCGAATCTTCGACGCCTTCTATACCACCCGTACGGAAGGCACCGGCCTCGGCCTGGCGATCGTGCGCAAGATCGTCCAGCAGCACGGCGCCACCATCACCCTGACCCGCAGCGGCTCCGATGGAACACAGTTTGCTTTGCAATGGCCCTCTGCCGCCGGCACCACGGCCACCACCGGAACCTCATGAGCGACACCATACTGATCGTCGAGGACGACGAAACCATCCGCCTGACCGTCAGCGGCTTCCTGCGCCGCTTCGGCTTTCGCATCATCATGGCCGATTGCGGCGAAGCGGGCCTGCGCCTGGCCCAGACCGAGTCCTTCAGCCTGATCCTCCTCGACCTGCGCCTGCCCGACCTGGACGGCCTGAGCGTCCTGCAGCGCCTGCGCGCCATGGACAACGATGCTCTGGTGGTCATCATGACCGCATTCCCTGAGCTGTCGACGGCCGTGGCGGCCCTGCGCGCGGGGGCCTATGACTACATCAACAAGCCCTTCGACCTGGAAGACCTGCTCGAGCTGATCCGCCGGGCGCTCGAAACCCGCCGGCTCCGCCGCGAGGTCGCCTGGCGCCGCACACAGCAGCCGGCCTGCCCCGCGGACGCAATGATTGGCGAGAGTGCGGTGTTCAAAGCCTTGCTCGAGATTACGCGCAAGATCGCCGCCGCCGGGCGGATACCGGTACTCATCCGCGGCGAATCCGGCACCGGCAAGGAGCGCATCGCCAACGCGATCCACTGTCACTCCGAGCGTGCCGAAGGCCCCTGGATCGCGCTCAACTGCTCGGCCTTGCCCGAAGGCTTGCTGGAATCGGAACTTTTCGGCCACGAGAAGGGTGCCTTCACGGATGCGCGCCAGACGAAGCGCGGTCTGCTCGAGCTGGCCGACGGTGGCACGCTGTTCCTCGACGAGATCGGCGACCTCTCCCCCACCCTCCAGCCCAAGCTGCTGCGCGTGCTGGAGACGCAGAGTTTCCGCCGCCTGGGCGGCAGCCGGGAACTCAAGGTGGACGTGCGCTTCGTCGCCGCCACCAACCGCAACCTCGAAGAAATGGTAGCCGCCGGGCAGTTCCGCGAGGACCTGCTGTACCGGCTCAACGTCGGCACGATCGAGATGCCTCCGCTGCGCGAGCGCCCGGACGACATCCGCCCGCTGGCCGAACGCTTCCTCGCCGAAATCGCGCCAGCGGTGCGCATCCCCCAGCCCTCGCTCGCCCCCGACGTCCTGCCGCTGCTGCAGGCCTACCGCTGGCCCGGCAACGTGCGCGAGCTGCGCAACGTGCTCGAGCGTGCCGCCATCCTCTCGGGGGGTGGCCCGATCAGCGCCGACATGCTGCCCCGCGAGATCAGCCGGCAGGCGCGGCCCGAGTCCCAGGCGACCGCGGAGGGCGGCGAGCTGGTACCGCTCGCGGAAATTGAGCGCCGTTACATCCTGCGCGTGCTGGACGAAGTCGGCGGCAACAAGTCGCGCGCGGCGGAGATCCTTGGCATCACGCGGCTCACGCTGCGCAACAAGATCGGCCAAGGCTCCGAACGCCGAGCCGGATAACGCGCACTGGTCAATTTCCGATCGGTCACTTCGGCCCGAAAATGGTTTAAAACAGTCCACGACCATCTAGTCCTTATGTACTAGTTCGAAAGAACTAGTTCTATTTTCAAGGCGATGGCACGCTGGCACGATAGCTGCAATCCCCTGATTGCGAAGTGGCTTTCCGCCGCTTCACAGACGAACAAGGGGATACCATGCCAAACTACCGTAGAGCACGACTGTGCGCCTTTTTGGGCACCATCGGTCTGGCCGGAGGCGGCACCTGGCTGCCGACCGCCAACGCAACGGACGCATCCGCACCGATTCCAAGCCTGGTCCGATTGCCTGAAGCGAAGCCGGGCAACCCGGCAATGGTCGAGCTCGGCAAGAAGCTGTTCTTCGACACCCGCCTGTCGGGTGACTGGGGCGTGTCCTGTGCCAGCTGCCACGACCCGGACAAGGGTTGGGGCGACGGCCAGGCGCTGTCCGCCGGCTACCCGTCCACCGAATACTTCCGCAACGCCCCCACCCTGCTCAACAGCGCGCTGAAGAAGCGCTTCATGTGGGACGGCCGGCTGGACGGCGCCGACATGGGCACGCTGGTGCGCGACATGATCACCGAGGCGCACACCATGAACATGGACTCGCGCCTGATGCAGGAACGCCTGTCACAGGTGCCCGAGTACGTCGAGCTCTGGCAGCAGTTCCGCAAGGACGACATCAACGGCATGCGCGTGTATGGCGTGGTCGGCGAGTTCGTCAAGACGCTGCGCTCGCAGAACGCGCCGATCGACGCCTTCCTCGACGGCGACAAATCCGCGATCTCACCCGCCGCCCGGCAGGGCTACGCGCTGTTCACCGGCAAGGCCGCCTGCGTCCAGTGCCACAACGGCCCGGTCGCCTCCGACGGCATGCTGCACCGCACCGGCGTGCCCGAGCATCCCGACGTGCTCGCCAACCCGCTGCGCACCATCACCATGCTGCGCCACTACGCCACCTCCGGCATGCCCAACTACATGAACGCGCGCACCGACGTCGGCGCCTACGCGATCACCAAGGACGCGGCCGACCTGGGCAAGTTCGCGACGCCCAGCCTGCGCGAGTTGAAGCACACCGCGCCCTACATGCACAACGGCGTGTTCGCGACGCTCGACGAGGTGGTGGAGTTCTACGACGCCGGCGGCGGCAAGGATTCCGAGCTGAAGCCGTTGAACCTCACCGGCAGCGAGAAGAAGGCCCTGGTCGAGTTTCTGCTGACCCTATCGGGCGATCCGGTCGTCGTCGAGGCCCCCCCGGCCCCCGACTTCCAGGTCCGTACCTTCGGCAAGAACTGAGGAGCGAACCATGAAAGGCAACACTGCAATGCAACTCGGGCTCGCCGCGCTGGCCATGACCGGGACGCTGGCGGCCCACGCCGCCGGCACCGCCTACCCGCCGCTCGGCCCGCTGCCGCCGGTGCCCGTGCCGGCCGACAACCTGATGACCACCGAGAAGGTGGAGCTGGGCAAGAAGCTGTTCTGGGACAACCGGCTGTCGGGCGACAACTCCACGCCCTGCGTGTCCTGCCACCTGCCGCAACTCGGCTGGGGCGACGGCGGCGAGATCTCGCGCGGCTATCCGGGCACCAAGCACTGGCGCAACTCGCAGACCGTATTGAACAGCGCCTACTACAACAAGCTGTTCTGGGAAGGAAACGTCACCAGCCTGGAAGCCCAGGCCCCATCCGCCGCCGAAGGCGGCGTGGCCGGCAACGGCGACCGCGCAATGATGGAGATGCGTCTGCGCTTCATCCCCGAGTATGTCGACGCGTTCAAGAAGGTGTTCGGCGCCGAGTGGCCGCGCATGACGCAAGCCTACGCGGCGATTGCGGCCTACCAGCGCACCGTGGTCACGGACGCGAAGAAGGTGCCCTTCGACCGCTGGCAGGCCGGCGACAAGACGGCGATGAGCGAATCCGCGGTGCGTGGCTACCAGCTGTTCAACGGCAAGGCCGCCTGCATCCAGTGTCACAACGGTCCACTCGCCTCGGACCAGCGCTTCTACTCCGTGGGCCTGCCCGAGAACCCGCAGTTCGACACCGATCCGATGTACCAGATCACGCATCGCTGGGAGCAGTACCAGAAGGGGGTTTCGGAAGCTACCTACCGCGAGGCCGACCGCGACTACGGCTACTACTACGTGACCAAGGATCCGAAAGACAAGGGCAAATTCCGCACGCCCAGCCTGCGCGAACTGAAGTACACCGCGCCCTACATGCACAACGGGATCCTGGCCACGCTGGATGCGGTGGTCGACTTCTACGACGCCGGCGGCGGCCCCTTGCCCGGCAAGTCCGACAAGCTCAAGCCGCTCGGGCTCACGGCGGACGAGAAGAAGGACCTCGTCGCCTTCCTCGAAGCGCTGTCGATGACCGAGCCGCTGATCCACGACGCGCCGACGCTGCCCGCCGACTACGAGCCGCTACCCGCGCCCAAGAACTGAGGACTGCCACCATGACCATCCACAACATCCATTCCGAAGCCGGCCACGGCCACGCTCACCGCGAGGGGCGCGCCTGCATGAGCCGGCGCAGCTTCCTGCTGTCGGGGGGCGCGCTCATAACCCTGGCCGCCTTGCCCGGCGGCGCGTTGGCGGCACTGCAGGCGCTCAAGTCGGACTACCCGGCGGTGAAGGTGGCGGGCCTCTCCCAGCTCAAGCTCGGCGAGCCGATTCCGTTCAACTATCCGTACGACGACGTGCGCAACATCATCGTCAAGCTCGGCGTGCCCGCCGGCGGCGGCATCGGCCCGGACCAGGACATCGTCGCCTTCAACCAGCAGTGCACGCACCAGGGCGGCCCGCTCGACGGCACCTTCAAGCGCGAGCACCAGATTCTTGGCCCGTGCCCGCTGCACCTGACGACCTTCGACCTGACCCGCCACGGCATGATCGTGTCGGGGCATGCCACCGAGAGCCTGCCGCAGATCGTGCTCGAGCTGCGCGGCGACGACATCTACGCGACCGGGGTGCTGGGGCTGATCTACGGCTACAGCGCGAACCTCGCCGGCCGGCGTGTTTGAGGAGAACGACATGAGCGAAATCAAATCGACCGCGGCCGGCACCTTCGGCGTGCTCGCCAAGGACCACGTGCCGCTACCGCCCAAGGATGCCGAGGTACTGACCACCGCCTGCGACTACTGCACCGTCGCCTGCGGCTACAAGGTCTATCGCTGGCCGACCGGGCGGGAGGGCGGCATGGCCGCCGATCAGAACGCCTTCGGCATGGATTTCCCGCACCAGCAGATGATGGGCGCTGCCTGGGTGAGCCCGGCGATGCACAACATCGTGCGCCACGAGGGCCGCCCGCACCACGTCATCGTGATGCCGGACAAGGACGCGACGGTCGTCAACAACAACGGCAACCATTCGGTACGGGGCGGCACGCTCGCGCAGAAATGCTACAACCCCGAGAACCGCACCTCGGAGCGGCTGCGCTACCCGATGATCCGGGTGCGTGGCACGCTGATGCCGGTGTCGTGGGACCTGGTCACCGACGTGATGGCCGACATCTCCAAGTACGTGCTGGCAAACTACGGCGAGCACGCCTGGGCGGTCAAGGCCTACTCCTATCAGTACTTCGAGAACACCTACGCGATCACCAAGCTCGCGATGACCTCGATCGGTACGCCGGCGATCGCCTGGCACGACAAGGCCTCGGCGACCAACGACGCGACCGGCATGGACGATGCGGGCATCAACTCGTTCGCCGCGAGCTACCAGGACTGGGCCGACTGCGAGGTCGCGTTCCTCTCCGGCGTGGACCCGTACGAGACCAAGACGACGCTGTTCACGCAGTGGATGATGCCGGGCGACAAGAAATTCATCTTCGTCACGCCCCACAACACGATGGGGGTGGCCTGGTCGCTCGCCCAGGGGCGCGGACTGTGGCTGCCGGTCATTCCCGGCACCGACACCGTGCTGCACATGGCGCTCGCCCGCATCGTCATCGAGAACGGCTGGCAGGACCAGGCGTTCATCGACAAGTGGATCGCCAAGCCGTGGGAGGTCGATTCCGGCTACGGGCGCGGCACGCGCAACACCGGCTGGCAGTGGCGCACCACCTGGGGCACCTGGCAGTCCGACTGGGAGGACTACAAGAAGTGGATCCTCGCCCAGGAGGAGTCCAAGCTCGACGTCGCGGCGAACATCACCGGCCTCGATCCCGAGGACATCCGCAAGGCGGCCGAATGGATCGCCAGGCCGCGCGCCGATGGCAGCCGCCCCAAGGCGAGCTTCATGCTCGAGAAGGGCAACTACTGGTCGAACAACTACATGAACACCACCTCGCTGGCGTCGCTCGCGCTGATCTGCGGCTCGGGCAACCGCCCGGGGCGGATGATCTCGCGCGGCGGCGGCCACCAGCGCGGCATGATGAGCGCGGGAGGCGGCTCGGGCTGGCTGTCGCCGGAGAAGTACCCCGGCCGGCGCAAGAAGAGCTTCAACCTGGACCGCTGGCTGATGAACGATCAGATCAAGTTCGCGTGGGTGTTCGGCACCACCTGGACCGCGGCGATGATGGGCACGCAGGCGCTGGCCGACAAGATGTTCGCACTCACCCGCGGCAATCCGCACCAGATCTCGCAGCTCGACCGCGCGGCGATCTTCGAGACGCTCAAGCGCCGCGTCGATTCAGGCGGCATGGTGCTGGTCGACTCCGACATCTACCCGGTCGAGCCGCTCAACACGCAGATGGCCGACATCGTGCTGCCGGCGGCGACCTGGGGGGAGGAAAACTTCACGCGCTGCAACTCCGAGCGGCGCCTGCGCCTGTACTCGAAGTTCTATGACGCGCCGGGCGACGCCAGGCCCGACTGGTGGGCGGTGCAGCAGTTCGCGCTGAAGATGGGCTTCGGCGCCGACGGCTCCTATCCGTGGCAGAGCAGCAACGACGTATTCGAGGAGGCGGCGCGCTTCGGCCGCAACGGCGTGCTCAACTACGAGCCGCTGGTCAAGAAGGCCAAGGCACGCGGCGTGCCGGCCCAGGAGCTGCTGCGCGAGTACGGCACCACCGGCATCCAGACCCCGATCCGCGTCAAGGGCGGCGAGCTGATCGGCACGGCACGCCTGCACGATCCGGCCAACGAGTGGGAGGAAATCGAGGAGACCGAGGTCAAGCGCAAGTGGCTGTATGCCTTCGACAGCCACAGCGGCAAGGCCATTCTGCTGAAATCGCCATGGAATTTCCCGGGCTGGATGCAGTTCTACAAGGCCGCCCAGCCGCGCAAGGAGAAAGGCGAGATCTGGGTGACCAACGGGCGGCTCAACGAGACCTGGCAGTCCGGCTTCGACGACTTGCGCAAGCCCTATCTCGCGCAGCGCTGGCCCTACCCGTGGATCATCGTCCATCCGGAAGATGCCAAGCCCAAGGGCATCGAGTCGGGCGACTTCGTGCAGGTCTATAACGACACCGTCTATATCCAGATCGGCGAGCCGCAGGGCGTGCTCGAGAACGACCTCAACTTCGACACGCTGTTCGCCAACGGCCACATCAAGGTCACCGACGGACAGTTCGTCGCGGTCGCGATCGTCTCCGACGAGATGCGCCCGGGCGTGGCGATGGCGAACTTCAACTTCCCGCAGGCTCCGGCCAATGCGGTGGTGCATGCGGTGCCCGATCCAGTGACCAACAACTACCGCTACAAGCTCGGCCGCGGCGCGCTGACCAAGGTTGGCGAATCGCCCTACAAGCGCAACTTCACGGCGATGTCGCTGAAGCCGCGCAACGTGGCCTGAGTGTCACTTCCGCCGGGGTGCGCCGCGCCCCGGCATCCTCAACCTTCGGAGTTACGCATGAAGATCAAGGATGAAGATGTCCGTACCATCGTCAAATACGTGCTGACGCTGGGCTGACGCCTTCAGCATGTCGCACCCTGCCGAGCGGGGCGCGGCATGGCTGCCGCATGAGAGCGACCAGCGTGATGCCCCCTCCCTTTCGTCCGCCCGTCGATCGCCGACCGAACTGCACGCACAGATGTGCCCCCGCCATGCGGACAAGCACATCAGCCTGTTCGCCATAGTGCCGGGGAAGTGTTCGGCCGTCGTTCTAACGACCCCGGCACGCTTGCGCACCGTGGACGAGCGGCCCGCCAGGACGTGCCGGTCGCTGGACGTGCCGGTCCGATCGCTTGCGGGCGGGCGCCGCATGTTGCACCATCGCACCCTTTCCTCTCGCGCCGGCCGCGCGGCTCGCCGCATCCGGCCCCATTCACGATGTTGCCACCGATCGAAAACCGCATCGCCGACGAGCTCGGCGTCCCGCCCGGCAAGGTCTACGCCGCCATCCAGCTGCTCGACGACGGCGCGACCGTGCCCTTCGTCGCCCGCTACCGCAAGGAGGCCACCGGCGGCCTCGACGACACCCAGCTGCGCACGCTCGAAGAGCGGCTCGGCTACCTGCGCGAACTCGAGGAGCGGCGCGCGACCGTGCTCGCGTCGATCGACGAGCAGGGCAAGCTCACGCCCGCCCTGCGCGCCGACATCGAGGCGGCCGAGACCAAGCAGCGCCTCGAAGACCTCTATCTGCCCTACAAGCCCAAGCGCCGCACCAAGGCACAGATCGCGCGCGAGGCCGGGCTCGCCCCGCTCGCCGAGGCGCTGCTCGCCGACCCGGCGCTCGACCCCGACAGCGAGGCGGCGCGCTACCTCAACGTCGAGGCGGGATTTGGCGATGCGAAGAGCGTGCTCGACGGCGCACGCCAGATCCTCGTCGAGCAGTTCGCCGAGGATGCGGCGCTGATCGGCGCGCTGCGCGAATACCTGCGCGAACACGGCGAGGTGTGTTCGCGCGTGGTCGACGGCAAGGAGAGCGAAGGCGCGAAGTTCCGCGACTGGTTCGATTTTCACGAGCCGATCGAGAAGCTCCCGTCGCACCGCGCGCTGGCGCTGCTGCGCGGGCGCAACGAAGGCGTGCTGAAGCTCTCGCTCGAGGTGCCGCGCGCCGACGCCGACGCCGCGCATCCGTGCGAGGCGCGCATCGCCGCGCACTTCGGCATCCGCGACGCCGGCCGGCCGGCCGACCGCTGGCTGGTCGATACCGCGCGCTGGGCATGGAACGTGAAGATCTCGCTGCATCTCGAGCTCGAGCTGATGGGCGCGCTGCGCGAACGCGCCGAGGAAGAGGCGATCCACGTGTTCGCGCGCAACCTCAAGGACTTGTTGCTCGCCGCGCCGGCCGGCTCGCGTGCGACGATGGGACTCGATCCGGGCATCCGCACCGGCGTGAAGGTCGCCGTCGTCGATGCGACCGGCAAGCTCGTCGCGACCGAGACGGTGTATCCGTTCGAACCGCGTCGCCATTACGAGCCGGCGATCGCGGCGCTGGCCGGCCTCGCCCGCGCCCACCAGGTCGAGCTCGTCGCGATCGGCAACGGCACCGCCTCGCGTGAGACCGACAAGCTGGTCGCCGACCTGATCGAACGCCATCCCGAGCTGCGGCTCACCAAGGTGATGGTGTCCGAGGCCGGCGCATCGGTGTATTCGGCCTCCGAGCTCGCCGCGCGCGAGTTTCCCGACGTCGATGTGTCGCTGCGCGGCGCAGTGTCGATCGCGCGGCGGCTGCAGGACCCGCTCGCCGAGCTGGTCAAGATCGACCCGAAGTCGATCGGGGTCGGCCAGTACCAGCACGACGTCAATCAGAGCCGGCTC
Source organism: Rhodocyclaceae bacterium (assembly GCA_035444405.1). Taxonomy (GTDB): domain Bacteria; phylum Pseudomonadota; class Gammaproteobacteria; order Burkholderiales; family Rhodocyclaceae; genus DAOMOP01. Next base: position 30,390 of record DAOMOP010000004.1, read on the forward strand.
GCCAGGAGCCTCGACGCGGTGGTCGAGGACTGCGTGAATGCGGTCGGCGTCGATGTGAACACCGCCTCGGCACCGCTGCTCGCGCGCATCTCCGGGCTCAATGCAACACTCGCTGCCAACGTCGTCGAGCACCGCAACGCGAACGGCCCCTTCCGCAGCCGCGAAGCGCTGAAGAAGGTGGCGCGGCTCGGCCCCAAGACCTTCGAACAGGCAGCAGGCTTTCTGCGCATTCGCGATGGCGACAATCCGCTCGACGTCTCGGCCGTGCACCCGGAAGCCTATCCGGTGGTCGAACGCATCCTCGCCCGCGTGCAAAAAAGCGTGCGCGAGCTGATGGGCGACGCGCGCTTCCTCAAGCAGCTCGACCCGGCCCAATTCACCGACGAGCGCTTCGGCGTGCCGACCGTGCAGGACATCCTCGGCGAGCTCGAGAAGCCGGGCCGCGACCCGCGCCCGGAGTTTCGCACCGCGACCTTCCGCGAAGGCATCGAAAGCCTCAAGGACCTCGCCCCGGGCATGCTGCTCGAAGGCGTCGTCACCAACGTCACGAACTTCGGCGCCTTCGTCGACGTCGGCGTGCATCAGGACGGGCTCGTGCATGTCTCGGCGCTCGCCGACCGCTTCGTCAAGGATCCGCACAGCGTCGTGAAGGCCGGCGACGTGGTCAAGGTCAAGGTGCTCGAGGTCGACCTCGCGCGCAAGCGCATCGCGCTGACGATGCGCCTGGGCGACAACCCGGCCTCGCCGGGCGCGGCGACGAAGGCCGCCGACGCGCCGCGCCAGCCCCATGGCCGCCCCAACCGGGACGCGCGCGGCGGCCGCCCGCAAGGGGGCAAGCCTGCCGCCGGGGGCGATCGCGCGCCGGCCGGCGCGATGGCCGACGCGCTCGCGCGTGCGCTGCGCCGCAAATAGCATTCACGGAGATTCCCGATGACGCTGCGTGTGTACGGCATCAAGAACTGCAACACGATGAAGAGGGCTTTCGCCTGGCTCGAGGCCAAGGGCGTCGACTACGCCTTCCACGACTACAAGAAGGCCGGCATCGATGCCACGACGCTGGCTCGCTGGTGCGCACAGGTCGGCTGGCAGGCCCTCGTCAACACGCGCGGCACGACCTGGCGCAGGCTCGAGCCGGCACACCAGGCAATCGCCGGCGAGGCCGACGCGATCCGCCTGATGGGCGAACACCCGAGCCTGATCCGCCGTCCCGTCGTCGAAGCCGAAGACGGGACGCTGATCGTCGGCTTCGAGGAAGACGCGTTGGCGCGCCAGCTCGCCCCGAACGGAGAAGCGGCATGAAGCAGCCCGACAGCTACATCCGGCGCTTCCTGCTCGAGGATCTCGACATCCGTGGCGCGCTGGTACGCCTCGGCGACGTCTGGCAGGCCCTGCAGGCCGGCCGCGGCTATCCGCCGGCGGTCGCGACGCTGCTCGGCCAGATGAGCGCGGTGACCGCAGTGATCGCCGGGAATCTGAAGCAGCCCGGCCGGCTCACCTTCCAGATCCAGGGGCACGGGCCGGTGGGACTGCTGGTCGTCGACTGTACCGAGACGCTCAACCTGCGTGGCATGGCCCGGGTCGATGGCGACGTCGCCGAGCACGCCGGCCTTGCCGGGCTGGTCGGCGACGGGCGCTTGCAGCTCACGCTCGACCTGCCGACGATGCGCGAACCCTGGCGCAGCCTGGTGCCGCTCGAAGGTGCGGGCATCGCCGAGGTGTTCGAACACTATCTGACGCAGTCCGAACAGCAGCCGGCCGGGCTGTGGCTCGCCTGCGATCACGAGGCCAGCACTGCCCTTTTCCTGCAGTGTCTGCCCGGTGCGGACGAGAAGGACGCCGACGGCTGGCCGCGCGTGCGCCAGCTCGCCCAGACGGTACGCGACGACGAGCTGCTCGGGCTGTCGCCTGCGGCGCTGCTCGGCCGGCTGTTCGCCGAAGAGACCGTGCGGCTCTTCGATGCCCGTCCGGTGACTCACCACTGGCCCGCCGACCGTGACAAGGTCGTCGGCATGCTCAGGAGCCTGGGTGCCGCCGAAGTGCGCCGCATCCTCGCCGAGCACGGCGAGGTCGTGATACGCGACGATTTGTCCAACCACGACTATCGTTTCGATGCCGCCGAGATCGACGCGCTGTTCGCTTCCGACGACGGCACCGACGCGCCCCCACCGCCTCCGACGCTGCATTGATTTCGCCGCGCACGTGTCAGCAGCGCACCGCATGAGGACGGCGTTCGCGGCGCATGCCGTCGGCCTTGCCCGAATGCCGCCCGCTCAGTAGACTGCTCAACTTTATCGGCCTACGACGCCCATGCCCGCTGCCCCGCCCATCCGCCCCATAGAGTTTCGCAATGCATCGATCGAAGCCACGGTGGCGGTGCTGCGCGAGACGCGGCCGCCGCTGCTGGCCGATGCGCTGCACAAGATGCTCGGCGGCATGCCCGACTTCTTCAGCGGCGAGCCGACGATACTCGATTTCGCCGAGCTCGACGCCGTGCCGATGCAGATCGACTGGGCCGGGCTGCTGAGCCTGCTGCGACGCTTCCAGCTCCAGCCCATCGGCGTACGCAATCTGCCCGACGAGCTCGCCGCCACGGCGCGCCAGGCCGGACTCGCCTTGCTCGACGGCGCCGACCTGCGTGAGCGGGCCGCGGCACCGCCGCCGGCGCCAGCCCCGGTCCAGCCGCAAGCGGCGCCGCAGCCAGCGCCCGCCCCGGCGCCGAGCGCGGCCACGACGATGTTCGTCGACCGTCCGGTGCGTTCCGGGCAACAGATTTATGCCCGCGGCGGCGATCTGGTCCTGCTCGCCGGCATGAGCAACGGCGCCGAGGTCATCGCCGACGGCAGCATCCACTGCTACGGACCGCTGCGCGGACGCGCCCTCGCGGGCGCCCAGGGCAATGCCGCGGCACGCATCCTGGCGACCAATTTCGGCCCCGAGATCGTCTCGATCGCCGGTGTGTACAAGACCTTCGAGCAAGGCATCGCGCCCGAAGTCGCCGGCAAGCCCGCGCACGTCAGGCTGAGCGGCGCCGGGCAACAACAAAAACTTGGCATCGAACCGCTGCAGCTCGACTGAGCGGCAGTCCAGACTTCAGAAAGGGATCCATCGTGACTCGAGTCGTCGTCATAACATCGGGCAAGGGCGGGGTCGGCAAGACCACCACCAGTGCGGCCTTCGCGTCCGGCCTCGCACTGCGCGGCTTCAAGACCGCGGTGATCGACTTCGACGTCGGTCTGCGCAACCTCGATCTGATCATGGGTTGCGAGCGGCGGGTGGTCTACGACTTCGTCAACGTCATCAACGGCGAAGCGCGCCTGAACCAGGCGCTGATCAAGGACAAGCACTGCGAGAACCTCTTCGTGCTGCCGGCTTCGCAGACGCGCGACAAGGACGCGCTGACCGAGGAAGGCGTCGAGAAGGTCATCAAGGAGCTCGAGCACATGGGCTTCGATTACATCGTGTGCGACTCGCCGGCAGGCATCGAGCGCGGTGCGGTGCTGGCGCTGACCTTTGCCGACGAGGCCATCGTCACCACCAACCCCGAGGTGTCGTCGGTGCGCGACTCGGACCGCATCCTCGGCATCCTGCAGTCGAAGTCGCGCCGTGCCGCCGAGGGCCGCGAGGCGGTCAAGGAGCACTTGCTCGTCACGCGGTACTCGCCCAAGCGCGTGGACGAGGGCGAGATGCTCTCGTACAAGGACGTCCAGGAACTGCTGCGCGTGACGCTGATCGGCGTGATACCGGAGTCCGAGTCGGTGCTGCACGCATCGAACCAGGGCACGCCGGCGATCCACCTCAAGGGCACCGACGTCGCCGAGGCCTATACCGACGTGGTCGCCCGCTTCCTCGGCGAGGAGCGGCCACTGCGCTTCGTGAATTTCGAAAAGCCGGGCCTCATCAAGCGCCTGTTCGGAGGCAAGTGAAATGTCATTGCTCTCGCTGCTTTTCGGAGAGAAGAAGAAGACCGCTGCCGTCGCCAAGGAGCGGCTGCAGCTCATCATCGCGCGCGAGCACGGCACCTCGGGGCGCGGCCCGGACTTCCTGCCGGCGCTGCAGCGCGAGCTGATCGAGGTGATCTCGAAGTACGTCGCAGTGAACCCGGACGACATCAAGGTTCAGCTCGAAAAGCAGGACAACTACGAAGTACTCGAAGTCAACATCGTGCTGCCCGAGCAGAAGACCTGAGCGGACCCAACTCTTGGAGGCGCCCGGCGCTGTTGCCGGGCACCTTGCCTGCGCGCTCGTCGCATCGGGCATCGGCGGCGCAACGCCGTCCGCGCGACCGCAGCAAGACACCCGGCCGAGCCGGGACACCGCACTCCGCTCGAATCGCCCCGCGTCCTCTCGCCCCGCGAAGAACATTTCTTTTTATCTTCCGCACATTGCGGATACGCGCGGGTAAACCCCGATGCCATTGCCGGCTAGGGACTTTCCCTAGTTCTATTGCATCACCGCCGCTTGCTGACAATACTTGCCTTTCGTCAGGCACGCCGACTCCGGATGCTGCGGCACGTCACCGCAGTCGCCGGGATCGGTGCGCAAGGACACCGCTGACCACGTGTTGGAGGCACACCCCGGGTGCGCGAAACCGGCGTCTCGCGAGCCGTTGGCTCCTCCGACCCGTGGTGGGGGTTCCGGCCTGCAGGCTGGAGCGATTCGGACGAACTGCCCGTCCGCCGCCGGTGCGGTCGAACGCGATAACACAAACTGGAGGAGGTCTTCGATGAAATTCATGAACAAGGTCGTCGCTGTCACGACGGCGGTCGCAGCGCTCGGTTTCAGCGCCCAGGTCGGTGCCGGTCAGACGCTCGATGCGGTCAAGAACAAGGGATTCGTGCAGTGCGGCGTCAGTGATGGCCTGCCCGGCTTCTCCTACACCGACGCCCAGGGCAACTATCGCGGCATCGATGTCGATGTGTGCCGGGCAGTGGCCGCTGCCACGTTCGGCGACGCGAGCAAGGTGCGCTTCACGCCACTGACGGCCAAGGAGCGTTTCACCGCGCTCCAGTCGGGCGAGGTCGATGTACTGTCTCGAAACACCACCTGGACGAGCTCGCGCGACGGTGGCATGGGCATAACCTTTGCGGGGGTGACCTACTATGACGGTCAAGGCTTCCTGGTGAGCAAGAAGCTCGGCGTGAAGAGCGCCAAAGAGCTCAGTGGCGCGGCCGTGTGCATCCAGGCCGGCACCACCACGGAGCTGAACCTGGCGGACTACTTCCGTGCCAACAACATGCAGTACACCCCGATCAGCTACGACAAGTCGGACGAGACCATCAAGGCGCTCGAGGCCGGGCGCTGCGACGTGCTGACTTCGGACCAGTCCCAGCTCTATGCGCAACGCATCAAGCTCGCGAACCCGGACGAATACGTCGTGCTGCCCGAGGTGATTTCGAAGGAGCCGCTCGGCCCGGTGGTTCGCCAAGGCGATGACGAGTGGTTCAAGATCGTGCGCTGGGCACTTTTCGCCCAGATCAACGCCGAGGAGCTCGGCATCACCTCGGCCAACGTCGAGGAACTGGCGGCGACCTCCAAGAACCCGGACGTGCGCCGGCTGCTCGGGGCCGACGGCGAGTTCGGCAAGGATCTGAAGCTGCCCAAGGACTGGGCCGTGCAGATCGTCAAGCAGGTCGGAAACTACGGCGAGATGTTCGAGCGCAACGTCGGCGGCGGCAGCGAGTTGAAGATTGCCCGCGGTCAGAACGCACTGTGGAACCAGGGCGGCCTGCAATACGCGCCGCCCGTGCGCTGAGTCGTGAAGGCCACTGTCGCGCGACAGTGGCCTTTTTCTTGCCCAGCGCCCCTTCGAACTTCCGACAGGGTCTGCCATGCAGAGACCGTCAAGCAAGCCGCCCGCACGCGGCTCGATGATGACCGACCCGAAGGCGCGTGCGTGGCTGTTCCAGATCGTCGCCATCGCCGCCGTGGCGACCGTGGGCTGGTATTTGTTCCACAACACGCAGAGCAATCTCGCCCAGCGCGGCATCACCTCGGGTTTCGCCTTTCTCAACAATTCGGCCGGCTTCGGCATCCTGCAGTCGCTGATCGACTACTCCGAGAGCGACACCTACGCCCGCGTGTTCGTCGTCGGTCTGCTCAACACCTTGCTGGTGTCGGTCCTCGGCATCGTCATCGCGACGCTCATCGGCTTCATCATCGGCATCGCGCGCCTGTCGCCGAACTGGTTGATGAGCCGCCTGGCCGCGCTGTACATCGAGATCTTCCGCAACATCCCGCCGCTGTTGCAGATCTTCTTCTGGTATTTCGCCGTCCTGCGCGCCATGCCGCCACCACGGGGCAGCCACGCCGTGGGCGAGGCGATCTTCCTCAATATCCGCGGCCTCTACCTGCCCGCCCCCGGCATGGCCGACGGCAGCCTGGCCTTCGGCATCGCCCTGGCGCTCGCGATCGGCGGCGCGGTCGCGCTGGCACGCTGGGCGCGGCGGCGGCGCGAAGCGACCGGCCAGCGCTTCCCGGTCCTGCTCGGCAGCACGGCGCTACTCGTCCTGCTGCCGGCCCTGGCGAGCACCGTCGCGGGCAGCCCCTTCACCTGGGACGTACCCGAACTGTCGGGCTTCAACTTCACCGGCGGCTGGGTCGTGATTCCGGAACTGGCGGCCATCACCCTCGCGCTGTCGATCTATACGGCGGCCTTCATCGCCGAGATCGTGCGCTCCGGCATTCAAGCGGTGAGTCACGGTCAGACCGAGGCCGCGCGCTCGCTCGGTCTGCGCCCGGGCCACATCCTGCGGCTGGTGATCATCCCGCAGGCCATGCGGGTGATCATTCCGCCGCTGACCAGTCAGTATCTGAACCTGGTCAAGAACTCCTCGCTGGCCGCCGCCATCGGCTATCCCGACCTGGTGTCGGTGTTCGCCGGCACAGTCCTCAATCAGACCGGTCAGGCCATCGAAACCATCGCCATCACCATGTCGGTGTATCTGGCGATCAGTCTCAGCATCTCGCTGCTGATGAACTGGTACAACAAGCGCATCGCGCTGGTGGAGCGCTGAGCCGATGAGCGCGACGACACACACCTTCAAGCCCGACCTGCCGCCGCCGACGATGTCGGTCGGCGTGCTGGGCTGGCTGCGCGAACACCTGTTCTCCAGCTGGTTCAACACCGCGCTGACCTTCCTGGCCCTCTATCTGATCTGGCTGATCGTGCCGCCGGTGATCCGGTGGGGGCTCGTCGACGCGACCTGGAGCGGCAGCACCCGCGAGGACTGCGCACCGGGCGGGGCCTGCTGGGTGTTCATCCAGAGCCGCTTTGCGCAGTTCATGTACGGCTTCTATCCGACCGAGTTGCGCTGGCGTGTCGATCTCACCGTGCTGGCCGCCATTCTCGCCGCGGTGCCGATCTTCGTGCGGGCCATGCCCAGGCGCTGGCTGTACGCCATCGGCTACTTGCTGGTCTATCCGTGGCTGGCCTTCTGGCTCATGCATGGCGGCCTCGGTCTGGAAACAGTGGAGACCAGCCAGTGGGGCGGCCTGATGCTGACCCTGGTGATCGCCGTGGTGGGCATCGCCGGTGCGATGCCGCTGGGCATCCTGCTGGCGCTGGGGCGCCGCTCGGACATGCCGGCGATCCGCGTCATCTGCGTGACCTTCATCGAGTTCTGGCGCGGCGTGCCGCTGATCACGGTGCTGTTCATGTCGTCGGTGATGCTGCCGCTGTTCCTGCCCGAGGAGGTGAGCTTCGACAAGTTGCTGCGCGCACTGATCGCCGTGACGCTGTTCGAGGCGGCCTACATCGCCGAGGTGGTGCGCGGCGGCCTGCAGGCGATTCCCAAGGGGCAGTACGAGGCGGCCAACGCACTGGGCCTGGGCTACTGGCGGATGATGGGTCTGGTGATCCTGCCGCAGGCACTCAAGCTGGTGATCCCGGGGATCGTCAACACCTTCATCGCACTGTTCAAGGACACCAGCCTGGTGATCATCATCGGTCTGTTCGACCTCTTCAACAGCATCCACCAGGCGACCGTAGACCCCGCCTGGCTCGGCTTCGCCACCGAAGGTTACGTGTTCGCTGCCGCCGTCTACTGGGTCTTCTGCTTCGGCATGTCGCGCTATTCGATGCGGCTCGAACGCCGCCTGCACACCGGACACAAACGATAGGAAAGCATCGGACGATGACTGAAAACTCGCAAACCCGCGCTCTCGGTGAAATCGTCATGATCGAGATGGCCGGGGTGAACAAGTGGTACGGGGAGTTCCACGTCTTGAAGGACATCGACCTGTCGGTGCGTCAAGGCGAGCGCATCGTGCTGTGCGGGCCCTCCGGATCGGGCAAGTCGACCACCATCCGCTGCATCAACCGCCTGGAGGAGCACCAACGGGGCAAGATCGTGGTCGATGGCGTCGAACTGACCTCCGACCTCAAGCACATCGAGGCGATCCGCCGCGAGGTCGGCATGGTGTTCCAGCACTTCAATCTGTTTCCGCACCTGACCGTGCTGCAGAACTGCACGCTGGCACCGATGTGGGTACGCAACATGCCCAAGCGCGAAGCCGAAGCGGTCGCCATGGAGTACCTGGAGCGGGTCCGCATCCCCGAGCAGGCGGGCAAGTACCCGGGTCAGCTCTCGGGCGGCCAGCAGCAGCGCGTGGCGATCGCCCGCGCGCTGTGCATGAAACCGAAGATCATGCTGTTCGACGAGCCGACCTCGGCGCTCGACCCGGAAATGGTCAAGGAAGTCCTCGACACGATGATCCAGCTTGCCGAGAGCGGCATGACGATGCTTTGCGTCACACACGAGATGGGCTTCGCGCGCACCGTGGCCGACCGCATCATCTTCATGGACCGCGGAGAGATCGTCGAGGAAGGGCCGCCGACGACCTTTTTTTCGAATCCGCGCTCGGAGCGTACGCGCGCCTTCCTCGGCCAGATCCTGCACTGACGCCGTAGCCGGAGGCCACGGCGCGGCCTGCGTCAACGCGCCAGCAAGGCCTCGGCCGGCACGCCGACGCGCACGTTGCCCCAGTGCCGTCCTCCGACCGTGATCGGCATGGCGATGTCGCAAAGAATCTCGCCGGTATCGCGCAGATAGGTCTGCAACAGCATCGGCTCGGTGTTCTTCGCGGCACGCAGCTCGGCCGGGCGTTCGAACTTGCGGCAGGTGCGGTTGCCGACGAGGTCGAGTTCGGGTTTGCCGGTGAGCGGCTTCGAGAACTTCAGGTTGTGCGCCGACAGATAACTATCGCTATTGACGGCGACCGAGAACACGCAGCCGGGGATCGCGGCAAGACATTCCTCGAGCAACTGCTGGCAGCGGCGCCCCCATTCGTCGCCCCACGACACCTTGTACTTCGGTGGATCGGTATTCGGAACCGGCTGGTAGCGCCTGTCGAACAGGTCGATTCCGTCGGCGGCCATGCGCTCCATCTCGGCCTGCACGCGATCGCGGAACCCGCGCGCCTGGTCGATCGCCCGGTCGAAGGCGCCGTGGCCGATCTTGAAGCGCGACACGAGCTCCTGCACGCCTTCGGTGGCCTTCGCCAGTCCGACGGTCCGTTCCTCCGACTCGACCATGTTCGCGGCGACCTTCGCCGACAGGTCGTGGATCGTGTGGACGTTCTCGTGCACGTGGGCGTTCGTCGTCGAGAGCTCCTCCATCGCCGCGGCGATCTGCAGCAGTTGCTCGCCGGTGGTCTCGAACTCGCCGACCATGAACGCGAACTGCTTGGCCGAGCGGTCGACGACCTCGCGCGTCTCGAGCACGTCGGCGTTGATCACCTCGTTCTCGGCACGCGTGTTCGACACCAGCCCGATCATGCCGTTGATGTTGCCGCTGATCTCTTCGGTGGCCTTGTTGACCCGTTCGGCGAGCTTGCGCACCTCGTCGGCGACGACGGCGAAACCGCGTCCCGCCTCACCGGCGCGCGCGGCCTCGATCGCGGCATTGAGCGCCAGAAGATTGGTCTGGTCGGCCACCTCGCGAATCAATGCGGCGATCTGTTTGACGCTCTCCGAGCGCTTGGACAGGTCATCGACGGTGTGGTTGAACTGCAGCACCTTGTCGCTGACCGCATTGATCTTGCCGGCGATGTTCTTCATCTCGTCGAGCGACTGGCGCGCGATCTCGAGGTTTGCCGTGGTCGAGGACGAGATGTTCTGCGTGCTGCTCGACACACTCTCGATCGCCGAGGTCGACTCGGTGCTCGCCGAGAACACGACCTCGGTCATCTGCCCCTGCGCCTGCGCATCCTTGGCCGAGCTTTCGACGCGGGTCTTGACCTGTACCGCCTCGACCGCGATGTTGACGCTCATCGTGCGTACTTCGCTGATGATCTCGCGCATCTTTTCGGCAAAGCGGTTGTAGCTGATGGCCAGGTCGCGCAGCTCGTCGTGCGTGACCAGCGGCAGATTGCGCGAGAAGTCGCCCTCGCCGCGAGCGATCTCGTTGAAGATGCGCGTGATCACGCGCACCGGGCGCACGATCAGGTGGCGGATGTAGAGAATCTGCCCGACGTTGACGCACAAGGCGACGACGGTCAGCACGATCATCGCGTAAAGACCCGCGTCGAGCGACGCCGTGATGCGCCCGGCGAGCTCCGGCGCAACCTCCCCGCTGCCGACGAGGTCCTGCACCTCACGCTTTTGCCGCAGATAGATGCCGAGGTAGAAGATGTCGATGAAGAAGAGCAGCAGGAAACTGCACAGCTTCTTGGTCAGCGAGTTCCAGAATGTCTTTTCGATCGACTCGTATAGTTGTGCAAAAGTCCCCATGAGCTCTCCCAAGCTTGATGATCGGATGCCTCCCCGCACGATCCGTCATGCCCGCGAGCATGCAGCCGTTGATTGTTGTGATTTGCCGCCTCGATCGTGACGAAGGGACGGCAATCTTGCGGGTGCCCAGTTACTTATCGGTGCAAAGCCGGCGTACTTTAGTCGGCCGGGGCGCCGTCCGCGCGCAGGCCGGCGAACCGACCCGCAGCCATGCTGCGGCTGCCGGCATAGGGCCGACATCCCGACTGTCAACCATGCCCCGCAGCGCACATCGGGCGCACCGGCCGCCGCGCCCTGACCGCGCGGGCCCGAGGCCGCGCGCCGCGATCGGCAATGGTGCACTGCATTTGCCCGCGTGCTGCTTGCATGCCACAATTGCCGCTTGTCTGCGCCGACCGATTGCGCTTGCGCCACGCGCGCCTTCGCGGTCTGCGGCCGGCCCCGTTCAGGCCCGGTCCGAACGCACGCGTCGCGACATCCTGCGACGATACCGCGCGGACCGGCGAAGCCGACCATGCCGGCCCCGCATCCACCGTTTCCATTCAGTCAGAGCACCGATGAGCGAGCAAAACAATCAGAACGCCCTGCCGCAGGACGAAAACCACATCATTGCCGAGCGGCGCGAGAAGCTCGCGGCGTGGCGCGCGACCGGACGGGCCTTTCCGAACGATTTTTCGCGCGAGAACACGGCCGGCAAGCTTGATGAGCTCTACGGCGAGCGCGACGGCGAAGCGCTCGAGGCGACGCCGATCGAGGTCAGGGTCGCCGGTCGCGTCATGCTCAAGCGCGTGATGGGCAAGGCGAGCTTCGTGACGCTTCAGGACCTCTCCGGCCGCATCCAGGTCTATGTCACGCGTGATGCGGTCGGCGACAGCACCTATGCCGATTTCAAGCACTGGGACATCGGCGACATCGTCGGCACCGTCGGCAGCCTGTTCAAGACCAAGACCGGCGAGCTGACCATCAAGGCCAGCGAGGTCCGGCTGCTGACCAAGAGCCTGCGCCCGCTGCCGGACAAGTTTCACGGCCTGACCGACGTCGAGCAGAAATATCGCCAGCGCTACGTCGACCTGATCATGAACGAGCAGACGCGCTTCACCTTCGCCGCGCGCAGCCGCATGATCCAGTCGATCCGCAACTACATGATCAATCACGGTTTTCTCGAGGTCGAGACGCCGATGATGCATCCCATCCCGGGTGGCGCGGCGGCCAGGCCGTTCGCGACCCACCACAATGCGCTGGACATGGAGCTGTTCCTGCGCATTGCGCCCGAGCTCTATCTGAAGCGGCTCGTGGTCGGCGGCTTCGAGAAGGTCTTCGAGGTCAACCGCAACTTCCGCAACGAGGGGCTGTCGCCGCGCCACAACCCCGAGTTCACGATGATGGAGTTCTACGAGGCCTACGCGAACTACCAGAGTCTGATGAACTTCACCGAGGGGCTGATCCGGCATTCGGCGCGCGAGGCGCTCGGCTCGGAAACCTTCGTGTACCAGGGCCGCGAGCTCGACCTGTCGCGGCCGTTCGCGCGCCTGACCATCGTCGAGGCGATCCACAAGTATCACCCCGGCTTCACGATGGCGCAGCTCGCCGACGCCGACTGGCTGCGCGGCAAGCTCGCCGACCTGAAGATCGACGTGCGCCCGGGCGCCGGTCTCGGCGCGCTGCAGCTGACGCTGTTCGAGGAGACGACGGAAGCCGAGCTGTGGGATCCGACCTTCATCATCGACTACCCTGCCGAAGTGTCACCGCTGGCGCGGCGCAACGATGCGAACCCCGAGATCACCGAGCGCTTCGAGCTGTTCATCGTCGGCCGCGAGATCGCCAACGGCTTCTCCGAGCTCAACGATCCGGAAGACCAGGCCGCGCGCTTTCTCGAGCAGGTCAGGGCAAAGGAGGCTGGCGACGAAGAAGCGATGTACTACGACGCCGACTACATCCGCGCGCTCGAGTATGGCCTGCCGCCGACCGGAGGCTGCGGCATCGGCATCGATCGACTGGTCATGCTGCTGACCGACTGCCCATCCATTCGCGACGTGATCCTGTTCCCGCACATGCGGCCGCAGTGAGTCACCCCCGCGGCGGCGCGCCGCAGCCGATGCGGCCCGCCGCCCGAGCGCCTGTCACGATCAATGCCACTCGAACCCGCGCAGCTCGCCTTCCGTGACGACGGCACACCGTATTCACCCGACTATGGCGACGTCTACCATTCGAGCGCAGGCGGGCTCGAGCAGGCGCACCACGTCTTCCTGCGCGGCAACGGGCTGCCCGAACGCTGGCAACAGCGCGAACGCTTCACGATAGTCGAAACCGGTTTCGGCCTGGGGCTCAACTTTCTCGCCACCTGGGCCGAGTGGCGCGCCGATCCGCGGCGCTGCGCGCGCCTGCACTTCGTTTCGGTCGAGCTTCACCCGTTCTCTTGCGGCGATCTGCTGCAGCTGCACGCGCGCTGGCCCGCGCTCGATACGCTCTCGCGCGAGCTGTGCGCGCACTGGCCGGCCCTGACGCCGGGCATGCACCGCATCCATCTCGACGACGGCCGGGTCGTGCTGACGCTGCTGTTCGGCGACGCACGGACGCTGCTGCCGCAGCTGCAGTGCCGTGCGGACGCATTCTTTCTGGACGGGTTTGCGCCGCCGCGCAATCCGCAGCTGTGGTCGGCGGCGGTTCTCGGCGAACTCGCCCGCGTCGCCGCACCGGGCGCAACCCTGGCCACCTGGTCGGTCTCGGCCGCCCTGCGCGAACGGCTGGCCGCGCTGGGCTTCGCCTGCCGAAAGCTGCCGGGCTTCGCGGACAAGCGCGAAATGTTGCAGGCCCGCCTTGCCGGCGACGGCGCGCCGGCGGCGGGCACCGAAGCGCGCCACGCCATCGTGATCGGGGCCGGCCTTGCCGGCAGCAGTGTCGCGCACCGCCTCGCCGAGCGCGGCTGGCTGATCGACGTGATCGACTCCGCCGATGGGCCGGGCCACGGCGCATCGGGCAACCTCGCCGGCGTGCTGCGACCGCTGCCCAGCCTCGACGACAACCGCCTTGCCCGCATCACTCGCGCCGGTGCCTTGTACGCGCTGCATCATCTGCACCGCCTGACGACCCGCGGGCGCGAGGTGATGTGGGATGCCTGCGGCGTACTTCACCTTGCCCGCGACAGCGGGCACGAAGGCAAGCAGCGGCAGGTCGTCGAGGCGCACCGATACCCGCATGACTACCTGCGCTTCGTGACACGCGAAGAAGCGTCGCGGATTGCCGGGTGGCCACTCGAGGCGGGCGGCTGGTGGTTCCCGCGTGGGGCCTGGGTGCGCCCGCCGAGCCTGTGCGCGGCCAATCTGCTCGACGGGCCACAACGAATACGCTGCCATTACGGGCGCGCGGTCGCGCGCCTCGAGCACGGGCCGGAGGGCTGGCGCGCGATCGATGCGAACGGCGTGCTCGTCGGTGCGGCGCCGATCGCCATCGTCGCCAACGGCGTCGGGATCGACGCGCTCGCCGCGACCGCCACGCTGCCGGTGCGCAGTGCTCGCGGGCAGGTCGCACATCTGCCGGCCGCCGCCGGAAGCGCGCCGAACGTCGTCGTGTGCCGGCTCGGCTATGTGACGCCCGCGATCGACGGCGTGCGCTGCGCCGGCGCGACCTTCTCGGTCGACGATCCCGAACCGGCGCTGCGTGAACGCGACCACCGCGACAACCTCGCCAAGCTCGACTTCATGCTGCCCGGATTCTCTGCGGGGCTCGCCGACGCGCAGGTCGCCGGCCGTGTCGGCTTCCGGCCGGCATCGCCGGACCGGCTGCCGATGGTCGGGGCCGTCCCGGCCGACGTGACGCCGGAGCGCGGCACGCCGCTGCCGGCCCTTGCCCGGCAACCCGGTCTTTATGCCGTCTCCGGCTTCGGCGCGCGCGGCCTGGTGTGGGCCAGTCTCGCCGGGGAGCTGCTGGCAAGCCAGCTGTGCGACGAGCCGCTGCCGCTCGAACGCGAGCTCGTCGAGGCGCTCGATCCGGCACGGCACCTGCTCCGACCGGTGCGCCGACGGCCGCCGCCGGCAGACTGACCGCGCGAGCGCAGACCGGCCTTGCTAGAATCCGGCCGAACCGTGTCGCATGGACCGAACCAACCCGCGCACGACCGCACTCGAACGCCGACCAATGGATGCCATTCCCCTTTTCTTCCTGCTCGGCTTCGCCGCACGCCTGGCACGCTCGGATCTGAAGATCCCCGCCCAGCTGTACGAAGCCCTGTCGATCTACCTGCTGCTGGCGATCGGCCTCAAGGGCGGCATGGAGCTCGCCCGTCAGGACGCCCTGCACGTGTTGCCGCAGGCGCTCTCGGTGATGACGCTGGGCGTCATCATCCCGCTCGTCGCTTTTCCGCTGCTGTACAAGGTCGGCCGCTTCGACCGCGCCAACGCCGCCGCGATCGCCGGTCACTACGGCTCGGTCAGTGTCGTCACCTTCGCGGTCGGTGTCGATTACCTCATCGCGCGCGGGGCCGAGTTCGAGGCCTACATGCCGCTGTTCCTGGTGTTGCTCGAAATGCCTGGCATCGCGGTCGGCATCCTGCTCGCACGCCTGGGCGGCGACTTCCGCGCGATCCGCTGGGGCACGCTCGGTCACGAGATCTTTCTCGGCAAGAGCATGGTGCTGCTCGGCGGTGGTCTGTTGATCGGCTGGGTTGCCGGACCGCAGGGACTCGCGCCGCTCGAACCGTTCTTCTTCACGCTCTTCAAGGGCGTACTGTGCCTGTTCCTGCTCGAGATGGGCCTCGTCGCCGCGAGCCAGGCCCCTGCACTGCGCACCAGCGGCCCGTTTCTCGCAGCATTCGCGATCGTCATGCCGATCGTCGCGGCACTGCTCGGCACGTTCGTGGGCATGCTGATCGGCCTGTCCCCGGGCGGTACACTGCTGCTGGCGACCCTGGCGGCGAGCGCCTCCTACATTGCCGCCCCGGCGGCGATGCGCATCGCCGTACCGGAGGCCAATCCCGGACTGTCGATCACCGCCGCACTGGTCGTCACCTTCCCGTTCAACATCCTCGTCGGCGTACCGCTTTACGACCGTGTCGTAGGCCTTGTCCATGGAGGCTGAAATGCACCAGACACATCCCTGCAAGCTAGTGGTCATCATCACCGAGGCGGCGCTCGAGGAATCGCTCGCCGACGATGTCATGGACATCGGCGCGCATGGATACACCGTGACCGACGTGCGCGGACAGGGCAGCCACGGCACACGCAATGCGCTGTGGAGCGCAGACCGCAGCATCCGCATGGAGATCCTGTGCGATGCCCACACCTCCCAAGCCATCGTCGCCCATGTCGAAGACCGTTACTTCCGCAACTTCGCGATGGTCGTCTTCGTCACCGAGGTCGGCGTGCTGCGACCGGCCAAGTTCAGCCACACGCCGGATCCCCGCTGACACGCTCGCACGGCGAGGCCGACGCGTCGTTGGGGAAAAATACGGTCTTTCCGGTATTCCCGGGCCTCACCTGCCTGCGTATGATGGCGCTCAAACATAACAACCGGCAATTACGAAGGCATTGAAGATCAATGCCATATAAATAGCAACAGCCGGTTCGCGCCGCGAAAACAACAGGCGTGGAGGAGACACCCATGAACACAAGGCGCTGCTGCGACGGCGACAAGGTGACGGCCTTCGGTGACATCGCATGCTTCACCGACCCGGCCAACGACCCCTGGCCGGGCGCTCGCCGAACGACCGGCCCGCTCGCCCATCCATACGGCGACTGCGAACGTCACGATCTGCTGTGCGATATCGAATACCTGCGGGCCGAAGTGCGTCACCTCAAGAAAGCCTTGCAGAGTGCCATCGACGAGCGCGACATGCTGCGAGCCGCCAACCGCATCATTGCGGTCACGCTGCAGCCCCGCGGCCGAAGGGCGACGCAGAAGCAGGCTCCGTCCGCGACCGGCGACGGCCGCTCGAATCCGGCGCGCTGACCCCCCGGTCCGGACACAACTCCGCTATCCTCCGGTACACGTCGACGCCGCTCGCAGCTCGGCGGATCTCATTCCGTCCTGGTGCGGCACCCCCCACGGGCCGACTTGCGTTCGCGCGGCTTGCACGGCGCGGGCGTTGCCGACCGCGTGACGAGGGTACGCCAGTGCTGCCGCAACATCGCGATCTGCGTTGGCCGAGCATCGGACGGCTTACCGTGATTCGATACCATGGCGCACATTGAAGGCCACCTCGACAGTTCATCCGTGCGCAGCGGCGACGCACGGTTCGTCGGCGTATCCGACGAGAGCTCCACCGCACGCATCGTAAGGCTGTCGCAGCTTTATGCCGCGATATCGGAGACGAACAGCGCGCTGCTGCGCAGTCGCACGGCCGAGGAAGTCTATCGCGCGGTGTGCCGGGCTTGCGTCAAGCACGTCGGCTTCAAGCTGGCGTGGATCGGCATCGCGACTCCCGATCACCGCCAGCTCATCCCGGTCGAGGCCGAAGGACCTGCCATCGCACTCCTGCAGGACTTCACGATCAGCATCGAAGCCCAGCTCCCGGAAGGCCGGGGGCCGGCCGGCACGGCGTTTCGTGAGCAGCGGGTGAGCCGGTGCACCGACGTGTTCACGGACCCTACCCTACCACCCTGGGTGACTGCCGCCGCCGCCCGACACGGCATCGCATCGGCGATCGCACTGCCGCTGCAGCGCGGCGGGCATCCGTACGGCACGCTGACCGGCTATGGCGACCACCAGCACGTATTCGACGACGAGGCCGTGCGGCTGCTCGCGGAGATGGCCGACAACGTGTCGTTCGCACTCGATCTCGTGGACCGCGAACGGCAGCGCCAACAGACCCAAAGTGAGCTGCTGCGCAGCGAACAGCGACTGCATGCGGCGCAGGCGGTGTGCCGCATCGGCGACTGGGAGCTCGATCGCGACACGGGTGCGATGAGCTGGTCGCCACAGCTGTTCGAGCTGTTCGAACGCGACGCGGGACTCGGCCCGCCGGACCTGAACGAGGCGCTCGGTTACTTCGATCTCGAGTCGGTAGCGCACACCCGGGACCTTTTCTGGACGGCGATCGACAGCGGCGAGCGCTGCGAGCTCGAGCAAACCCTCCACCTGCCCTCGGGTCGTATTGCCCACCACGCGACATTGATCGTCCCGATCAAGGACGAAACCGGCCGCGTGACGACGCTGTTCGGTACCGTGCAAGACATCACCGAACGCAAGCGCGCCGAGCAGCAACTGCTCGCCAAGACCGCCGAAATCGAGGATCTCTACCAGAATGCGCCCTGCGGCTACCATTCTCTGGACGGCGACGGCCGCGTCATCCGCATCAACGATACCGAATTGCGGTGGCTGGGCTACAGACGCGACGAGGTGGTCGGCAAGCTCAGTGCTTTCGACATCCTGAGCCCGGCCTGCCACGAGGTGTTCCGGCAGAAGTTTCCGTGGCTGAAGCGCGTCGGCGTGGTGCGCAACCTCGAGCTCGAGCTGCTGCGCAAGGACGGCTCGGTGCTGCCGGTGCTGGTCACCTCGACCGGCATTTTCGACCCATCGGGACGCTTCGTCGCCACACGCACGATGGTATCGGACAACTCGGATCGCAAGCGTCTCGAGTTCGAACGCATGGCCCATGTCGCCCGCCTTGCCGAGCTGTCCCGCCACCTGGTCGAGGTGCAGGAGCATGAACGGCGCGTGCTCGCGAGCGAGCTGCACGACCGTGCAAGCCCGAATCTCGCTGCCTTGAAGATCACTTTGTCCAACCTTGCCCGCAGCCTCCCGGACGAACTGCGGCAACGCAGTGAAGCGCTGCTCGACGATGCCCAGGCACTGCTGATGGACACGACCACCGGCATCCGCGAGATCTGCAGCGACCTGCGCCCGGCCACGCTGGACTATGCCGGACTGGTGCCGGCGCTGCGCGACTATGCGGAGCAATTCGGCCGGCGCAACGGCATCGATGTACGCGTTTGCAGCGATGGCTTCGACGCCCCGCTGACGCCGAACATCCAGTCGCTGCTTTTTCGCATCGCTCAGGAGGCGCTGACGAACTGCGCCAAGCATGCCTCGGCGAACTCGGTACGCATACGCTTCCAGGCTTCGGGCGACATGGCGAGCATGACCATCGCCGATGATGGCGTCGGCTTCGACCCGAACAAGCTCGGCAAGGATGGCTCGGCACCCGGCCTGGGGCTTCTGACCATGCGCGAGCGGGCCGAGTTTGCCGGGGGCCACTTCACGATCCGCTCGTCACGCGACGGCGGCACCGAGATCGACGTGAGCTTCGACACCCAGCCGGCGGCCGGCGAGGACTACCGCCACGCCGCGACGCCGTGACAACGGTACGGCCATGGCGGTCCGGCTGCGCTATGCTGGCAGCGCGACACGCACGCACGTCAGCGGCGCGGGCGTGGACCACGCATCGATGCGCCCGCGACCGGTCGATACACGAGAGCCCTCCACTGGCAGCTGCCAGCCCGTCACCGAAGGAATGCAACCGATGATTCGCATAGTGCTCGCCGACGATCACCAGATGTTCAGACATGCCCTGCGGGCCATGCTCGAGCCGGTCGCGGGCATCGAAGTCGTCGCCGAGGCGAGCAACGGTCAGGAGCTTCTCGACGTAGTGGCCAGGCAGCAGGTCGACATCGTGTGCATCGACATCGCGATGCCCGGCATGAATGGAATCGAGGCGACTCGGCGCCTGCTCGCAATCGCCCCTCACATCAAGGTCATCGGCCTGTCGGCCTTTTCGGACCGGCAATTCGTCGAGGATCTGCTCGACGCCGGAGCGACCGGCTACATTACCAAGGCCGAGGCCGGTGACGAGCTTCTGAGGGCCATTCAGACCGTGCAGCTCGGGCGTACCTACCTGTGCCCGGACGTCGCGACGACGGTAGCGCAGGCGCTGCTGCGCGACGGCCCGCGCGACAGCGGCGCACCGCGCATCACGGCGCGCGAACGGCAGGTCCTGCAGCTGATCGCGGAGGGTCATACTTCCGTGCAGATCGCCGAACAGCTGCATCTGGCCGCGTCGACGGTCGAAGTGCACCGGCGGAACATCATGCGCAAGCTGCAGCTGCACAGCATCGCGGAGCTGACCAAGTACGCAATCCGCAACGGCATCACGTCGATCTCGATCTGAGCAGCGGCGGCATCGACACGGCCGTGCGGGAGGCGGGAGACTCTACCGGCTTTCAGGTACGAAGAACACCCCGTTCAGTGTATGTCTTTGGAATGGGGTGAAACGTAGAATGCAGTTTCCTCACCGCTCTGTCGCCGCGCCATCCCGACCGTCACAGGCCGGATGGCTGCACCGCAAGCCATGCGCTGCATCGGCAAGAGGAATCCCGGTCGCCTCGACGTTGCGACCGCGCCACGAACATCCCGCGCAAGCCCGCGCCCTTTCACTAGAGGAATCCTGCTCATGACTGTCCAGCCGTTCATGCAAAACTACATCGAGCTCGCCAACGCCAACCTGCAGGCCTTCGAATCGCTGGCCGACATTGCCTTCAATACCTCCGAACGGCTGCTCGCGCTGAATGGGGATGCCGCGCGCTCACTGTGCGAATTCGCGTCGGCAAATGCACAGCCGCTGGTCGGCGAGGATCTGCGCGATCAGTTCAACGAGCGCGCAAGCATGCAGGGCCAGGGCGTTGCGCAGATGACTGCCTACGTGCGCAACATCAACGACTTGTACCTGCAGCTTCAGTCCGACCTCGCCGAACTCAACGCCAGACGTCTGGCCGATTTCTCGCAGGCCGTGGTTTCGACGCTCGACGCGCTCGCAAGCAACGGCCCGGCCGGCGGTGCCGATTTCGTCGCGGCGATGAAGTCCACGCTGAACAATGCGAATCGCGCCTACGAGAATCTGATCAAGGTCAGCCGGGAAGTGACGGAGAGCAACTGGAATGCCGCATCCCGGGCGCTGCAACCCGCGGCAGCGGCGGCAAGCAACGCCAACGCCAAGGCCAGCCGGAAGGCCGCCTGATCGGCGCGGCGATCGCGCACCTCCCAATCGTCACGCACGGCGGCGAACCGGCCGCCGTGCCGGCGACGCCCCGTCGGCACGGCGCCGGCGAGCCCATCGACGTCGCCGTCCCGGCACCGAACGGATGAGTCGCTGCTACACGTAGCGGGCCAGGCGCGCGATTGCCCGGTCTCGGCCCAGCACCTCGAGCACTGCGTCGATCGCCGGCGTCTGCGCAACCCCCAGCGTGGCCACCCGCAGCGGAATCGCCACCTGCGGCATCTTCATGCCGAACTCGGCCATCGTATCCTTGATCGCCTGCGACAGCGCGACCCGCTCCCACTGCACACTCGTGAGCCGCGTTTTCAGACGCGACAAGGCAGCACGCGCCGCATCGGTCAGGTGCTGCTCGATCAACTCCGGCGACGGGTGTACATCGATGCAGTACAGTTCGGCTGAATCGGCCAGTTCGTTGAGGTTGGCGACACGCTCCTTGTACAGCGCAACGACCGCCTCGAGCGAGGGCCCGGCCTCCGGATCCACGCCACGACGCGCGAGCCGCGCCGCCACTTCGGCCGCGAGCCTGGCATCGTCCGACTGCCGGATGTAGTGCGCGTTGAGCCAGTTCAGCTTCTCGGTGTTGAACTGCGCAGCCGACGGCGTGATGTGGTCCAGATCGAACCACTCGACGAACTGCTCGCGCGAGAAGATCTCGTCGTCGCCATGGCTCCAGCCCAGCCGGGCCAGGTAGTTGATCACCGCCTCGGGCAGATAGCCGTCGTCGTCGTACTGCATCACGCTGACGGCCCCGTGGCGTTTCGACAGCTTGGTGCCGTCGTCACCGAGAATCATCGAAAGGTGCGCATACTGGGGCACCGAAGCGCCGAGCGCCTTCAGGATGTTGATCTGCCGCGGCGTGTTGTTCACGTGGTCGTCGCCGCGGATGACATGCGTGATCGCCATGTCGAGGTCATCAACGACGACGCAGAAGTTGTAGGTCGGTGTACCATCGGCGCGTGCGATCACGAGATCGTCGAGCTCCGCGTTCGCGAATTCGATGCGACCTTTCACGAGATCATCCCATGCAACGACCCCATCACGCGGATTGCGGAACCGCACCACCGGCCGCACGCCTTCGGGCGGCGCCGGCAGGGTCTTGCCCGGCTCGGGCCGCCAGCGCCCGTCGTAGCGCGGCTTCTCGCCACGTGCGCGCTGCTCCTCGCGCATGCGTTCGAGCTCCGCGGGGCTGGTGTAGCAGTGGTAGGCGGTTCCCGCCGCCAGCATCGCTTCGATGACGGCGCGGTAGCGATCCACGCGTTGCGTCTGGTAGAACGGGCCTTCGTCCGGCGTCAGTCCGAGCCACTGCATGCCGTCGAGAATCGCCTGCACCGCCTCCGGCGTCGAACGCTCGAGGTCGGTATCCTCGATACGCAGAATGAAGGTGCCATTGTGCCGGCGCGCGTATGCCCAGCAGAAAAGGGCAGTGCGAGCGCCGCCGATGTGCAGGTAGCCCGTCGGGCTCGGTGCAAAGCGCGTGCGGACTTTCGAAGCGGTCAAGTTGCTTTCCCCCGGTGCAAAAAACAAAAAACCCCGAGGCCTCGGCATCGGGGTTTCATGTGTGGTGGGCGGTACTGGGATCGAACCAGTGACCCCTGCCGTGTGAAGGCAGGAAAACTGGTAAATCCGCGTTCGCCCAAGTTCATAAACCCTTGAATTTATTACGCTCGGCTTCGTTGAAATTTGCCAAAGTTCGTGCTAGTTTTCCGTATAGTTTCCGTACGGAAAAGGACGGCAGAAAAAAATGCCTTCAGCTATTCAACGAGCATCCGAGCGCAAGGCGCTTACGCCACGCCGCGAACCCTACTGGGCACGCATCGAAACCGGCGCCTACCTTGGCTTCCGGAAACTCGACGACGGCACCGGCACATGGGTAGCCCGGTGGCGCGATGAATCCGGCGGGCAGAAGTATAACGCACTCGGCGCACAGCCCGACTACGACACGGCAGCCCGCAAGGCGCGCGAGTGGTTCGACCAGTGCAAAGGCGGATCGACCGAAGTGGTGGACGTCGCCGAGGCCTGCCGTCGATACGTCGAGGACCGGCGCCGCGAGAAAGGCGAGACGACGGCGAAGGACGCGGAAGGCCGATTCAAGCGCCACGTGTATGGAACCAAGTTCGGCCGAACCGCGTTGTCCGCCGTGCGCACCGCGCATATCACCGACTGGCGCAACGCACTGGTTGATGTCGCCGACGATGACGACGACCCGGACGCCGAGCGCCGCGCGAAGGACAGCGCGAACCGTGATCTTGCGACACTGAAGGCCGCGCTGAACCTCGCCTATCGAATGGGGTTGGTCGGCTCGACCGCGCAGTGGGATCGAGTCAAATCCTTCGAGAAGGTCGGCAAGCGCCGCGAACGATTCCTGACCGTCGCCGAACGCAAGCGCCTCATCACCGCGGCGACACCCGAGCTACAGCGGCTCATCAAGGGACTGCTGCTGACCGCGGTACGCCCCGGCGAGCTGGCGGGCTGCAAGGTCGGCGACTTGGACAGCGCTGGCCTGCTGACGGTCGACGGCAAGACCGGCCGTCGCACGATCCCGATGTCGCCTGATGCGCTCGCACACCTGAAGGCGTGCGCCAGCAAGCGCGATCTGTCCGCCCCACTTGTCGCACGCGATGATGGACAAGCCTGGACCCGCTTCTACTGGCGCGACGCCATGCAAGCGGCACGCACTGCGGCCGACCTACCTGATGACGTGGTGCTCTACAACCTTCGGCATGTGGCGATCTCGGAAATGATCGTCTCGGGCATGGACCCGCTGACGGTCGCACGCATCGCCGGCACCAGCGTAGCGATGATCCAACGGCACTACGGGCATCTGATTAAGGAAAAAGTTATCGCCCAGCTCGCCAAGGTGAAGGTGCTATGAGCGACGATGCCGACCTTTTCCGCGATCTGCGGCAATGGGCGGCCGACTGCAACGCCGAGCGCCATCTCGCCTTGTACAAAAAGACCCGCAACGGACTGTGCGTGCTGCGGGCGTATCAGGAATATCGCCGGCTGCAACTCCCCGTGCCGGAGGTCATTTTGCAGTGGATCGACGGCGCCGCCGAGCGCCTGCTCGCTGCGAAGGGACAGCCCGAGATCGCTGCCGCAGTCGAGATGACCGCCAAGCGAGGCGGCCCGCAAGGGGCTTCCGTCCTCATCGGACAAGAACGGCAGCGCGACATCGTGGAGGCGTTTCGCGACGCGCGCATCGCGAACGATCGTGCCACCCCGCCTCGCCCCATCAAAGAGGTCGCCGAGCGTGTCGGACGCCGCTTCGACGTGTCCGCAAACCACGTCCAAGTGCTCGCCGCGCAGTGGGGCAAGGCATCGAAAGGCAAGCCCGCTTCCATCGACATTCAGTCGGTCATCAACGGCATCTACCGCAAAAATTAAGCGAACTCGCGAGAATGCCTAAGGCATAGTCAATCCGTAGTCTCCGCTTCATGGGGTTCAGTCGAACCCTGTCGAACGGAGGCAAAAGGATGGACAAGCCAGTTTACGAAGTCCCTGAGTTCTGCGCCGATCACGGCATCTCCAAGGTGCATCTCTACGCACTTTGGAAAGAGGGTCGCGGCCCGCGCCGGATGAAGGTCGGGCGCCGAGTATTCGTCACGCGCGAAGCTGCCGCGGAGTGGCGCGAGCGCATGGAGCGTGAAACCGAGCAATCCGGGGTTCCGCAATGACCGGCCCCACAGAAGCCGACGCCCCGCGGGCACGGGGCGTGATCGGCATACATCAGCATTGCACGACCGATTCTACCGCAGCCGACATCGAGCGGCACCATCAACTGGCCCTGCGGCACGCGTCAACGGCCGTCGAGCATGCCCGCGAGGCCGGTCGGCTGCTGCTCGAAGTCAAGGCGACCCTGCAACACGGTGAATGGCTCGGCTGGCTGACTGCGCACGTCAGCGTGTCACCGAGGCAGGCTCAACGCTATATGAGAGCCGCCCAAGGCAAGTCGCTGCCGGCGCCGCGCCTGCTGCCGAGCAAAAACGACACGGTGTCGCATTTGACACTCGACGGCGTGCCGATGCCGACCTTCCGCTGTGGCGAGCTGCTGTGTGCCGTCGCCGTTGTGCCGGATGGCTGGCGCGATGAATTTTGGATGTTGCCGGCTGCCGGCCGCGGCGCGAACGTCTTCGTCGCCCACGTCACCGGCCCGGCTGTCGGCGATCAGCTTGCCGATGAAGGCGTCGTCTGGACGTATCGGCGCGACCCGATATCCGTCGACCGAGTGCGCCACCTGCCGCTGGTCTTTTCGTTCCCCTGGGATCGGGCGGAGATCATGGCCCGCCGGCCGCATCCGGGGTTCGAGCAAAACCCGTTCGCGGAGGTGGCCGCATGAACAGGCGACCGACTGCAAACCCGCCGCGACCGTTTCGCTACAGCGTCCATCTGCCCAATCTGATCGCAGACACCGTGCATCTCGACCCCGAGGCGTTCGGTTGCTATATGCGCCTGCTGATGTCGTATTGGCGCAATGGCCCGCCGGCCGACGACGACCGCATGCTCGCACGCATCGTTGGCCTCACATATGACGAATGGTGCGCCGTGCGCCCGGATGTCGAGCCCTATTTCGACGTTCTGCACGGGCAATGGCTGCATTGGCGAACCGATGAGGATTTGGAGGCGGCCTATACCGCCATCAACGCCAACAAGGCCAGGACGCAGGCAGCGACCGCGGCCCGGAAAGCTCGTGCAAAGGGACGTGACGTTGAACGTCACGATGCACGTAACGATGAACGTCACGATGCCGATTTATGCAATCAACGTGACGTTGAACGTAACGAGCACCTAAACGTAAGTTTACACACGACGCACGCCTCACCATCCGAACGGCCGAAGGCCCAAGCCAAGGCGAAGATGGATTTCGAGGACGACGTGCGAATCGCCGAGCGTGATCTCGGTATCGGGGGTGGGCAATGAAGCTGCGCCCGTACCAGCTCTCCGCGCTCGACGCGCTCCGCTCGTCCCTGGCTCGGGGAAACCGCCGGGTGATGCTCTACAGCCCGACCGGCAGCGGCAAGACCGTGACGGCTGAGGCGGTGATCCGCGGCGCCATCAGCAAGGGCAAGCGCGTCGCCTTCATTGCCAACCGCAAGCAGCTCGTCGGCCAGGCATCCGCACACCTGACCCGCGCCGGCATCAAGCACGGCATCCTGCAGGCGGACAACACGCGGTCGCTCGACGCGCCGGTGCTGGTGTGCAGTATCGACACGATTGCCGCCCGTGGCTTTCCCGATGATGTGTCCCTCATCATCGTCGACGAGGCACACGGCTGCGCTGGCAGTCGGAAATACCGCGAGCTGCTCGCGAAGCGTAACGCGGTGCCGGTTGTCGGACTGTCGGCAACGCCGTTCGCCCCTGGCCTGGGTCAAGTGTTCAACGATCTGGTGATCGCCGCAACGATCCGCGAGCTGATCGACGCGGGGTTCCTCGTTGATCTCGACGCGTATGCACCGGCCGACCCCGACCTTTCCGGCGTGGCGACCCGTCGCGGCATCGCCGGTGAGGCCGACTACGTGGAGGCCCAGCTCGCCGAGGCCATCGACAAGCCCGCTCTGATCGGCGACATCGTGCAGCACTGGCAGCGGCTCGCCGCCGGCAAGCAGACGGTCGCGTTCTGCACGTCGATCCCGCACAGCAAGCACGTCACCGAGGCGTTCCGTGCGGCCGGCGTGCTGGCAGAGCACGTCGATTACCACGCTGACGACGACGCTCGCGCCGACATCCTGGGCCGCTTCGCTCGAGGCGAGTTCCAGGTTCTCAGCAACGTCGGATTGCTCGCGGAGGGCTGGGACTGCCCCAGCACCGAGTGCATGATTCTCGCGCGGCCAACGAAATCGCTGACGCGGTTCATCCAAATGGTCGGCAGGGTTCTGCGGCCCGCCGACGGCAAGACTCGCGCCCTGCTGCTCGACCACTCGGGCACGACCCTGCGGCTCGGTTTCCCGACCGACGACCTGCCGCTCGTGCTCGACGACGGCCGCGCCAACACAAGCGGCAGCAAGCGCCAGGAGCGCCGGAAGTCCGAACCCAAGCCCTGCCCCTCGTGCAAGTACGTGCGCCCAGCCGGCGTCCACGTGTGCCCCGCGTGTGGCTTCGCGCCCGAGCGCAAGAACGATGTCGTCGTCACCGAGGGCGAGCTTCAGCGGATCGAGCGCAGCAAGAAGCCGGCGACCCGCGACGCCAAGCAGCACACGTACTCACAGCTCCTGCACATCGCCCGACACCGTGGCTACTCGGACGGATGGGTGGCGCATCAGTACCGCGCAATGTTCGGGGTGTGGCCGCGAAGCTTGGCCGAAGTCACCGCGGCGCCGACGACGGAGCTGCTGAAGTGGGTCAAGTCGCGGCAGATCAGGTTCGCCAAGGGCCGCAAGACGGAGGTGCACAATCATGTCTGAGCGACTCGACGTCCGCACGATTGCCCGCGGTCGCTGGCGCGGCATTCTGCTGTCGCTCGGGCTGGACGAGCGCACCCTCTCGGGCAAGCACGGCCCCTGTCCGATGTGCGGAGGCAAAGACCGCTTCCGCTTCGACGACCGCGAGGGGCGCGGCACCTTCTACTGCTCGGGCTGTGGTGCCGGCGACGGCGTGCAGCTCGCGATAGGCGTGACCGGATTGCAGTTCCGCGAGGTGGCCCAGCGCATCGAACAGCTAGCAGGCGCGGTGCAGCCGATGACGACCAAGCCCGGCCGCTCCGACGACGACAAGCTCGCTGCTCTCAGGCATGTGTACCGCGAGTCAGCGCCGATCGCAGACGGTGACGAGGCCGTCAAGTATCTCCGCGGTCGCGGGCTGCGGCTGGACGATATTCCGCTCGCGCTGCGTCTGCACCCGGCGTTGCCGTACTACGACGGCGGCAAGCACATCGGCACGTTCAAGGCGATGCTCGCGCTCGTCACCGATCCGGCCGGCCGCGCCGTAAGTCTGCATCGGACCTACCTGCAGGACGCACAGAAAGCGCCGGTGCCGGCCCCAAAAAAGCTGATGGAGGGCTTGCCCCTTGCTGGCGCCGCAATCCGCCTGACGCCCGTTTCCGAATGCCTGGGCATTTCAGAGGGCGTCGAAACCGCGATTGCCGCGTATGAGCTTTTCGAGGTTCCAACGTGGTCGTGCATCTCGACATCCGGCATCGAGAGCTTCGAGCCGCCCGAGGGTGTGCGCGAGCTGATCGTATTTGCGGATCACGATCGCAATTTCGCAGGCCAGAAAGCGGCATATGCCGTTGCACATCGTCTTGCACTCCGCGGAATTGATGTCGAGGTTCAGGTTCCGCCTGAGCCCGGCGATTGGCTGGACCATCTACTGAGGAAAAAGGCATGAGCACGGAAAAGAAACCCTGGCCGATCCCCGAGCCTTGGCAGTGGCCGGCCGAGCTGACCGCATACGTCAAACGCATTTACGAAAGGAGCAGACCATGAATCAATTCGAACAGGCTGGATTTGAATCGATCGCCAAGACCATTTGTGAAATGGAGGCTATCGGCGTAGATCGGCAGACGGTTTGCACATCCATTTGCGCGGCGACAGCAAAAGCCCTTCGTGCGGCAATCGGGCCGAAAGGAGCGGCCGAAATGCTTCGTGCCGCGGCAGACCAGATCGCCGATCAATTTGATGCGTGAGGACGTCGAAATGCTCGACGATGACATCGCAGCATGCGCCGCCCTACTGCTCGACGCGGCGCGTGAATCCGGCATGTTCGTTTCCGGCGATCAACGAGTTTCCGAGCCAGACGCCGCGGCATTGCTCGGATTGTCCGCATCGCGCCTGAAAGAGATTCGACTTTCCGGAGACGGTCCGCCTTACTTCGTATTGGGTCTGAATGGGTGCCGGGTGAGTTACAGAATTGCCGATCTGGCCGCATGGATTCAAATTCATCGGACTTTCGGATGCTAACGTAGGACAACGTCGGATAACGCACGGATACGATTCACGAATGCCTTGGGCATTGGCGGATAATTGATGCAGATTCACTTGATCAATTACCGCAAAGAAAAGGAAACACCAATGAGCGTTTCTCTCTTGCCGAAAGGCTCGACATTTACCCGCGCCGCCATCGCCAAAGCCGTATGCAATGGCGATCCCGTCGCAGCAATGCACTACGCATCGAATCGATGGGGCGCAAATAGCGGGGTCGTCAACGTGCTTCGCGAAGCCGTCGGCGGGGGCAGCACCTTCGACGAGGATTACTCGGCGCTCTCCGGCACCCGTCAGGCCGCCGCCGAATTCCTCGAGATCGTTCGCCCGACGACGATCATTGGCCGCCTGCAGAACCTTCGCCGTGTTCCGCCTCGCGTGCCTGTGGTGCCGCAGGTGACGGCGACAACCGCGTATTGGGTCGCCGAGGGATCGGCCCGCCCGCTTAGCCGCACGGCATTCGATCGTGAAGTCATGGAGGCACTGCGCATCGCGGCGTTGACCGTTCTGTCAGACGAGTTGCTCCGCGACGCTTCGAACGAAGCCGAAAGCGTGATCAGGCGTGATCTGGCCCGCGCCTGCGCGCAACTGCTCGACCTTTCGTTCATCTCGCCGACGAACGCCGGCACCGCCGGCAAGAGCCCGGCGGCCGTGACGAACGGCATCACACCGATTGCCGCAACCGGCGACATTGCCGACGACATCGAGGCCGCGGTGGGCGCCTTCACTGGCGACCTGGAGAGCGCCGCCTGGGTCATGCACCCGCGCCTCGCCACACAGATTGGCCTGCGCTCGGGCAGCGTCGGCGCAGACATCGGCGCACGCGGGGGCAACCTGGCCGGGCTGCCTGCGATCACCTCGCAAGTGTGCCCGTATGGCTCGGCTGGCGGACTGATCACACTCCTGGATGCGAGCGGAGTTCTTTATGTCGACGAGGGCGTCGAGATCAAGGTGAGCGAGCACGCGTCGATCGAGATGGCCGACGACCCGCAGGGCGACACCACGACGCCGAGCGGCGGCTCGATGCTCGTGAGCATGTTCCAAACCGACAGCGTCGCGCTGATGGTCGAGCGCGCGGTCAACTGGAAAGCACTCGCTGGCGCCGTCGTCACGGTGTCGGGCGCCGCATACGGGGCAGCGTGATGAGTACGGTGCAAAAGCGCGTAGTTCAGCTCGAGGTCCGCCGTATCGATCCTGACCTGCGCATCATCGAGGGCATCGCTTCGACGCCGACCCCGGATCGCATGGGCGATGTCGTCGAGCCGCTCGGTGCTCAGTTCAAGCTGCCGCTGCCGCTGCTCCTCGGTCACGATCACGCCCAGCCCGTCGGCCGCGTCGAGCACGCAGAGGCCACGCGGCAGGGGGTGAAGTTTCGCGCCACCATGCCGCGGATCGACGAGGCCGGAGTGCTGCGCGAACGCGTCGAAGAAGCATGGCAGAGCGTCAAGGCCGGACTGATCACTTCGGTTTCGATCGGCTTCCGCACGCTCGACGGCGAGCCGATTGGGCGCACTGGCGGGATGCGGTTTACCAGTTGGGAGTGGCTCGAACTTTCACTGGTGGCCGTGCCGGCGCAGCCTGACGCGGTGATCACGAGCGTGCACGGCAAAAGCCATACGGCACAGCCGCGCGAGGACATCCGCGACACGATCACCAAGCGCGTCGGCGAGGTCATGTGTGACGCGATGAAAACCGACCGCACCCTGCAGAAATTCACTGTTGGCACTTTCGCTGGACTGGCCCGCGCGATCGGCGCGACGGGCGCGATTCTGCTGGGTCGGGTCGAGCAATTGGAGCGACGCCTGGAGGCGGCCGAGAAGTCTGCACTTGGCGTCTATCGCGGAGTGTTCCAGTCCGGAGAGAGCTACCAGGCTGGGCAGTTCGTGACCTGCAAGTCGTCGCTATGGTGCGCCACCCGAGACACCGATGCACGACCGGGCACCGATGATTCATGGCGTCTATCGGCGAAAGGAGAACGGCAATGATGGAACCCCTCGAGATCACCGACGACATGATCGTTCGGCCTGAGTACCTGACCCGGCTGTTCGCGGTCATGGACGGGGAAAAGGCCCGCATTCTCGAAGTCTGCCGGACGCTCGGACTTCCCGATGCGATCGACCTGGACATCGCCGACCGTCAACGGCCTGCGTTCGTGCTGCGCTACGGCGACAGCGAGCACCGGCTGCGCTTCGACGTGTTGCCGGCCGGCACGGAGCACTGAACGTGAAGCCGCCCGTAAAGATCACCAGCGCGCGCCACGGGCTTTCGATTCGCTTCCAGCCTCACTGCAAAGTGTTCGAGGTCATGCGCGACCGCGAAGTGCTGGCGAGCTGCGATAGCTTCGCGGCCGCCGTGCGGATCCTTGAGGACCACAGACATGCAGCACGACAAACGACTTCCGCCCCCGCCGCCGATCGGCCGGCTTGTCCGCGCAGCTAACTCCATCGGCCTCATCGTCATCGCCGCGCAAACCGTTGGCGAGCGCGACTACCGAGGCGGCAGGTTCTTCGTGCAGGAACCTGGACGCATGCACGCCGAGTTCGCCTCCGACGACATCGACGCGGTGCTGCGCTGGCTGCGGGATCGTCGTCGCGAGGGGCACGGGGGGGACTGATGAAGAACGCATATGCTCGTTGTGGAAAGGCGGACGCGAAACTCTTTTCCGCTTCAAAGCAATGAATGAAATTTTCGGAGGATCGCCATGCCGCGTAAATCTGCCGCTGCAATGGCTGTAGTAGCCACCGGTACCCCTACGCCTATTGGCAGGCACCCTGAGCCGCCGATCGGCCTTCCGGAGCCCGCCGCAGAGCTATGGCGGTCGGTTGTCCGCACCCGGCCGCCGGCATACTTCGACGCGCCAAACTTGGAGATGTTGGCAACGTTCTGCCGCGTGACGGTTGAATACCGGCGTTTGGCTGCCGCACTCGAAGCACTCGACCCGCTGACCGACACCGATCTGTACGCGAAACTGATTCGGGCCAGCGACACGTTAGCGGCTCGTGCAGCGCAGTGTTCGACCCGGTTACGCCTGGCGAAGAACGCGACGACCGATTCGCGCGCCGCGGCCCGCGCTGTCGGCGATCACCGCACCCCATACGAGCGCATGCGCGACCGTTACCAGCAGGAGGACTGACATGAAGGTTCCACAATTCGACTACTGCTCCCCGCAGGCGATGAAGCTGAGGCAGCAGGACAACACCCCACCCTGGGGCGTTCACGTCTGCGAGGTCGATTCCCTGGCCGGCTTCGACGTTGATGGATCGGCGTTCGGGCAGTCGCTTGCCGAGGCCCGCCGGCTGCGCGCAGAGCTGGAGGCCGCCGACGATGGCCAGCCCTGAACAGCAGCGCGCGGCCGTGCTGCAGGCTTGCCGCGAGCACAACGTTCGCGTCGAGCGGATCGGCAACGTCTGGCACTTGCGCTCGGCGTTCGTGGACATCTTGGCTGTCGATCTTGCGCTAGTGCGCCCGATCGAGCTGCGACCGTACGTGCCGAGCCGCTGACCGACCCGCCCTCGCCCGCGCGCGTGTGGAGCGTCATCTTTGGGCAAGGGGTGTGCTGATTGCTCATGCCCCTCGCCCGCTGCAAAACTCAATTTTGAGTTTTGCTTTGAAAACAGCAGCTTGCAGAACGGAAAGCCACAACAGTTCTGAGTCGGTCAAGGGTCGGACCTGAAATCTGACCCTCGCCCGCGCGCGCGTGGGAACGTCCGCAAGGCCCTACCGATCTGGTAGCCCCTCGACCCGCCCGCGTGCGGGCTTTTTTGTGTTACTCTAGCGTTGCTCCGTGTAACGCTAAGGAAGGTCATGCAGACTGTAACATGTACCCATTGTGGGGCGAAGTTTGAAGCGATCCGCTCGACCGCGAAGTTCTGCAGCGACCGATGCCGCATTGGCGCGCACCGAGGCGAGCGCCGGCCGCTGGCGTCGGTCTGGCTGCGCAAAGCCGCCATCGAGTTGGCGGCCGAGGTGTTCGCACCGGCGGGCGTTACTATCGACGCGGGGGCGTTCGACGTGAGTTTTGGGTATCCGATCAAGATGCAACGCGCGACGATCCGCAAAGGGGAGTTGCAGTATGTTGGCGGCTCGGCAATCGGCACGACGGCGATTGTGATTACGCCGCAAGGCGACCCTTTGCGAGTGCTCGATATCCTCGTGCATGAAATGATTCACACCGCGACCCCGGGCGCAGGACACCGCGGCCCATTTCAGCGGATTGCGAATGCGGTCGGCCTTCTCCCGCCATACTCCGCGACGACGGCCAGTACAGAACTGGCCACCAAGCTTAAAGACATCATCCGGCGGCTGGGCTCGCCGCCGCTGCCGTTCGACGCCGGTCCGAAACCCGGCTGGATCGAACAGCCGGACGGATCTTTTGTTGCGACCAAGATTCCGGAGCCATGGTTACCACCGCGTCGCGGAAAACGCCAGCGAAAGCGGCCCGCCTGACCACCCCACCCCACCCGAGCCCGCCGCGAGCGGGCTTTTTTTGCGGCTGGCGAAAGTGGCGTTTCCGTACAGATTCCGTACAAGCAAAAAGGCCACCCCGTAGAGTGGCCTAAGTGCTTGATTCTATGGTGGGCGGTACTGGGATCGAACCAGTGACCCCTGCCGTGTGAAGGCAGTGCTCTACCGCTGAGCTAACCGCCCCCGGATAAAGCGCGGATTTTAGAAGGTCTCACCCGCTTCGGTCAAGGCCAAAC